>DXBC01000089.1 GCA_019116745.1 Candidatus Lachnoclostridium stercorigallinarum
AGTATTCTCAATGATTTTTTCCACTCTTGTGCCCATTTCTGTCAGGGATTCATTCAAATTTTCCAATTCCTGCTCGAATGATATTCTCATTTTCTCCGATTCCTCCATCAACCAAATCTTCCGGTCACATAGTCTTCTGTCTGCTTCTTCTTCGGATGGGAGAACAGCTCCTCCGTCTCTCCGTATTCAATGACCTCTCCCACCAGGAAAAACGCAGTGTAGTCGGCGATACGGGTTGCCTGCTGCATATTGTGGGTTACGATGATCACCGTATATTTTTCCTTCAGGCTGTCCATGAGGTCTTCAATTTTCAGAGTGGAAATGGGGTCCAGAGCGGATGTGGGCTCATCCATCAGAATCACCTCCGGCTCCACAGCCAGGGCTCTGGCGATGCACAGTCTCTGCTGCTGTCCGCCGGACAGGCCCAGAGCAGACTTCTTCAGGCGGTCATGAACCTCATCCCACAGAGCTGCCCCGCGAAGGCTCTGCTCCACGATCTCATCCAGCTTCGCCTTGTTTTTCAGGCCGTGGATTCTGGGACCGTAGGCCACGTTGTCGTAAATGCTCATGGGGAAAGGATTGGGCTGCTGGAACACCATGCCCACTTTCTTTCTCAAAATTGTGGTATCCACCTTCGGATCATAGATGTCCTCCCCGTCCAGAAGAACCTTTCCCTCGATTTTTACGTTGGGAACCAGGTCGTTCATCCGGTTTAAGGTCTTTAAGTAGGTGGATTTTCCGCAGCCGGACGGTCCGATAAAGGCCGTGATCTTATTTGCGTAAAGATCCAGATTTACGTTTTTCAAGGCGTGGTTGGTACCGTAGTACAGATTCAAGTCTTTCGTGGAAATTTTTACGTCCATAAAATTTCTCCTCTATCTCCTTATTTCTTCGTTCCGAATTTGCGGGTCACATAGCGGGCCAGCAGGTTGATGCACAGCACGATCAGCAAAAGCACCACAGCGATGCCGAATGCCTGATCATATTTTGCTCTCTGCATGGACAAATACAGCTGAATGGTCAGAGTTCCGCTGGATTCAAACAGCTTGGAAAACAGTCCTCTGGGCAGCTGGAATCCGCTTCCTGCAGTAAACAGCAGGGCGGCCGACTCGCCTACAATACGTCCCACAGCCAGGATAATTCCTGTCAGGATGCCGGGAGCCGCGCTGGGCAGCAGGATGGTGCGGATCATGTACCACTTGGTTGCTCCGATTCCCAGAGCGCCGGAACGATAGCTGTCCGGCACCGTCCGCAGGGCTTCCTGAGTATTTCTCGTAATCAGGGGCAGCACCATCAGAGTCAGGGTAAAGGATCCCGTAAGGACAGAATATCCCAGCTTCAGAACCGTACCGAACATTACCATGCCGAAGAGGCCGAAAATGATGGACGGAATACCGGACAAAATCTCTGTGGTAAACTCAATGCTTCTCACCAGTTTTCCCGGCTTGGCGTACTCATTTAAGTAAATGGCGGAGCCCACGCCCACAGGCACGGCCACCAGAAGGGTAATCACAATGATGTAAAGGGTATTGATAATATTTCCCAGAATACCGAAGGTTCCGTTGATGGAACTCTGCACTGTAGACAGAAATTCCCAGCTGATCTCCGGCAGTCCTCTCACAAACACATATCCCATAATGCCCACAAGGATCGCGATGGCAACCGCGGCAGCCAGATAGATCAGTCCCTTTAAGATCTGATCGGAAACGCGGACCCTGCGGTTATAGATGCTGTTTTCCCGGTTCACCTGCGCGCAGGTGCCTCCTGTCATGCCGTCAGTCATTTGAAGCCTCTCCTTTCTTGAACATACGGGTCAAAACCACATTGATAACCATAATAAACGCGAACAGTACCAGTCCGATGGTGAACAGTACCTGTCTGTGAAGTCCCTCCGCATAGGACATCTCTGCCACGATGGCCGTTGTCAGGAAGCGGACGGAGTTGAAGGGAAGGGGGATGTTCACAGAGCTTCCCGATACCAGGGTGATGGCCATGGCCTCGCCGATGGCCCTTCCGCAGCCCAGCACGATAGCTGCCATAATACCGGATTTTGCCGCCGGCACAATCACGCGGAAGATGGTCTGCATATGAGTGGCGCCCAGCGCCAGGGACGCGCTTTTTAAATGTCCCGGAACCGCTCTCAGGGCCGATTCGCTGATATTCACCACCGTGGGAAGAATCATCAGAGCCAGTACCAGCACTGCGGAGATCAGGTTTGCTCCTCCGGAATACTGATGGGTGGTGGAACCCTCAAAAATGCGGATTTCCAGCTTGTACATCAGTGGGTTTAAAATCAGAACGCCCAGCAGTCCGTAGATTACAGAAGGAATTCCTGCCAGCAGTTCCACGGCCGGCCGTACCACAGCCGCCAGCTTGGGCGGGGCCACCTCCGCCAGGAATATGGCGGTAAAAAGGCCAATGGGAACTCCGATGAGGATTGCCATAAAAGTTCCCACAATAGATGTGAGAATAATGTACAGGATACCAAAAGATGCCGGGTCAGAGGCGGGTTTCCACACAGCTCCGAACAGGATGTCCGTGATTCCCACCTGCAACAGAGCCGGAGCACCGCTGATGATCATATAGCCGGTGATGGAAACCACCGCCAGCACTGCCAGAAGGCCGCATCCGGTGAAAATGATTTCCGCTCCCTTTTCCACAGCAGACTTGTTTTTCTTATTTCCAACTATCGAAATCTTTTCGTTCATATTTCCTCCACACTCGGGTACAGCGGTATCATCCCTCCGTCAGGGGCATGCCTGCCGCCCTCCGGCGGCCGGGACCGCCTTTTTCAACCATTCCGCCATCTGCCAGGCATTCTGCCATCTGTCAGGCATTCCGTAATAAAGACGGGAGCCAGCAAAGCCCCCGTCTTCTTTTGCTTGTCTCTTTCAGGTCCGTTCCCGGGTTTTATTCTACAGTGATAAGGCCTACAGACTGTACCAGCTCCTGGCCATCCGCAGAGTATACATACTCAAACAGTGCCTGTACCAGTTCGTTCTGATCAGCAATCTCGCCGTTGGTAGCCATTACGAACGGACGGCTTAAGAAGTAGCTGCCATCTTTAATGTTTGCCTCGTTGGCCTCCACGCCATCCAGGCTGAGAGCCTTTACCGTGTCATCCAGAACATCCAGAGATACATATCCGATAGCGCCGGGAGTGGAAGCAACTCTTGCCATAACCGCGCCGGTGGAGTCCAGCTCATTGGCATACTGGCACTGATCCTCAATTGCCAGGATCTCCTCAAAAGCTCCTCTTGTACCGGAACCAGCCTCTCTTCCCACTACTACGATAGGAAGGCTCTCGCCGCCCAGATCGCTCCAGTTGGTGATCTGTCCGGTATAAATCTGTACCAGCTGATCTTTGGTCAGATCGGAAACTGTGTTGCTCGGGTCGGTTACCACTGCGATTCCGTCGATGGCAACGATATTTTCCACAGCGCCCTCTGCCTTCTCATCATCCGTCAGGTTTCTGGAAGAGTTTCCGATATCGGACTGACCGCTCAGCACTGCCTCAATGCCGGCGGAAGATCCGGTAAACTCAGCCTGTACCGTTACGTCCGGATGAAGAGCCATAAAGGACTCTGCCAGAGTATTTGCAAACTTCTCCATGGAAGTAGAACCGGCCATGGTAATGGAGCCGCTCAGCTCATCCGCTGCTGCCTCACTGTCAGCCTCTGCCTCAGTGGTATCAGCTGCTGCCTCAGTGGTATCTGCCGCTGTGGTGGTAGCTGCTGTTGTCTCGCTGCTGCTGCTTCCGCAAGCTGCCAGACCAAATGCCATAACTCCTGCCAGTAATACTAATCCTGCTTTTTTCATAATTGATTTCTCTCCTTTTTTATTGAGTTTTTTCT
>DXBC01000090.1 GCA_019116745.1 Candidatus Lachnoclostridium stercorigallinarum
TGGTGGATGCAGGAGTTCCCACCCTGGTATTTGGTCCGGGTAGTCTGGATCAGGCCCATACTGTGGATGAGTATGTAAGTATAAAAGAGATGGAGGAGAGTACGGAATTCTTTTATCAGCTGGCAAAAGAAATTTTACAGTAGAGGAGGGTATTTATGGGTACGAAAACAGCAAAAACTTCATGGTTGACAAAACTGGAACGGGCGGGAAATAAGCTGCCGGATCCGGCTGTGTTATTTATCATCATGGGAGTTGTGATTCTGATTCTGTCTGCCGTGGGAGAGGGACTTGGATGGCAGGTGGAAAATCCGGCTACCGGTGAGATTGTGGCGGTTACCAGCCTGCTGACAGCGGATGGAATCAGGCAGATCGTAAACAGCATGCTGACCAACCTGGCGGGCTTTGGCCCTCTGCCGTCTGTGATCCTGGTGATGATGGGACTGGGAGTAGCGGAGGGAACGGGACTTTTGAAGGCGTTGCTGACAAAGAGCGTAACAAAGCTTCCGAAAAACATGGTCACCATTGTGCTGATCTTTATTGCCATCAGTTCCAACGTGGCTTCGGATTCCGGCTTTATTGTGCTGCCTCCGCTGGCGGCTCTGATCTTTCTGTCCATGGGACAGCATCCTTTTATCGGAATTGCCGCCAGTTACGGCGCTGTGGCGGCAGGATTTAACGCCTGTATTTTTCTGTGTACGGGAGATGTGCTGGTAGCGGGAATGACGGAGACGGCGGCTCATATTATCGATCCCTCCGTGACGGTCAATCCGGCGGTGAACTACTATTTTATGGCTTTTTCCTGCTTCCCTCTGGCCATTCTGGGGGCGTGGGTGACGAAAAAATTTGTGGCGCCCAGATATCAGGATCTGTCTGGAATTGAGGCGGGAGATGAAAAACTGGAAGAGCTGACGCCCATACAGATAAAAGGTCTGAAAAATGCGGGAATTGCCGCTCTGGTGGTGCTGGCGATTGTCGGAATCGGAATCCTGCCGGGAGGCGTTTTGAGGGATCCGTCCGGAACCATTATCCCGTCTCCCTTGTTAAACGGCATGGTATTTTTTATGACGGTGATCTTTCTGGTTCCGGGAATTGCCTATGGAAAAACAGTGGGAGTGATCAAACGTGATTCTGACGCGGTTCGCCTGGCTGCAGGAGGAGTTTCCACAATTTCGGGATTTCTGGTGCTGGCATTTGTAGCTTCTCAGTTTATTGCCTGGTTTGGATGGAGCAATCTGGGAATATTTGTGGCTATCAGCGGGGCAGACGCTCTTCAGAACATCGGTCTGACGGGAATTCCGCTGGCCATAGGCGTGGTTCTGCTGTGCTGTGTCATCAATATTTTTATCGGCAGTCAAACGGCAAAATGGGCGCTGATTTCCAGTATCTTTGTGCCAATGCTGATGCTGCTGGGCTTTGATCCGGCTTACACCCAGGTGCTTTACCGGATCGGAGATTCCGTTACCAATCCCATCAGCCCGCTGTTTACCTATTTTCCGCTGATGGTAGGTTTTCTGAGAAAGTATGACAAAAAAACCGGTATGGGAACTGCGTTCTCTCTGATGCTGCCCTACACGATCTCGTTTCTGGTGTTCTGGCTGATCCTGCTGGTAATCTGGACGGTTCTGGGGCTGCCTCTGGGACCTGGCGGAAAGATCTGGCTGTGACGGGGGAAAAGACATGAAACGATATTATCAGGTATGCAGAAAATGCGGGAAAAAGTGGGAGGCGGATGCTTACCGTTGTCCGTCCTGCGGCGGAGTGCTTCGGGCTGTATATGAGAGGGAACGGGACCATCTGAGAGAGGTGATAGAAAATGCGTCTTCGTTCTGGGATTACGGTGAACTTCTTCCTGTGACAGAGGAAAATTGCCGGGTTTCCATGGGAGAGGGAGATACTCCCCTTATTCTTGCCGGCAATTTGGGACAGATGCTGGGAATTGAAAATCTTTTTCTGAAAAATGAAGGGATGAATCCCACAGGGACTTTTAAGGACAGATGTATGAGCATTTCCTTCAGCAAAGCAGCGGAACTGGGGGCGAAAGCGGCGGTAATCGGATCGGCGGGAAACGCCGGAGCCGCTGCAGCTGCCTACGCGGCCAGAGCCGGACTCCCCTGCTATGTAATGGTTCCGGCGGAGACTCCTCCCCAGAGAATTGCCCTGATCCGCCATTACGGGGCCAGGGTCATTCCAGTGAGAGGATCTGTGACGGACTGCATCGAGCTGATTGGTCAGGTTTATGAAACATACGGCTGGCACAATGTGACTACGGCCGCCGTTTATAATCCGTTTCAGGCGGATGCGGAGAAAACCATTTCCTACGAAATGGCAAGGCAGCTGGACTGGAAGGTTCCGGACTGGATTGCAGTTCCCGTAGGAGGGGGAGGGATTCTTTCCGGAATTTATGAAGGGTTTAAAGATCTGCTCCGTCTGGGTCTGACAGACCGCCTTCCAAGGATGATCGGGGTACAGGAATCCGGATGCAGTCCTCTGGTGCAGGCATTTCGGGAAAATAAGGCTCCGGATGAGATTGAGAGGGTTGAACGGCCCCAGGGAGTGGCGGTGGCCATTGCCGATGCTTTCCCGCTGGACGGGGAAACGGCTCTGACTGCAGTTTATGAGTCCGGCGGCTGGGCAGAGGATGCAGAGGATGAGGAGATTTTGGAGGCCCAGGCAGAGATTGGAAGACAGGAAGGCGTGTTTGCGGAGACGGCCAGCGCTGCAGCCTGTGCTGCGGTAAAGAAAATGCGGGCTGCCGGCAGAATCAGAGAAGGAGAGTCCGTGGCCTGCGTGATCACTGGAAATGGAGTAAAGGAACTTCCGGTGATCGGGGCGTCTATGGATCCGCTGGACCCGGTGGACTGTGATGCTGCAGCACTGGAACGGTACCTGGCCGAGAGATTTCGGATTTAGGGACTATTGTAAAAATAATTTCTGTAAGTTATGATATTAGAAAAAATTGGAAGAACTGGAAAATTCAGGAGGATAAAGTACAAGATGAGCTATATTACAGACCATTTGGAAATGCTTACAGGAATTGCGGAGTGCATTGCGGAGCAGTTCGGATCGGACTGCGAGGTGGTTCTTCACGATCTTACAAGACCCTATGATAATACGATTGTGGCCATCTGGAATGGCCATGTGACCGGCCGGAAGGTGGGAGGTTCCGGTACCAATGCCGGATTGGAGATTCTTCGCGGGACGGCGGAGGCGAAGGATACTTACCATTATATTAATACGACTCCGGACGGGAAGATTCTCCGGTCTTCCAGTAAATATTTTAAGGATGAGGATGGCAATGTGGTGGGAAGCCTCTGTATCAATTATGACATTACCAGTCTGATGTCCTTTAAGAAGACCTTGGACGAGATTACGGAGCCGGACAGGAAAGACACGCACAACGAGGTGTTTACCAGCAACGTGGACGAGCTGCTGGATGCCATGCTGCAGGAGGCGGTTCATCACACGGGAAAAGAGATTGGGGAACTGGAAAAAGAGGATAAGGTTGCCATTGTGCATTATTTAGACGGGAAAGGAGCGTTCCTGATCAAGAAATCGGCGGAGAGAGTAGCCGATTTTCTGGGAATCTCCCGGTTTACGGTTTACAATTACCTGAATGAAGGACAGCAGGGAGATTGAGGAACAATTTTGTGGTATGCCGGAAATTATTGCGGTCGGGGAGACGATGGTTTCGTTTGTCCCGGAAAAAAAGGGATATTTGCGCTACGGTATGTCCTTCATCCCGAAAGTGGCGGGGGCGGAAAGCAATCTGGCGGTCTACGTCAGCCGCTTTGGTCACACAGCCGGCTGGATCAGCCGGCTGGGCGAGGATGAATTTGGATATCTGATCCGGAATACGATCCGGGCGGAAGGAGTGGATACCAGCCATGTGCGGCTGGTGGAAGGAGAGCGGAGCGGAGTCATGTTCCGGCAGATGCTGCCGGGCAGAGAGACATCTGTGTTTTATTACCGGAAAGATTCAGCGGCATCCGGCATGGATGAATCGGATGTATCCGCCGAATACATAAAAGGAGCAAAGATTCTGCATCTCACCGGGATCACGCCGGTGCTCAGCGAGAGCTGTCTGTCCATGACAAGAGCGGCCATGGATATGGTCCGGGACTGCGGCTGTATGGTCAGTTTTGATCCGAATATCAGAAAAAAGCTGTGGGGCAGCCGGGATTACAGTGAGATTTTGAGGGAAATGACCCTGGAAGCGGATATTGTGATGCTGGGACGGGAGGAAGCCGGAATTTTATTTGGAACAGAGGAAGTGTGTCGGATTCTGGAACTGCTGTTTCAGCATGGGAGAACGAAGTATGCAGCGGTTAAGGATGGAAGCCGGGGAGCGGTGGCAGCAGTCCCAGGAGAATCTGTGGTGATTCCTTCTTATCCATGCTGCTGCGTGGATCCCATTGGTGCGGGAGATGCCTTTGATGCCGGTTTCCTGTGCGGGATTCTGGAAGGGCGTTCCATAGAGGAATGCGGAAAAATGGGAGCTGCCGCCGGAGCCATGGCAACGGAATGTGAGGGAGATACGGAAGGATGCCCTTCCCGGAGGCAGCTGGAATTATTTCTTCGGGGCAGAGAAGAGGTGGCGAGATGATGAGGGAGATGGTGAAAGAGGCCCCTGTCTGTGCGATTCTCAGGAATATTCCAGGGGAAATACTGTGGGATTATGCGGAAGCGGTCTTCGACGGGGGAGTCCGGATGTTTGAGGTGGCAATGAATTCCGAGGACGGTCCCGGGCAGATTGAGTGCCTGAAGCGTCAGTTTGAGAATCGTCCGGAGGTGAAAATCGGAGCAGGAACCGTGACAACACCGAAACGGTGTCTGGAAGCGAGTCTGGCGGGAGCGGATTTTTTTCTGACCCCGTCGGTGTCGGAGAAAACCCTGGAATTTTGCAGGATCAGAAATATTCCCCTCCTTCCGGGGGTCATGACTCCGTCGGATGTGGCAGTCTGCCTGGAGTACGGCTATACGGTCATGAAACTGTTTCCCGCAGGGGATCTGCCGGCGGGATACATTGACAGCCTGAAAGGGCCCTTTGACGGGACCGACTACGTGGCGGTAGGAGGGGTAAATAAAGAAAATATTCAGAGCTTTTTTAAAAGAGGATTTCTGGGAGTGGGGATCGGCAGCAGCCTGATCCCGGCAGACCTCCTAAAAACCAGAGCCTGGTTCCAGGCGGGACTTCACGTCAGAGAGCTGGTGAAGTCAGCCCGGTCAGTGTGACCAGTTCCCCTCCCAGAAGTCTGACGTCCTCTTCCTGATGGGTGGATATGATCAGAAGCCGGCCGCGCTGCCGGCTTTTGATGTATCGGATCACCTGCTCCTTCGTCTTCTCGTCCAGGCCGGTGAAGGGCTCGTCCATGACGATGGCAAGGGAAGGGGCGGTCATGGCACGGCAGATAGCGGTTCGGCGCTTCATGCCGCCGCTGAGGGTGAAAACGGGGCGGGAGAGGGATTCCTCCGGCAGCAGCAGGGACAGCTCCCGGCGGATCTCCTCCTCCGGCACCGATTTTCCCAGTGTCAGCTTCAGATTTTCCACAGGGGAAAAGGTTTCACAGAGGCGGTCCTCCTGGAAAACGGCGGAAAACCGCGGGACACCCCTGAGGGCTTCTCCATCTGCCTCAAATCGCACCGTCCCTCCGTCCGCCTTTTCCAGCCCCATGAGAATGCGGAACAGGGTTGTCTTTCCCGCTCCGGAAGGGCCCATGAGGCAGTATGTTCTGCCGGACTGAAAGGTAAAGGAGCAGCCGGACAGAACGGGGAGGGGGCCGTAGGATTTTTGAAGATTTTCCAGAGTTACCGTCATTTTCCTTCCTCCTTGTACGGGGTTCCGCAGGGGATGCGGCTTAACAGAAACAGGATGATCCGCTCAAAAACAGCGCTTACAGCGATGATGACCAGAGTCCAGGAAAAGAGGCTGGCCGTATCCAGCCACGTTTTGGACAAGTAGAGCTGCTTTCCGATGGACCAGGCGGGAGTGCCGATCACTTCGGCTGCCACGCCGGATTTCCAGCTCATTCCCAGGGCGACGCGGCAGCCGCTTATGAGGTAGGGGAGAAGGGCAGGCAGGTAGAGGTAGCGGATCCGGCGAAAAAAGGGCACGTGAAAGACGTCCGCCATCTCCAGAAGTTCCGGGGCTGTGCTTCTCAGTCCTGCCAGGGTGTTCAGATAGATCATAGGCAGAACCACCAGGAAGGAGATGAAAATGCACAGGTTTTCCGAGCCGATCCAGATCAGAGCCAGGATGACGAAGGAGGCCACGGGGATGGATTTCATCAGGGCAATGACAGGAGCCAGCAGTTCTTCCAGGAAAGGCAGGCGGAAAGACGCTGTCCCAAGGAAGATGCCGGCGGCAAATGCCAGAAAAAAGCCCAGGAAAATTTTTCCTGCGGAGCAGGCGATGGTTTTCCAGAAATCGGCGGTGGCAGCCAGGGCAATAAGAGTTTTCAGCACGTCGGCAGGTCCCACCAGAAGGATGGAGTTGCCCACGGCCATGCTGGCGGCCTGCCAGAGAGCCGTCCAGAACAGAAAAATCAGAAGTTTTCGCGTCAGGTAAAAATGTTCCATGAAGTTCCTCTCTTTTGATTGGTGACAGGGAAGTCATTCTGCGCAGACTGAGGGAGGCGGCGGAATCCGCCGGCGGCTCCGGAAAGAAGACGCGTACAGAAAAAACGGTATGGAAACCGCCTGCACAGGCCGGAATTCCATACCGTTTTTGCGCCTTTCTTTACTCCTGCGGGATGTAGTAAAAATCATCCTGGGGCAGAGCGCCGCCCACGGAAGAGGGATCCTGATCGTAAAGGACCTGAAGGTATCCGCTTAAGGCGGTCTTCATTTCCTCCCCGCGGATGCAGGTGATGTTGCAGTAGGGAATGGCCTGTTTTGCCACCTCTGCCTTGGGGATGATTCCCAGATCTGCCACTTTCTGGGCGGCATCGTCCAGGTTGTTGTTTACAGCCAGGGCAGACTCCTCATGCTCGTCCAGGAAAGCGTCCACAGCGGCCTGGTTTTCCTCCAGGAAATCGGTGCGGGCCACGGTGACTCCCGTTACCAGAGTACTGCCGCCTGCCTGCTCCTGAACCTTGTTCCACTCTTCCGTCAGATCCAGAACCATTTTCAGCTGGTCGTTCTGAGCCATGGCGGAGGTTACAAAGGGCTGGGGAAGCAGTCCCACGGCATCCGGGGTCTCCTTTAAGATTGCCGCCACTTCGGCAGCTTCCGTCTTGTACTCCAGCTGTACGTCGTCGGCGGAAAGGCCGTTGGCCGCCAGCAGGTACTGAAGAACGTAGTCGGGAGTAGTTCCCATACCGGTCAGATAAACCGTTTTTCCCGCCAGGTCGGAAACGGACTGAATGGAGTCATCGGCAGATACCACGTAGAGCACGCCCAGGGTGTTGATGTCCAGCACGGTAATGTTGCCCTCGGTTTTATTGTAGAGCACGCTGGCTACGTTGGCGGGAACCAGGGCGATATCCAGGTCTCCCTTCACCATCAGGCCGGTGATCTCGTCGGCTGCGGTGGCCATATTGAATTCGTAGTTGCTGGCAGCTTCTCCCTGATCCGCCATCTCCATCACATAGACCAGTCCCATGGATGTGGGGCCGTTGAGGGAGCCGATGCGGATGGTAGATTTGTCGCTGTCAGCCTCTCCGGCGGCGGAAGTCGTTTCTTCCCCTTCGGCGGAAGTCGTTTCGGCGGAAGATGATTCTTCAGAAACGGCTGCGGCAGTGGTTTCATCGGCTGCGGTTTCTCCGCTCTGTCCGGAACAGCCGGCCAGGGAAAGGGCCATCAGGCCCGCCAGAAGCAGTGATACAGATTTTTTCATAGTATTCTCCTCGTTTCGTTACAATTTGTCAGTTGGGCCAGAGAATCCCGGATACTGCTCCTGTTCGGAACGGATCAGGCTTTCCGGTCTCTCAGCAAATTATAGCACCGGGAGAAACCCTTGTCAAAGTAAACCGGGGCCGTCAAACGTCTTCTATAAACCGGGGCCGTCCAGCACCTTCTCAAAAGCCAGCTTGTCGCCGCCGGCGAAGAAGATGGTGCCGCAGAGGGTGAAGCCGTTTTTCTGCATGATGTGCTGCATAATGGTATTTTTCTCGTCGGTGTCTACCCGGATGCTCTTTGCGCCCTGGTTTTTGCACAGTTCTTCCGCCAGGCGGAAAATGGATCCGGAGAGACCTTTTCCCCTCTGGCCGTTTCGGATCGCCAGACGGTGAATCACCCCGTAAAAGGAGCCGTCAGTGAGCCATTGTCCCTTGATCTGAGAGTAGGCCGGTTCTCCGCCGAAATCGATGCAGAGATAGGCGAGGGGCTGGGTTCCGTCGGTGACAAAATATCCCCGCTCATGGAGAATGTCCTCCCGGATATCCGACTCGTCCGGATATCCGGTCTGCCACTGATCGCTGCCCTGTTCCTTCAGATACTGTTTTCCGTCGTTGATCAGATCCACAGCAGTGGAAAGCTGATCCATTTCCGCCTGTTTCAGC
>DXBC01000091.1 GCA_019116745.1 Candidatus Lachnoclostridium stercorigallinarum
CCTTCACCATGCGGAGAAATTCCGCCTGAAGCCTTCCCTTTTCCTCCTTCAGCCCAAAGAAGCCGGAGCCGTACTCCTCCCGGAAGCGGCTGAGAATATCCCTCAGTTTTTCCCATCCCAGAACCACTTTATACTTTTCATACAGCTCTCTGCTGCCAAAGGCCTGCACCAGCTCATCGGTCCACCGCTCCGCCAAACTGGCCAGGTTTCTCTCAAATCCTCTCATGCTGGGCATGATGGAAAAGACTCTCGGCGGCGGATCCATTCCCTTCTTTTTCCTTTTCGCCCCTTCCGGTTTCTCTGTGCCGAATGTCTCTCCCTCCTCCAGTTCCAGGACAAGACTGTCCGGATCCGACAGCATAAGCCCCGTAACGGCAAAATGCCAGGCGCGGATGCCCAGTTCATCCAGGCAGGCCGCCGCCTGCCCCAGCTGATAGGATAAAAGCTGGGACCGCTTTTCCTCCCCGGTCAGCTCCCGGTCCTGAAGATACCGGGGCAGAGCCTCCCTGGGTATGGAAAAAGAAGCCATCCTCCCCGTATCCCTCAGAGAAATTTCATCGAAGAGCAGTTCCAGCTTATATGTTTTCTCCAGGTCCAGCTCTCCCAGCCGGGCTTTCAGCTCCGTGAGGAGCTGTTCCTTTAAATTAGGGGTAAAGATACCGATGCCGGAATATTCGATTTTCATAGCCCCTCCTCCAGCCGATACACCCGAAATCCCAAGTCCAGATCCCCGGAAATCAGGGGATGCTCTTCCCGGATCTTCTCTCCTGCCCGGCGAATCCGCTCCCGGCCGATCTCACAGATGGTCTGAAATCCGGCCCTGGCTCCGTCCGACCTGGGAGCGGTGGCCTCCGGAATCTGCACCAGGATAAATTTCCGGTTTCCTCCGTCCTCCAGGTTCTGCTCCATCACCGCCTGGGCTGTGGTTCCGGAGCCGGAGAAAAAGTCCAGGACCAGATCGTCCCCTGAGGTGGAGTACTGCACCAGAGTTTTGATCAGAGCCACCGGTTTGGAATAATCAAACACGCTGGTGTCAAACAGCTTCAGCAGATTTTTCTTCCCGTTGTCGTTGGAAAACCGGTTTTCCACAAACTCCAGGGTGGAAATGGCTCTGGTACGGCTGATATGCTCCACCGCAAAGCCGGAGTCCGTTTTCACAATCCTGGCGTTCTGGTAGGTTTTCGTGTAGATCCTGGAATAATTCTCATATTTTTTCACCACCACAAACCCGTTTTTCAGGCCGAAATCAAACAGTTCCCGGCTCCACCTCCAGGCCCAGTCCGCCCTGGTATGCTTTCCCGCCTTCCTCTCCAGATATTTCTCGCAGGAATTGCCGGGATAAAAGACCTCCCCGTCCAGCTCAATGGGATAGTCCAGGCTGGGACTGTAAGAGAGGCTGTTGTAGTCCAAAGTCTGGTTCAGCTTGTACTTTCCCCTCTCCCCCACGTACTCGTCGGCATATTTAAAACCGGCGTCGGTGTGGGGCGGCAGGTAAAATTTCGGGCTGTCCCCTTTGCTGAAAGCCAGTACGTAGTCGTGGTTTTTGGCAATGGCTTCCGTGGTCTTTCCCGCCTTTTTTGTAATTCTGGGAAAACAGGCCAGGAAATGGCTGCCGCCGAAAATTTCCCCGGCAATCTTTAACAGATTGCTCAGCTCGTTGTCATCGATGGACATGAACAGGACGCCGTCCTCCGTCAGCAGATGCCGTGCCGCCGCCAGGCGGGAGTACATCATGGAACACCAGTAGGAATGATACCTTCCGTCCGCCGGAACCGTTTCCCCCTCCCCGCCGGCCAGATCCCGGTACCGGCCGCTGTCCATGGCAAAAGAATCCCGGTAGACGAAATCATGGCCGGTGTTGTAAGGCGGATCAATATAGATCATCTTGATCTTTCCCCGGTAATCCCGCTGCAGCAGTTTCAGCACTTCCAGATTATCTCCTTCTATATAGAAGTTTCCCGTCTTCTCCCAGTCCAGGGAAAGCTCCTTTCGGGGCGCCAGTCTATGCCTGGCCGGGCGGACGGCTTCTGCCATGGCAGCTCGTTTCCCCACCCAGGTAAAGGAGTAGGTCTCCTCTTCGTCCTCCCCCTTTTCCGTGAGAAGGTTTCGGAGAAGCTCCATGTTCACCGTCTTTCTGATCTTTCCGTCCTGTCCCGCAGTCTCCGTGACACAGCCCGGAAACAGCTCTCCGATCTTTTCTATATTTTCCCTTACCAGGTCCTTTCTCGCCTTCACCTGCTGTCCCTCCTGTTTCGTTTCTTCTCTGGTCATAAATCTGCGGAAAAATTCTTCCCACACCCAAAACAATGATAAAAATACTGCTGCCGGTTCCGGCTGGCGCAGATCTGCAGCTTGCCCCCGCAGCAAGGACAAAGCTCAGCCCGGCCGCCGAATAATCTGGCGTAAGCCCCCTGCCGGTCATGGTTCCAAAGCCGTCTGTCCCCGTCAATTTCCTCCACCGGAAAGCCGTCCCCGATGCTTCTCATACAATAGACGGCCTGTCCGGATTTCGCTCCTGGCATTTTCCCGATGCGGGGCCTGACAAAAAAGTCCTCCCTGGAAATGTATCCGGGAATGTACACATGTCCGCTTCCGTAGTCAAAATACAGCCGGGTGTAAACGTCGCAGGCATTGTCATACTCCACCTCCATGAGCCGGTGAAGAAAAGACCGGTTTCCAGACGGAAACTGATCTCCCCGCGTCGTCCTGACATACTCCGCATACTGATAAAACGAGCTGATCTCCCCGCTGCTGCGGAGGAAATGGGGATAGATGAAAAAATCCCGCTTAAGGATGTTTTCCGCAATCACAGAAAAATCCCGGGGCGTCCTATGCTTTAAATCTCCCACTCCATCAAAATCCGCCCCCTTCAGGGCAGAGGACTTGATCTCCACCGTGACCGCCCCGCGGCTACTCAAATACTCCCGCAGGCCAACGGAAACAGTTCCGAATTCACTGTCCGCCGCCTCTTTTGCCAGCCGCCGTTCACAGTCCAGCCGCACCGCCTCCGCCGTCTCCTTCTTAAAGATCAGGGCGTCCACCGGGGCGTGACGCTTCATCCCGTCCGCCCGGAACTGGTCATAAACCGCCAGACAGGTGTCCGTAACCTGTTCCAGACAGGCCTCAAATACCACCTCCGCCAGTTTTCCCTGCACGGTGTTTTTCAGAATTTCCTGAAAGTCCCGGTTTTTCTGCCATGTGTTTTTTGTATGGCGGGCTGTCTCCTCCGCCACTTCCCGTTCTGCCGCAGACAGCCTGGGAATCTCACATACCAGGGCTCTGCCGGCCCGCCAGAAATGAATCTCTCTCATATTTTATCCGTCCTTTAACAGCTCCAGCGTCCTCTCATCCGGACTGCCGCCGAAAAACTTTCCCAACACTGCAGGAAACATCGGCTGATCCGGGTCCGCGCAGGCAAATAAGGTCATGGAAGACCGCAGCTTCCTGTCATCCGGAAACCCAAACACTTCGCCGGCATCGTCAGAAGGCAGCTCCAGCAGAACGCCGGAAATTTCCAGAAGATGATTTCCCAGAACCGGATGGCTCAGAAACGCCTTGGCCTCCTCCAGTCCGCTGATTCCGTAATACCAGGAGGTGCGGCTCATCCCCAGCCCACGAAGCTGCGGGAAGATATACCACATCCAGTGGCCGGTCTTCCTTCCCCGCCGGATTTCCCTCAGGGCCCGCCCGTAACTCTCTTCCTGAGCTTTAAGAAACCGTGACAGATCGTATTCCATGAGCTCTCATCCCCCTTATCTCTC
>DXBC01000092.1 GCA_019116745.1 Candidatus Lachnoclostridium stercorigallinarum
ATACCGATTTTCAGGGCAATGGCCTCCGCCGGACTTCCTATGGTCACCGGCTTTCCTTCAAAAAAGATCTGCCCCTTATCTGCCTTCTCGATGCCGAACAGCATCTTCATCAGCGTGGATTTTCCCGCTCCGTTCTCTCCCATAACCGCGTGGATCTCTCCGTAATTTACGCTGAAATCCACATCCTTGTTGGCCACAACGCCGTTGGAATAAATTTTTGTGATCCCTTTCATCTCAATGGCCGGGATCATATTTGCTGCTGCGCTCATTGAACTCTCTCCTTTTGATGTTTCCGCGGAAAACGCTGCAGCAGTTTCCCGCCAGACGAGAGAAGACCGGCACTGCAACAGTCCGGTCTTCCCAGTTTCTATGACATTCTGTCACTGCGCGCTGCTTATCATCGCCTCAATGTCCTCTGCGCTCATTCCGATCGCTGTGGAAACTTCCACTTCCCCGGCGGCGATTTTCGCTTCATACTCACTTACTGTATTTTTCACGTCCTCGGGGACAGTTGCCTCATAATATTCATTCTTGACGATTCCGACTCCGTCCTCTGCCACGCCGACCGTCTCCTGCGTTCCGAAGGGCAGGGTTCCCTCTATATATTCGTCGTACGCTCTGCGGACTGCGTTATCCACCTTCTTCATAACGGAAGCCAGAATTCTCTGCTGAATGCTCTCATCGCTGGACGCGTATTTGGCAGCCACATCCTGATCATTTCCAACCGCCCATACGTTCTCGTCTCTCGCCGCCTCATAGACGCCGGCCGCCGCATTGCCGCAGGCGGGGAAGATCACATCGGCGCCGTCAGAGATCTGTGCCAGAGCCAGCTCTTTCGCCAGAGTGGCATCGTTGTAATCGTTGGTCCAGGCCACCGCAATATGGATATCCGGATTTACTGCCTGCGCGCCTTCGATGTAGCCTACCAGGAAGTCGTAGATAGTGGGAATCTTCGTGGCTCCCACATAGCCGATATAGCCGCTCTCCGTCATGCTGGCCGCCACAACGCCGGCCATATATCCCGCTTCATTCTGATGGAAATCCACTCCGTATACGTTGGGCATATCCACCGTGTCAAAATCCAGAGCCATGTCATAGCAGATAAACGGAATGTCCGGATAATCAGGGGCAACCGCCTGGATGGTATCCTTCATGAGAGATCCGCCGGCAATCACCAGATCATACCCCTCCTCACAGAGATCAGCCATTCCGGCTTCCCATTTGGCCGAATCTACCACTGCTGTTCCCATCTCCACAATCTTCAATTCCGTTCCTGTCTCTTCCGCAATCTGTTCTGCCGCCCGGCAGGCCAGATCGTGGGTTCCTCCGTCTCCTCTCACATTGGGAAGCACCACCACGATGCTTTCTACCGTATTTCCCTCTGCCGCCGTCTCCCCGGCAGCATCTTCACCGGCGCTCTCCCCCGCCGCCTGGCTTTCTGCCGAAGTCTCCTCAGTTTCCGCTCCGCCTCCACAGGCCGTCACAGACAGCAGCATCGCTGCGCTCAGTACCAGTGCCAACGTTTTTTTCATAATGTGTTCTCCCTTCTCATTATATAGTTTTACCGAGTTACCTGATGAGTTCAGTATATCAGGTTCAATTAATATAGTAAAATATTGGTTTTTTATCTATTTGATAAGCAAATACTTATTGAATATTTTTAAATTAGTATGTTTTGTATCTATTATTCCCAAAATACAATTTCATCTGTCGCAAAAATGCACAAAACAAATGGCTGCTGAGTTCATTTTTTCCGCAGCAGCCACAAATTTCATTATTTAGTTCCCGTCCGTCACCGAGCCAGCTCCTCCTCCGTCACCAGGCCGTTCTCCAGCAGGAATTCCCTTCCCACTTCCGCCCGGTCTCTTCCCAGTTCTACCACCTGGTAATTCATGCTCTGCATCGTCTCGTCATCAATAAATTCGTCCAGGCAGGACAGCACTTCCGCAATTTCCGGATATTTCTCCAGGGTGTCCTCGTTGACAATGGGAAGCATGAAATAGGGCGGGAAGAAGTTTCTGTCGTCCTCCAGCAGCACCAGATCGTATTTCTGGAGCAGGCCGTCTGTGGAGAAGGCGGTGATCACGTCCACCTCACCGGACTCTATGGCCGTGTACATCAGCGTTCCGGAGAAGTTGTGCACTGACTTGAATTCCAGTCCGTAAACCTCCTGAATTCCCGGAAGTCCGTCCTCTCTCACGGCAAATTCCGGAGAGCAGCCCAGGCGGAGCTGTCCGTTTACATTGATCAGATCCGAAACCGTTTCCAGATTGTACCGTTCCGCCGTCTCTCTGGTAACGGCCAGCACGTAGGTATTGTTGAAGCCAAAATTGTTCAGCGTGTCGATTCCGTACTCTTCCTTCAGACCTTTTTTCACTTCCTCGTAGGTTTCTTCCTTTGTCATTCCCGGATTAGCCGTTTCTCCCAGGATGGCGGTGTATGCCGTGCCCGTATACTCGGGATAAAGGTCGATTTCTCCCTGATCCAGGGCCTCAAAGGCGATCATAGTGCCTCCCAAAGCCATCTTTCTCTCCACCTTCAGGTCCGTCTTTGCCTCGATCAGATCCGCCAGCATATTGCCGATGATCACACTCTCACAGGCTTCCTTGGAGCCGATGGTGATGTCCGGCTTCTCCCCGAAATACTGAGCGGCGATCATGATAATTGCGGCGCACACCAGAGCGGTTACCGTTCCGAGAGTAACCTTTCTCTCTTTTTTCTCCTTCTGCTCCCGTTCCGGCGTCAGCTCAGACGCGGAAAGCCGCAGGGCAATGGGCGTCACTGCCCGCTCCACTCTGGCCATGACAAAATCCATAAGCAGGGCCAGGATACAGGCGGGAAATGCGCCGGCCAGAATCATGCTGGAATTGTCCGTCTGAATTCCGCTGATTACAAGGGTTCCCAGACCGCCGGCTCCAATGTAAGCGGCGATGGTCACCAGCCCCACTGCCGTTACGCTGGAGATTCGGATTCCTGCCATGATAACCGGAAGGGCAAGGGGCAGCTTCACCTTAAACAGAACCTGACGCCTGGTCATTCCAATGCCTTTTGCCGCTTCGATCACATCCGGGCTGATG
Source organism: Candidatus Lachnoclostridium stercorigallinarum (assembly GCA_019116745.1). Lineage (GTDB taxonomy): Bacteria > Bacillota > Clostridia > Lachnospirales > Lachnospiraceae > Lachnoclostridium_A > Lachnoclostridium_A stercorigallinarum. The sequence goes on from DXBC01000092.1 coordinate 3,078, forward strand.
TTTGCCAGGCCGGCGCAGGTATTTTTCAAAATAGGAAGAAGGGAATAGAGCACCACCATAAATATGGCTGTGTTGGAACCGATGCCCATATACGGAATCAGAAATCCCAGAATTGCCAGGCTGGGGATCGCCTGAACCACGTTTGCGATTCCCAGTACAGGCTTTTGTACCTTTACCTTGTCGGAAATCAGAATTCCCAGGGGAATTCCGATGAGAATGGCTACCGCCACAGACAGAATTGACAGCCGGATATGGCTCATCAGGAGAGTTGCCACATACTCATGCTGCTGAGAATAATATTCAATCAAACCACTCATATCTCCGCCTCCTCTAACTGACTGATCATGTCTTCATCCAGATACTGATTGGACAGGGCCGTCACCAGACTGGTGTTGGTCACCAGGCCCTTCAGAACATTTTCCCGGTCCACCACCGGAACGCTGCTCAGCTCGTAGCGGCGGAACAGCTGCAGAAGTTCGATGATGGAGGTCTCCGGCTTCGCCGTGAATTTCGGCTTTACCATGACCTGCTCCACCGGAGCTTCCCGGTCCGGGGCGCGGAGGATATGAGCAGCCCGAACCACACCCTGAAGGCGGCCGAGCTCATCCACCACCATCAGACTGTTGACCTTCTGAAGACGCATTTTTTCCATACATTTAAACATGGGAATTCCCATTTCCGTGGTAACGGGAGATGTGATCATAATATCATCGGCGCGGATGTATTCCGGATTGGACCAGATCCTGTTTTTCCCCACGAATTCGCTGACAAAGCCGTGGGCAGGGTTTTTCAGGATCTCTTCCGGCTTGTCATACTGAAGAATATCTCCCTGATACATAATGCAGATCCGGTCCGCGATTTTCACCGCCTCGTCCATGTCGTGAGTAACGAATACAATGGTCTTTTTCAGCCTGGTCTGCAGCTTCACCAGGGCATCCTGAAGACCGGATCTGGTAATGGGATCCAGGGCGGAAAAAGGCTCGTCCATGAGGATAATATCGGGATCTGTGGCAAAAGCTCTGGCCACGCCGATTCGCTGCAGCTGGCCGCCGGACAGCTGTATGGGATAACGGTCCAGGAATCGCTCCGGGTCCAGATCCACCATCTTCATCAGCTTCTGGGTATTCTGGGAAATCTCCGACACCGGCCGCTTCTCCAGACGGGGAATAACTTCGATATTCTCTCTGACTGTCATGTGGGGAAACAGTCCTGTCTGCTGGATCACATACCCCATGGACCGGCGAAGGGCGATGGGATCCTTTTCCCGGATATTCTCCCCGTTGATCAGAATCTCCCCCTCTGTGGGATCGATCAGACGGTTGATCATCTTCAGAGTGGTCGTCTTTCCGCAGCCCGACGGCCCCACCAGGACCACGATTTCACCATCATAAATGGTAAAATTAATGTTTCGCAGCACCTCATTGTTCTTATACGACTTTGTTACATTGCGAAATTCTATCATGCAGCTCCTCCTTTCTGTCTTCAGAAAAAGTCTGATTATTTCTGTCTGTCGAAAAATCCCAGGAGATCTTCGGTGATCTTCTGGGATCTTTCAAAAAAAGTAAACTAATATT
>DXBC01000093.1 GCA_019116745.1 Candidatus Lachnoclostridium stercorigallinarum
GACGCCTGCGTACAGATGGAGCTCCTGGGACATAATTTCTTCGTATTCTGTAATGCCGAGACAGATCAGGTAAACGTTGTGTATAAGAGAAAAGGCAATACCTACGGCCTGATCGAACCGGAATTCTAAAAATCAAAAACAGGCGAAATCGGCATTGACAAAAGGGCCGCCGGCGAGTATATCGCGCCGGCGGCCCTTTTGTCTCTGATGCCTTAGAAATTACCGTCTTTCCAGCAGATTGGTCATGCTGTGAATCCCGATCCCCAGAGTTGACATATTGTGAAGAAACGCACTGGTTCCGGGAGCCAGAACGCCCAAAAATCCCAGGGCCAGGAGACCGGAATTAAATCCCAGCACAAAACGGTAATTGCTGTGTATCCTTTTCACCAGCAGATTGCTGATCTCCTTTAAGGTCACCAGACCGTACAGATTATCCTGGGAAATGGTGATATCCGCAATTTCCCTGGCCAGCTGGGCTCCTTCGCTGATGGCAATGCCTGCGTCCGCTGCAGAGAGCGCCGGCGAATCATTGATTCCGTCTCCGATCATCACCACTCTGTGCCCTGCATCCTGTTCTGTCTGAACAAAAGCAGCCTTGTCCTCCGGCAAAACCTCAGAGTGGTACTCATCCACTCCCACCCGGCGGGCAATGGCTCTGGCAGTGCGTTCACTGTCTCCCGTCATCATGACAACCTTTCGGACTCCCAGCTCTTTCAGCCGGCAAATTACTTCCGGCGCCTCTTCCCGCAGGGGATCCTCAATACAGATCACCGCTGCCAGTTTTCCTCCAATGGCCAGGTACAGCAGAGAACAGTCTTCCGGAAGTTCCTCAAACCGGTCCTGCTCCCCCTCCGGGACCTCGCACCGGCCGTCCTCAAAGATAAAATGGCGGCTTCCAATCTGCACTTCCTCTCCCGCCACCTCCGAAGCAATACCGTGAGCAATCACATAGTTGACCTTCGCGTGCATTTCCTCGTGCTTCAGATTTTCCAGCTCCGCCTGCCGTACCACGGCATTGGCTATGGAATGGGGAAAATGCTCTTCCAGACATGCCGCCAGCCGCAGCATATCGTTCCGGTTCCGGCCGCCGAAAGTCACCACCCGGCGCACCTTCGGCTCTGCTTTTGTCAGCGTTCCCGTCTTATCAAATACCAGAGTGTCTGCCTCTGCCAGTGCCTCCAGAAATTTTCCTCCCTTTACGGTGATCTGCCACTCATTACACTCCCGCATAGCGGAAAGCACAGCCACCGGCATGGAAAGTTTCAGAGCGCAGGAGAAATCCACCATGAGAATGGACACAGCCTTCATGGGATCTCTTGTAATCAGGTAGGCCGCCACCGTTCCCAGAAAGCTGTAGGGTACAAGACGATCCGCCAGGTGCTCCGCCCGGCTCTCCAGGGAAGACTTCAGCTTTTCTGATTCCTCCAGCATATGAATAATTTTTTCGTAACGGGTACTGCCGGCGGCCTTTTTCACCCGGATCACCAGATCCCCTTCTTCCAGCACTGTCCCCGCATACACAGAGGAACCCGTCCCTTTTTTCACTGGGATCGACTCACCGGTAAGGGACGCCTGGTTTACCATAGCCTCCCCTTCTGTCACAACTCCATCCAGAGGAATCATACTTCCCACAGACACGCTGATCCGATCCCCCTCCCGGGCCTGATGAATGGGAATCTGTATATCGCCATCTTCTCTTTTCAGCCAGACTTTATCCACATTCAAAGCCATACTTCCCGCCAGATCCGCCACGGATTTTTTGTGAGTCCACTCTTCCATCAGCTCTCCCACGCTCAGCAGGAACATGACAGAGGATGCTGTTTTAAAATCCTTCCGCAGCAGAGAGACAGTGATGGCCGTGGCGTCCAGCACCGACACCTCCAGTTTCCGCCTCAGGACACAGCGCAGGCCGGCCGCCAGATACCGGACTGCTTTTACGCAGGTCCAGACCGTCCGCACCGGCGCCGGGACCAGGGTATTAAAAGCAGTCCGTACTGCAAAGCGGCTGATCAGGCGCTCTCTGTACTCCGTGTTCACCTTTCTGGAAGTACACTCCGGCGCCAGCTTCTTTACCGCTTCGCTCTCCGGCGAAAAGCCGGCAATTTTCCTTAACAGTTCTTTTCTCTCTCCCTGATAGAAGACCACTCCGTCTCCGCTGCGCTCATATACTTTGGCACTCTTCACTCCCGGGAGAGACAGAAGATAATAGAGCAGGCAGTCCGCCTGCTCCGGATTGAGACGGCCCAGGCTTGTAGAAAACCGGATCCGCCCTTTTATTTCATGTTCAATGCGGATTTTCATAACTGCTCCGCAGTCTCCTCAGCCCCAGCGGCATCCACGGTCTCCGCTTCCGCGGCTTCTTTCTGAGCGCGCGCTTCATTTACTGCTTTTGCCTCTGCAAGAACATCCTCCGCATTCTCCTGTACCTTGTTTACCGTGTCCATGACGCACTCTTTCATCCGCAGAGCGGCGGCCGCCGTGTGCACATAGGCCTTCTTGGCATCTCTGCTGGAGAGCAGTTTAATGCCTGCCGTTCCAAATAAAACTCCGCTTACAAAACATACACATCCTTTGAAATATTTACAGTTCCACATGGTATTTCCCTTTCCTCTCTGTGTTTTTCTCTGAATTTTACCGTTTTTTGCTTTTTCTCCCATTCCGAGCCGCTTTATTTGTGGCGATAGCCTGTATAAAAAGCCATCAGACCGCAGAAAAGCATCGCCCAAGCCCAGAATCTGTGCTGTTTCATTTTTCTACCGCCTCTCTTCGTCTGTTTTCCTTTTCCAGAAAATAGTAACCTTGTATACAAGGATGATATCTTTATTTTAGGTCTGAAACAGGCCCATGTCAATTAGGCAGACTTAACAATTCGTCTCCCCAAACTATTGGTAAAGTATGCTAATTCAACCTGTAAAGTCTTCACTACCCGCAAATGCCGTTTGAAACAAAATGCCGTTTCCGGCTGCCCTTCTCCGGTAAAAACCGGATTGGCTGCCGAAAACGGCATTCTGTCCCGTCAGTTCAGGAACGTCCCCGCCTTGTACGGGGTACGGTAGTTGGCATTGGCGATGCAGATTCCCGTTCTGGAGCTTCCGGCGTGAATAATCTGGCCGCCGCCTATGTAAATGGCCACATGGTTGATGGTGTCCCCGCTGGCGTAGAACAGCAGATCTCCCGGCTGTACATCGGAGATAGCGATCTCCTTCACATTTGCCGCCTGATCTCTGGAGCTTCTGCCAGTGGAAATACCGAAGTGTTCAAACACTCTCATAACAAATCCGGAACAGTCGGTCCCCTCTGTAAGACTGCTGCCTCCATACACATAAGGATTGCCCAAAAACTGCTTGGCATAGGCCACGATCGCATCTCTTGTGGCGCTCATCACCGCTTCTTCTCCCTCAGGCGTATAATATCCAGGGCCGTTCTCTCCTGCGGAGGATGTGCCGCTCTGAGAACCGGAATCAGAGGTATTATTGTCCGTTACCGGCGGAGCTTCCGCGCTGTGGGAGGTTCCTTCGCCAGCCGGATTGGCCGGGATAATGTTTTCCTCTTTGGTCTGCTCCAGCTTCTCAATGGCTGCCTGGGCTTCTGCCGCCTGCTGTTCCTTCTCCTGCTGCATGGCCGCCTCTTCTTCCAGACTCACCGCCTGTCGGAATTCCACCCGCGTGGTGATGTAATCGGTGGAAACGTAGCCCTGAAGCGTGTCGTCAATGAGCAGGTGAGCAAAGCCGTCCTGCTCCCCGATTACTTCGTAGCTGGTTCCGGAATCCAGGGTCGTGAGAATGGCCGTCTCCAGGGAAGGACCTTCCCGAAGCCGCAGGCCGGAATCGCTGGTCACTGTGGCATAAGTGGTTCCCACCACCGCGGCAACGGCTTCCGCCTCTGCCCCGGTGATAAAATACTGGGATTTTACGTAGCCCTCCACTGTGCCGGAGCGGATCTGATACCAGTCGCCGTCTTCTCCCGCCACAGTGACCAGAATGGTGGCCGCGCAGTCATCATAGATTTTCCCAACTACCGCGCTGGAGGTATTGGCCTCGGCGCGGACATTTACATAGTTGGAAACCCGGCAGATGGCAATGCTGTCATAGGACTCCCCGCTGGTCGCCGTCACTGTCTGGACCGAGTTGCCGCTGGAGGTAAGGGCCGGCACGACCTCATCGGCCATGGCAGGAAAAGCAGCCGCAAGCGTCATGCCTCCCGCCAGAATTACGGCGCGGATCATCTGTACATTTCTTCTTTTCTTCATCCGTGGAGTCCCTCCTATAATTCCGTGAGATACCGCTCCACGGCAGTGATGGCATTGGCTCCGTCCGCCACAGCTGTCACAATCTGGCGCAGACTCTTCGTCCTCACATCGCCTGCGGCGAAAATGCCCGGACAGGAAGAGGCGCAGTCCTCTCCCGCCCTGATGTAGCCGTTTTCCATCTCCACAGTTCCTTCAAAAGCAGCGCTGTTGGGACTGATGCCCACGGCGATAAACACGCCCTGCAGCTCCAGCTCCCTAGTCTCCCCTGTCTTTACATTGGACACCACCAGGCGCTCCACTTTATTTTCTCCTTCAATTCTCTCCGCCACGCTGTCCCAGACCATTTCCACATTATCCAGGGAAAACAGCTTCTTCTGCAGGCTCTTTGCCCCCCGCAATTCATCCCGGCGGTGAACAACATATACCTTTTTGCACAGACGGGCCAGGAAAATGGCATCCTCAATGGCCACGTCTCCTCCTCCGACCACGGCCGTGGTCTTTCCGCGGAAAAACGCTCCGTCGCAGGTGGCGCAGTAGGAAACTCCCATGCCTGCCAGCTCTTCCTCTCCCGGAATTCCCAGCTTGCGGTGGCTGGCGCCGGTGGCAATGATCACCGTTCTGGTCTCGTAGGTATTTCCGGTGCAGACGACTTTTTTCACATCCCCTTCTGTCTCAATGCGAACCACTTCGTCCTCCACAAACTCCGCTCCCAGGCTGTCCGCGTGTTCCCGGAACTTCATGCCCAGGTCATACCCGCCGATCCCCTTCACACCGGGGTAATTGTCCACCTCATAGGTGGTGAGCACCTGACCTCCGCTGACTACATTTTTCTCTATCACAATGGCATTTAATTCCGCCCGCTCCGCGTAAATGGCTGCCGCCAGTCCCGCAGGACCGGATCCGATGATGACTACGTCATAAATTTCGCCCATGGGAATCCCTCCTGTCTGTGAAATCTTAATATTTTCCAGTGTTCTGCTCTGCAGGCAGCAGTGACGAAGCCTTCCCGCTTCCGCCCGCTGATCTGCGCTGCCAGGGCCGATTTTCCGGCATCTTCTCCCGGAATCCGGCCCGCGTCTCAAAGAACAGTATAACACGCACCGTCAGGAAAATACAATCCCGGATCCCGGGAAGTAAGAAAGATTTAAGAAAACCAAATTGCGTTCCAACGCCCGGAAACTCTTTCACACTGTTCCCGGACGTGATATAATTGGGGCGAGAGGTGATCATTTATGGCAAAAAGGACTGTACTGGTGACCGGCGCTTCCAGAGGCATCGGAAAAGCCGTCGCCGTAAAATTCGCATCCAAAGGCTACAATGTGGCCATCAGCTGCCTGCACAACGAGGAGCGTCTCATGGAGGCCAAACGGGATATCGAGGCATTTCAGGCTCCCTGCATGGCCTTTCTCGGCGACATGGGAGACTGGAATACCTGTCAGACCATGTTCCGCGACGTGAAGGAACAGTTTGGCCCCGTAGACGTACTGGTAAACAACGCCGGCATTTCCTATGTGGGACTTCTTCAGGACATGAAGCCGGAAGACTGGGACCGGATCATACGGACCAACCTGACTTCCGTTTTCAACTGCTGCCGCCTGGCTGTTCCGGACATGGTTTCCGCCAAAAAAGGAAAAATTATCAACATTTCTTCCGTATGGGGTGTGGCAGGCGCCTCCTGCGAAGTGGCCTACTCCGCCACCAAGGGCGGAATCAACGCCTTTACCAAAGCGCTGGCAAAGGAGCTGGGCCCCAGCAATATTCAGGTAAACGCTGTGGCCTGCGGAGCCATTGACACGGAGATGAACAAATGGATGAGCGAAGACGATCTGATCAGTCTGGTGGACGAGATTCCCGCCGGCCGTCTGGGCAAGGCGGAAGAAGTGGCCGATCTGGTCTATCATCTGGCCTACAAGAGCAGCTATCTGACAGGCCAGGTAATCGGCCTGGACGGCGGCTGGATTTAAAGCCGCCGGACATTTAATGCCGAAAATCTATTTTCAGGACAGATGCAGCCGCGTTTTATGACGCGGCTGACTTTTTTCGATTATTTTCTGCGGCCCTCATCACAGTCCGAACAGTCCCTTGATCAGGAACCATGCCACCGGCACCAGCAGACAGGGCAGCATATTCATGGTTTTAAACTGCTTGATATTTAAAATAGAAAGGCCGGAACTGGCGATGAGAAATCCTCCGATAATGGAAATCTCCGTCAGCAGATCCTGTGACAGAAACGGCGCCAGAAATCCCGCTCCCAGATAAATGGCCCCCTGCCAGCAAAACAGCACTCCCGCCGCGGCGCACATGCCGATTCCGTAAGTGGATGCCAGCACCGTGGAGGAAATCAGGTCCAGAGTGGCGTTGGTGAACAGGTAGGTGTTGTCCCCGTACAAAGCGCTCTGAATGGGTCCCAGGATGGACAGCGTCCCCACACAGAACAGCAAAATTCCCGTGGACAGCCCCTGTGCCAGGCTGTTTCCGCCGGAGAATTTATTGGTCAGCCTTTTAAAACGGCCGTCAATGTCAATGATCTCGCCCACCAGACTCCCGATGGCCAGACTGGCAATAAACAGCACCGGATAAGCGCTGTTGGGCATATTCTGGACAATGGAATTGACTCCCAGTCCAAAGGCCGCCAGGCCCATGGCGTTGAACATCACTTCCTGATGCTCCGCTTTTATGCCCTTGTTGATGCGGCTGCCTACAATGCTGCCGGTGAGAATCGCTGCTGTGTTCACGATGGTTCCTATCATGGCTTGTCCCCCTGTTGGTGTGTATTATGTGCGGTGTTGGTTTTGTGTCGGTGATACGGCACTGATTGAGATGGTACCGCGCCGGTTGGCTTATCACTGCGATGGCTGTATTCTGCGGTGCCGGCTTTCTTATTAACAAAGAATAAACCCTCCAGTTAATGGAGGGTCAAGTTTTTTTCACAGGAATCTGAAGTTCTGTAATGTATTTCCCCGTATCATTGGTAAATCCGGAGTCGATGAGGGTGATTTCCACTGAGTCCCCGCAGCACTCCAGATGATGCTCTTCCATGTAATTCAGAAGTTTTTCATAATAGGTACCGGCATCCTTGTGGGTGCCGGAATAGCGGATGAGAAGATAGTCACTCTCCTCCAGAAATTCCTCCGCCCCCTCATAGCCGTCTTCCTGTTCCAGTACCACGAAAATCTCGGAAAATCCGTCAAACTGGCGTCTCAAAAGCTGTTCCCGGGAGACGGAAACGCCCACTTTTCCCAGAAACATCACCGCATTCAGGTCATTTCTTCTCTCCAGCTCCCGCAGGGGATACTCCAGATCTTCTTCCAGGGAAATCTCTCTGCGGAGAAATGCAATCTGCCGCCTGGGCAGATGCACAGCGCGTATCTCCTCCAGTTTGGAGTCCAGGGCATCATTGAGCTGCTCAATGCGCCGTTCCAGCTTTCTGGCAATCCGGTCCAGCCGTTCCCGCTGCAGACGGATTTCCTCCTGCTGCTCCTTCAGCAGCTCCATCAGCGTATCCGTATCCTTATTTTCAAAAAAACGGATAATCCGCTCAATGGGCATGTCCAGCGCCCGAAGATATTTGATGGTGTTCAGCCGCTCAAACTGCTTGGTGGAATAATAGCGGTACCCGGTGTCCGGATCCGTCTTTTCCGGTTTCAGCAGGCCTGCGGCGTCATAGTACCGCAAAGTACGGATATTCATATGGAAGAGCTTTCCGATCTCGCCGATGGTGAAAAGCTCTTTTCTCTCCGCTTTCTTCCGCTCAGCGGGTTCGGATCTCACCGTTTTTCTCCAGATACGCCAGCAGAGCTTCGCAGCCCTCCACCACATCGTCGTAAGTCACATCAAAATTACCGGTGTACCAGGGATCGGCGATGTCCCTGGGGCGGTCGGAAAAATCCAGCAGCCGGTAGACCTTATGATCCGGATCCGTCCCGATGATCCGCATGATATTGGAAATATTCCATTTTTCCATTCCCAGCAGATAATCGAACGCTTCATAGTCCGATTTCTTCAGCTGCACGGCGCATTTGCCCGCCGTGCTGATGCCATGCTCCCTCAGCTTCTCTCTCGTCCCCCGGTGCACCGGGTTCCCGATTTCCTCCCTGCTGGTGGCGGCGGATGCAATATAAAACTGGTCTTTCAGGCCTCTGCGGGCCACCATGTCCTTAAGTACGAACTCGGCCATGGGGGAACGGCAGATGTTGCCGTGGCAAATAAATAAGATTTTTATCATCTATCCTAAACTCCTTGATTTTGCTGGTTTTCCTTGATATTTCAAGGTTTTTCAGAGACTTGCACCTTCTTGCTGTCTCGGCATATCGTAGCATAGTCTGGCATATCTTTGCCCCCAAAAGTAGTACAAAAAGTAGTAAATTGACCTCTATTTTACGGTTTTACTACTCGCCACTTGCAACCCTTTTCAGCTCGCTTTCGGCGTCCTCAAATTTCAAATGGGTGTAGGTGTTCAACGTCACCCCAATGTCCGAATGTCCCATGAGGTATTGTAATGTCTTAGAGTTCATGCCACTCTTTGCCATGTTGGAACAATAAGTGTGTCTGCACACATGCGGCGTTACCTTTGGCATTTGCACCCGGTAAATGCGGTTATACTTCTGGCAGATATGCTGAAAGTATTTTTCCCAGTGCATAGCGACCATCGGCCGTCCGTTCTTATCCAGATACAGAAAGCCCCTCCGCCCGCCGATTATCGGCTCAACCTTTGACTTCGACCTGTTCTCCACAATCTTCTTAAAGCACTCATATACATCATCCGTCATAGGGAGAATCCTGGTGCCGGCATTGGTTTTCGTGTTCTCAATAACATACTCCATTGTCCGTGTCCGTTGAAGCTGATGATTGACATTGATCGTCCGATCCTTCAGATCAATATCCTGGGTGGTCAGCCCAACAAACTCGGAAATACGAAGTCCGGTCTTGAACAGGATATAGATACCTTCATAGTATCTGGAAAAATGCTTATCGTTCTTGACAAATTCCAAAAATGCTCTCTCTTGTTTTCGTGTAATCGCTTCTCTTGTTACGCTGTCATTGACAACTACAGTAGCAAGTTGAAAATCAAATGGATTCTTGCGTATCAAATCATCGTCAACGGCCATTTGAAACGCAGGCCTCACAACACCTCGGATGGAATGGATGGAACTGTAGCCCCTGCCATCCTTCTGCAGCTTAATAAGCCATGCTCTGGCATCAGATATTTTGATTTTGTCAATCCTCTGCTGTCCAAAGCTCTCTTTCGTGATAATGTTGATCACCGTCTTATAACCCGCTTCGGTATTATGACGTACCCCCGTCTTTTGCAAAACATATTTAGTTACAAGTTGGAGAACTGTCATCTCGCCGCCATTTGGCACGATCCCGTCATACAAGTCCCTTTGGATTAGCTTTTCCTTCTCCCGCAGAGAAATATCATCCCGTTTTCCTGCCGGGAGTTTGTCGGTCTTTTCCAGTTTCCAACTATAAACAAATTGCACCTGCCCGTTGGTATCGACATATTTGAAAGCATATCGTCCATCTTTGCGTTGGCTCTCTCCATTGCGGAGAACGCGGTTCTTATTATCTCTCCTTTTTCCGCTCACGATTGTGCTCCTTTCCATGAAAAAGAGCCTCGCACACGATATATTAACATTATATCATGCAGGAAGCTCTTTTTCTATATTTGGTTTCAGAGGCACACATAATCTCCGGTTTGCACGATGTTACAATATGTCTGATTTTATGTGTTGTGCGCCAGTTACAGATTTAGGATTACAAAGCAGTCAGGTCAGTCAAGAAATCCTCAAAGCGTTTCCTTTTTATTAGGATTTTTACACCATTCTGGATCACTAAACCGGAATCCATGTGGTCAGCAATGATCCTTCGCAGCTTTTTTTCACCGATATTAAAATACTCTGCCGCTTCTTCAATCGTAAGACAGAACTTATCTTTTACCTGGACTTGCTTCTCACAAGTCATTTTGTACCTCCCTTTCACAATAAGAAAAACTTGATATTTTCAGAGCAGGCTAAACGGACGGCTGCTGGCACAGCTCCACGGGAGTCTCACCCCGGCCCATGCTTGTGGGTGCGGCGCGCAATGCTTTGTGGGCGTTCAACGCGCGAGTATCTTTAACCTGCCCTGTATGTCATCGCCCGCAGGACGCCACGCCTGCTTTGCGGCCAGTGTTTATCGCTCGCTCCCAGGGGAGATCATGGCGCACCGGACGCATGGCTCGATACAGGACAGAACGTATCCGTCTGCCTTATACTGCGCCGGCGGCCTCCCGCCGGGCTTTCTTTGTCAAGGTCCGTCAGGCTTCATGCCGGACCGTCGGGACAGTGAAAGGGAGAAGAAGCCTGTCCCAAAGGTTTTAGACCGGCAAT
>DXBC01000094.1 GCA_019116745.1 Candidatus Lachnoclostridium stercorigallinarum
TCCCACCCCCACGTGCACCGCAACCTCCACGACATCTGTGAGATCATAGACCGTCTGGACGACCGGGAGGAAGTGAAGGCTCTGGCCAGGAAGATGTTTGAGATTGTGGCGGAAGCGGAATCCAAAGCCCACGGCCTTCCTATTGAGGAGGTGCACTTCCACGAGGTGGGAGCGGTGGATTCCATTGTGGATATTGTGAGCACTGCCATTCTGCTGGATGATCTGGGAATTGAAAAAATCATCGTGTCCCCCCTGGCAGAAGGACGGGGATACGTCCGCTGCCAGCACGGAGTCATGCCGGTTCCTGTTCCGGCCACGGCCAACATTGCTGCGGCCCACGGCCTGGAACTTCATTTCACCGACAACGAGGGAGAAATGGTGACCCCCACCGGCGCGGCCATCGCGGCGGCCGTCGGAAGCAGGGAGGAGCTTCCCGCCCACTATACCATCGAGAAGATCGGCATCGGCGCCGGCAATAAGGACTTCAAGCAGGCCAACATTCTCCGGGCCATGATTCTTTGCCCGAAGGAGGAGAAGCCGGAGACGGTATGGAAGCTGGAGACTAACATCGATGACTGCACGGGGGAGGCTCTGGGATACACCATGGAGAAACTGATGGAGGCGGGGGCTCTGGACGCCTATTACACTCCCATTCAGATGAAGAAAAACCGTCCGGCCTACGAGCTGTCCGTGGTCTGCCGGGAGAGTGAGAGAGAGACCCTGGAGGACATTATTTTCCGCCATACCACCACCATCGGTATCCGCCGCTATCCCTTAAGCCGCACGGTTCTGGACCGGAGACCGGTGACTGTGGAGACGTCTGCGGGCCTGGCGGAGGCAAAGATCTGCGGGAGAAACGGCCGGGAATTTGTCTATCCCGAGTACGAGAGCGTGAGAAAGCTGTGCGAGAGCAGCAGCCTTTCCTTCCAGGAGGCATACGCTTATATCCAGCAGGAGGCCGGGAAAGGGGAGAAGAAATGACGGGAACGACGGAAGCAAAGAAAGGCCGCCTTCTGGCTCTCATGGAGGAGTACGGCAGACAGGACGTCTGCCTGGCCTTCTCCGGCGGCGTGGACAGCAGCCTGCTGTTAAAGCTGGCAGCCGACAGCGCAGCAGCTCACGGGACCACGGTGTACGCGGTGACCTTTGACAGCCGCCTCCACCCCGCCTGTGACCTGGAAAACGCCAGAAAAGTGGCGGCGGAGCTGGGGGGCGTCCATGTGGTGGTAACGGTGGATGAGCTGGAGATGGAGGAGATCCGCTCCAATCCCCCGGACCGGTGCTATCTGTGCAAAAAGCAGCTCTTTGGAAAGCTGCTGGAATTTGCGGCGGAGAAGCAGGTCTCCGTCACCATGGAAGGCACCAATGAGGACGACCTCCACGTCTATCGCCCCGGCATCCGTGCGGTGCGGGAACTGGGGGTAAAAAGTCCTCTGGCGGAGGCGGGGCTGACGAAGGCGGAGGTAAAGGCCCTGGCGGCGGAGTACGGCATTTCCGCCGCGTCCAGGCCTTCCACCCCCTGCATGGCCACCCGCCTGCCCTACGGCGCGGAGTTAAATTATAAGGTGTTAAAACAGATCGAGGAAGGGGAGGCCCTGCTTCGGGAGATGATCGGAGGAAATGTCCGCCTTCGCCTCCACGGCGACGTGGCCCGCATTGAGGCGGACGGGGAGAACCTGGAAAAGGCGGTGGCTCTTCGCGGGCAGCTTATCAGCCGCCTGAAAGCCCTGGGCTTTGTCTACATTACCCTGGATCTGGAAGGCTTCCGTTCCGGAAGCATGGATGTGCACATCCGCCGGGCTTAAGCATATTCTTGTAATAACATCAGGAAACCAGGTGATTGGATGGAGCCGTCTCAGACACCGAGAGATATGTTTTCACAGATTCTGGCGGGAAACCGTCCCCAGGCAGCGGCCTGGGTCAGAGGAGGAAAGGACGCCGCGTCCTTAAGCGGACTGGTGAAATTTTTTGACACGCCGTACGGAGGAATTCTCGTGGAGGCGGAAATATTTGGACTGCCCAATATTTCCCGGGAGAATTCCTCCGATTTTTATGGAATTCACATTCACGAGAAGGGAGACTGTTCCGGTGATTTCTCCGGGGCCGGCGGTCACTACAATCCGGATCATCAGCCCCACCCCAGGCACAGAGGAGACCTTCTTCCTCTTCTGGGCAGCCAGGGCTATGCCTGGGGGGCCTTTTATGACAAACGGTTTCAGGTTCAGGATATTCTGGGCCGTTCCGTGGTCATTCACCGGAACCGGGATGACTTTACCAGCCAGCCTTCCGGCGATTCCGGGGAAATGATCGGCTGCGGGGTGATCTATCCGGGGGGCTGAAAGGCTGCGGGGCGGCGGAAATTCCGCAGTTCAATGGCAGAAATTCAAAATTGACAAATTCTCTCTCCTATGCTACACTCAACAGGTATGCAATTATGCGCACGCCGTCCGCCCGGTTTCCTGGATGCTCCAACCGGAGGCTTGGTGAGCGGTAAGAAACTACTTATATTTTATTAAGCAAAAGGAGGAAATCATCATGATTTCAAAGGAGAAGAAAGCTGCTATCATCGCAGAGTATGGAAGAAAGCCGGGAGACACCGGTTCACCGGAGGTTCAGATCGCACTGCTGACCGCAAGAATTACCGAGCTGACTGAGCATTTACAGAAAAACCAGAAGGATCATCACTCCAGAAGAGGACTTTTAAAGATGGTAGGACAGAGACGCGGTCTCTTAAACTACTTAAAGGAGAACGATCTGGAAGGATACCGTGCTCTGATCGAGAAGTTAGGCATCAGAAAGTAATGACACAAGACTTAGGGTGGAGAACTGACTCCACCCTACGTTTCGTATAAAGGCATTGTACGAAGCGGCAGCCGGAGACCGGATCGAGGTAGCGGTGCAAGCTGTGGCATTTGGCAGAAGCATGCTCCGAGACCGCTGAAGGGCGAAGGAAACGGCCGGGCGTCTGCAGCCCCCGGCAGTGATGTTTCCTGCGTCGTTCAGTAGTTTCGGCGTCTTCTGCCTGAAGGAAACCGGCATCAGAAATAAAAAAGAAAAGGAGACAGACCATGTACAAGAGTTTTTCCATGGAACTGGCAGGCAGAACGCTGACAGTGGACGTAGGCAGAGTGGCGGCTCAGGCAAACGGCGCCGCATTTATGCACTATGGGGACACGGTTGTGCTTTCCACAGCAACCGCGTCCGCAAAGCCCAGAGAGGGAATCGATTTCTTCCCCCTGAGCGTGGAATATGAAGAGAAAATGTACTCCGTGGGCAAGATCCCCGGAGGATTCAACAAGAGAGAGGGAAAGGCTTCTGAGAACGCCATCCTCACTTCCCGTGTGATCGACCGCCCCATGCGGCCTCTGTTCCCGAAGGATTACCGCAACGACGTGACTCTGAACAACCTGGTGATGAGCGTGGATCCGGACTGCAGCCCGGAGCTGACCGCCATGCTGGGCTCCGCCATTGCCACCTGTATTTCCGATATCCCCTTCGACGGTCCCTGCGCTATGACCCAGGTGGGCTTAATCGACGGCGAGTTTATCATCAACCCCACTTCTGACCAGAAGAAGGTTTCTGATATGGCTCTGACGGTGGCTTCCACCAGAGAGAAAGTGATCATGATCGAGGCCGGAGCCAACGAGGTGCCGGAGCAGACCATGATCGACGCCATTTTCAAGGCTCATGAGGTGAACCAGGAGATCATCAGATTCATCGACCAGATCGTGGCCGAGTGCGGCAAGGAGAAGCACTCCTACGAGAGCTGCGCCGTTCCGGAAGAGCTGTTTGCAGCTATCCGTGAGCTGGTAAGCCCGGAGGAGATGGAAGAAGCGGTGTTCACCGACGACAAGCAGACCAGAGAAAACAACATTGCGGCCATCACCGAGAGACTGGAGGAGGCTTTCGCCGAGAACGAGGAGTGGCTGGCTCTTCTGGGGGACGCCATTTACCAGTATGAGAAGAAGACGGTCCGCAAGATGATCTTAAAGGATCACAAGCGTCCCGACGGCCGGGCCATCACCGAGATCCGTCCCCTGGCAGCAGAGATCGACATTCTGCCCAGAGTGCACGGTTCCGGTATGTTCACCCGCGGACAGACCCAGATCTTAAACGCCTGTACGCTGGCTCCTCTTTCCGAGGCTCAGAAGATCGACGGTCTGGATGTGACCGAGACCTCCAAGAGATATATGCACCATTACAACTTCCCGTCCTACTCCGTAGGCGAGACGAAGCCGTCCAGAGGACCGGGACGCCGGGAAATCGGCCACGGAGCTCTGGCGGAGAGAGCGCTGGTGCCGGTGCTTCCTTCTGAGGAAGAGTTCCCCTACGCCATCCGCACCGTGTCCGAAACCATGGAGTCCAACGGCTCCACCTCTCAGGCCAGCATCTGTGCCTCCACCCTGTCCCTGATGGCGGCAGGCGTGCCTATCAAGGCTCCGGTGGCAGGTATTTCCTGCGGACTGGTGACCGGCGAGACAGACGACGATTACATCGTGCTTACCGATATCCAGGGCCTGGAGGATTTCTTCGGAGATATGGACTTTAAGGTAGGCGGAACCCACAAGGGAATCACCGCCATTCAGATGGATATTAAGATTCACGGACTGACCCGTCCCATTATCGAGGAAGCCATCGCCCGCACCAGAGAGGCGAGACTGTACATCCTTGACCAGGTGATGAAGCCGGTGATCGCGGAACCCAGAAAGGAACTGAGCCCCTACGCGCCCAAGATCGAGCAGATCATGATCGATCCGTCCAAGATCGGCGATGTGGTAGGCAAGCAGGGCAAGGTGATCAACAAGATCATCGAGGAGACCGGCGTGAAGATCGATATTACCGACGACGGAGCCGTAAATGTGTGCGGTACCGACAAGGCCATGATCGACAAGGCCATCTCCATCATCAAGAGCATTGTGACCGAGTTGGAGCCGGGTATGATCATGAACGGAAAAGTAGTCCGCATCATGAATTTCGGCGCCTTCGTGGAGCTGGCTCCCAACAAGGACGGCATGGTGCACATCTCCAAGCTCTCCGACAAGCGCGTGGCTAAGGTGGAGGATGTGGTAAACATCGGCGACGAGGTGACGGTAAAAGTGATCGAGATCGACAAGATGGGCCGCGTGAACTTAAGCATGCGTCCTCAGGACTTAAATCCCAAGAGCGGAAAATAAAAAGACTGATCAGCAGTTCAGTGTGCTGCCAGTTAAGCAGTAAGTTTTTTGGTGGTCGAGTAATTCGGCCACCATTTTAATTGTAGGATAACTGCAGCTATGCTATAATGCGTATGTTACCGCCTCCAATCTGGTAACGGAAAGGAGGTGTATCGCATTGGAGTTTCTGTTATCCTTTATTGTCGCTGTTGCGGCTGGTGTAGCTTGCCACTACATCATCAAATGGTTGGACGACGATAAGTAAACGGTAACCAGCCTGTAGATGCCTGACTACTCAAAACAGGAAGAAAGCCCAGGAGTTAGCGCCTCCTGGGCTTTCGTTTTGTATCGCTTGGATACTGTTATCCTTTTGCCTACTGGCATTATAGCATATGCAGAATTTCTTTTCAAGATACCGTAAATTATTTCCCAATAGTTTGGAGGCAGCTGGACCAGGACGGTGCGCTCCGATATACAGGAATGCCGTAAAATCAAGATTTTCTCTCCATAAAAACTTAAGAGAAGCGTAAGAGTTTTTCCGGGTAAAGTATGGTATTCTTGAAACTGACAGTCAAAGTCAGACAGAATCGGGAGAAAAATATGAAAAACAGATGTTATATAAAGGCAGCGGCAATGGCCCTGCTTCTTTCCATCAGCGCGCCGGCGGCTGTGTCTGCAGCCGGTCCGGGGGAAGGCCTGATTACCATAGAGACGGGACAGACCGCATACGGGACGGCCACTCCCAGCGAGCTTCCGGCGAACACAGGTATTGTCCGCCCGGTGGAAAAATATTCCTACAGAGATATGGAACAGGATATTCAGGAACTGCAGGCGAAGTACGGCAGCCGGATGACGGTCAATGTGATCGGCACCTCCGCGGATGGAAGAAACCTCTATGAGATCGTTGTGGGAAATGTCAATGCGGGAAAGCACGTGATGATCCAGGCGGCCATCCACGGGCGGGAGTATATGACGCCACTGCTGGTGATGAAGCAGCTGGAGACGGCTCTGGAGCAGTACGATACGGGAAGTTGCGAGGGAACAGCCTATTCCAGCCTGTTTGACCAGGCGGCCATCCATTTTCTTCCCATGGTCAATCCCGACGGGGTGGCCATCAGCCAGTTCGGCCTTCAGGGAATCAATTCCCCTCTCTTAAGGCAGACGATCCAAAATGCCTATGAGAAAGATCTGGCGGAGGGGAGAACGACGCAGAGCATGGACCGGTATCTGACCTACTGGAAGGCCAACGGCCGGGGTGTGGATCTGAACAGCAATTTTGACGCCAACTGGGAGAATTTAAACGATCTGGGACACCCGTCCTACGCGGGCTATAAGGGGGAGTCAGCGGCTTCCGAGCCGGAGAGCAGGGCCCTGGTAAACCTGGCGGGGAAATATTCCTGGTCTCTGGTGCTCAATTACCATTCCATGGGTGAAGTGATCTACTGGGATTATGAGGGAAACCGGGTACAGGCGGAGTCGAAGGAGCTGGCGGATCTGGTGTCCGGCATCACCGGCTACAGGCAGATCGGAACCAGCGGCGGAGGCGGCTACAAGGACTGGGTACAGATCCGGGAGACTCCCATTCCCAGCATTACTGTGGAGGTGGGCTCCGTGGCCTGTCCCATGCCGCTGAGCGAATGGGCCAGGGTGTGGCCCCAGAATGAAACCGTATGGGCGGCCGTCCTTTCCTGGGCGGTGTCCCGGTAATACAGATTTTAAAATGGGACGGACAGGAGTTTTTCATGGCAATACATGACGGATGCGGCAGACAGATCCCTGTGAGGGATGTGATTGAGGAGCTGGACCGGCTGCTGGAGAGCGACCGGGCGGAGGAAGCGGAACATCATATGTACCGGTGGCTGAGACGGGCCGGAGAGATGGGAGACTGGCAGGGGGAGATCACTCTGCAGAATGAGCTGATGGGATTTCACCGAAGCAGCGGAAAGAGAGACGCGGGACTTCTGGCTGCCAGGGAAGGAATCCGGCTGATCCGCAGCCATGAGATGGAGCGGACGGTGACTGCGGCCACCACGTTTCTCAATGCTGCCACTACCATGAAGGCCTTCGGAGAGACGCAGGAGGCCATCCCCTACTATGAAGAGGCGGAAAAGATTTATAACAGAACCCTGCAGCCGGAAGATTACCGCTTTGCAGGACTGTACAACAATCTGGCTCTGGCCTGGACGGATCTGGGACAGTATGAGAGGGCTCTGTTATATTATAACCGGGCTCTTTCTCTCCTGGAAAAGCTCCCGGGAGGCGTTATGGAGCTGGCGGTGACCTGGGTAAATCTGGCCTGCCTGTGGGAGCGGAAGGAGGAGAATCCGGACCGGAGAGAGGAACGGATTGAGGAGTGTCTGAACCGGGCTATGGAGCATCTGGACAGGCCGGATGCGGAGCGGGACGGCTACTACGCTTTTACCTGCCGCAAATGCGCCCCTACCTTCGGCTATTTCGGCTGGTTTCTGGCGGAGAAAGAGTTAAAGAGGCGGGCGGATGAGATTTACAGGAGCAATCAGAATGAAGGGACTTGAGCTGGCGAAAGCCTATTATGAGGAGTACGGCAGACCCATGATTCAGGAAAAATTTCCCAAATACGCGGAACGGATCGCGGTGGGACTGGCAGGAGAGGGCTCGGAGTGCTTTGGATATGATGATGAACTTTCCAGAGACCATGACTTTGAGGCTGGCTTCTGTCTGTGGCTGACGGAAGCAGACGCGGATGCCATCGGCTTTCCCCTGTTTCGGGCTTATGGGAAACTGCCGGACGAATTTATGGGGGTTCGGAAAGAGAAGACCAGCTTATTTGGAGGAAACCGCCGGGGAGTCATGGAAATTTCCGAGTTTTTCGGAAGGATGATCGGCTGCCCTGCTGTGCCGGAGAACGGGCAGCAGTGGCTTTCCATTCCGGAATATGCCCTGGCCCAGGCGGTAAACGGGCAAGTATTCCGGGATGATCTGGGAGAATTTTCCAGGATCCGGGATGAGCTGAAAAAAGGCTATCCGGAGGATGTGAGAAGGAAAAAGATCGCTGCCAGGGCCGCTCTCATGGCCCAGGCGGGACAGTATAATTACAGCCGGTGCAGAAAACGGGAAGAGTACGGGGCGGCGGCTCTGGCCGCGGCGGAATTTGCAAAGGCAGGAATTTCCATGGTATTTCTGCTGAATAACCGTTATACTCCTTATTACAAGTGGATGCTGCGGGCCATGGGGGAGCTCCCCCTGCTGGGAGATCTGCGGCCGTCCATGGAACAGCTGCTCACAGGCGGAGGAGACTGCAGCGGACTTATAGAGGAGATCTGCGGCCGTGTGGTCCGGGAGCTGCAGCGCCAGGGGCTGACAGGCGGAAACTGGGAATACCTGGAGCCTCACGCCCTGGCGGTGACAGAGACCATCCGCGACGGGGAGCTGAGAAACCTGCACCTGATGGAAGGATAGAAGTTTGGAGGAAGAATGAAAGAAGAGATATTTGGGAACGGTCCGGGAACGGCCGGCACGCCGGAGGGGGAGACCCGCGGACGGAGCCGGAGAAAGCCGGACAAAAAGGGAAAGGCGGAACCGGCAGGAACTGCCGGCGTGACAGCAAAGTCCGGCACCGGAACCGGCGGCGGTTCTGTCCCCGGCGGCGCTCCCTCAGACGGAAAACCGGGAAAGAAAAAGGCGGTTCGGGCGGGAGCAGCAGCGGCAGCGGCGGCTGTGGTGCTGGCCGGCGCATACATATACATCGGAACCACTTACAGGAATGCGTTTTTCAACGGCACAGTGATCAATGGGATGGACGTATCGGGGAGAACGGCGGAGGAAGTGAAGGAAATGATTTCCCAGGGCACAGAAGACTATATTCTGACCCTGGAGGAGAGGGGCGGACAGACCGAGAGCATAGAGGGAACGGCCATCGGCCTTCAGGCCGAGTTTGACGGCAGCCTGGAGCAGCTTCTGGAAGAACAGAATCCCTATGCCTGGCTTCCGGCCTGGATTCAGGGGCGGGAGTATGAGATTCCCGCCATGATTACATATGATGAAAACCAGCTGGAAACAGAGATCCTGAACCTGGACTGCATGGACGAGGATCGGATTCAGAAACCGGAAAGCGCATCGATTTCTGCCTATGTACCGGGAGCAGGATATACCATTGAGGAGGAGACAGAAGGAAATGAGCCGGACTATGACCGGCTGAAGGAGGCCATAGAACAGGCCATTACAGGGCTTCAGCGGGAGCTGTCCCTGGAAGAGGCGGGAGTTTACAGAGAGCCGGAGGTCCGGACGGAGGATGAATCTCTGGCCGGCCTGCTGGAAGAATATAATCGCTATGCGGGAGTAACCGTTACCTACACATTTGGTGATAAGACGGAGGTGCTGGACGGGGAAACCATCAGCCAGTGGCTCTATGATGACGGCAGTCAGGTGATTATTTCTGACGAAGCAGCGGCGGAGTATGTCCAGACACTGGCCACGAAGTACAACACGGCTTACCGGGCGAAGAGCTTAAAGACTTCTTACGGTCCCACAGTGACCATCGGGAAAGGAAATTATGGCTGGAGGATTAACCAGTCTCAGGAGAAAACGGAGCTGCTCGCTATGATCCGGTCGGGAGAGAGCGGGACGAGAGAGCCGGTTTACTCTCAGACGGCGGCCAGCCATGGGACCAATGATTACGGAGATACCTATGTGGAGATCAACCTGACGGCACAGCATCTGTTTTTCTACAAAGATGGAAAGCTGCTGGTGGAGTCGGATTTTGTGTCGGGAAATGAGGCCAGAGGGTGGTCCACTCCGTCTGGAGCATATCCCCTTACTTATAAAGAACGAAACGCCACATTAAACGGGGAGGGCTACAGCACGCCGGTTTCTTACTGGATGCCTTTCAACGGGGGAATCGGCCTCCATGACGCGGGCTGGCGTTCCAGTTTCGGCGGAACCATTTACAAGACTAACGGTTCCCACGGCTGCATCAATCTGCCGCCGTCCGTGGCAAAGATCATTTATGAGAATATTTCTCAGGGAGATCCCATTCTCTGCTATGAGCTGGAGGGGACGGAACAGACCACGACGACCAACGCCAGCGGAAAGCCGGCGGAGACGCAGCCGGCAGAAACTCAGCCGGCGGAGACACAGCCGGCAGAAACCCAGCCAGCGGCTACGCAGCCGGCAGAAACCCAGCCAGCGGAGACGCAGCCGGCGGAAACCCAGCCCGTCGGCCCCGGAGAACCGCAGGAAACTTCTTCAGGCGGAACGGAAGCAGTGGGGCCGGGAGCAGGTCTGTAACCAGAGTGAGACAGAGAAAAAGCCAGGAGCGCAGACAGATGCTGCGGATCCTGGCTTTTGGTGTGCCTGGAAAACGGGGCCATATTGCTCAGGCGTTCTGCTCCAGCAGAGCGTCCACCCGCTCCACCACTTCCCGGATATAGGTTCCCAGAGGAAGCTCCCGGCAGCCCGCCACAAACTGATGGCAGTGACTGGAAGGAATCAGGATTTTCTGGGCGGGACTGCTCCCCACGGCCACAGCCATGGCCGGAGTGATTTCTCCCAGCAGGGAGTTGGCAATGACGATGCCGATGGGGCCGATGATGATATCGGCGTCCCGGCTGTTGACCACCACCGGATTTTCTCCTGTGGCTCCTGCATCAGCCCCCGCTTTCAGCATGGCTGAGGTGGCGATGCTGTTGGTGCCCACGGCGATCAGTTCCAGGCCGGGGTGAGCTTTCTTCAGCTGCTCCACCACGCCCTTTCCCATTTTTCCTCCCTGACCGTCAATAACAATGATTTTCATAAGTCCTGCTCCTGTCTGTTGATTTTTGTGTGTACAAACTGTGCATAAATGTATTATAATATGCGGGTACGGCGGACGCAAGAACCTGCGTGAGGGAATCCTGTGGATTTTCTGCGGGGCGAAAGCGGCCGCAGTAAAGGAGGATGTGAATATGATAAATCTGCTGTCTTCCATTTTTACCCTGTACCGGGAGCGGGCGGACTGGTTTGCCGGTCTGCTGGCAGATCACATTGTTCTGGCTCTCAGCGCCATTGTCATGTCCCTTGCCATCGGCCTTCTGCTGGGAATCTGGATTTCGGAACATCAGAAAATTGCGCCGGCGGTGATGGGCGTGTGCAATGTGATGTACACGATTCCGGCCATTTCCCTGCTGGGAATCCTGATTCCTTTCAGCGGCATCGGCAATAAAACGGCGGTGACCGCCCTTACCATTTACGGGATCATGCCCATGGTGAGAAATACCTATGTGGGTCTGACAACGCTGGACCGGGATATTCTGGAGGCGGCCGAAGGCATGGGCAGCACCAGGATGCAGACCCTTCTGCGGGTGAAGATCCCCATGGCGGCTGGAGTGATTTTGGCTGGAGTGAGGAATATGGTAGTGATGACCATTTCCGTGGCGGGAATCGCGTCCTTTGTGGGAGCGGGCGGCCTGGGAGTGGCGATCTACCGGGGAATCACCATTTACAACCCGGCCATGACAGCCGCAGGGAGTATTCTCATAGCTCTGCTGGCCCTGATTTTTGACCTGGTACTGGGAAAACTGGAAAAATATTTTAAAAAGAGAGGTAGCTGAAATGAAAAATATGAAATTGTGGACGGCTGCGGCTTTGGCTGCGGCCCTTGTGGGAACACTGGCCGGCTGCGGAGGAAGCAGCGCAGGCCGGGAGAGTACGGGAGCGGCATCCGTCGGGGAGCCGGAGGAGACAGCCGGCGCGGCTGCAGTCGCGGATCCGGTGCGCATTGCCACAAAACCCATGACAGAGCAGTATATTCTGGGAGAGATGCTGGGACTGCTTATTGAGAACGAGACGGGATATTCTGTGGAGATCACAAAAGGCATCGGCGGAGGAACCAGCAACATTCAGCCGGCCATGGAAGCGGGGGAGTTTGACCTCTATCCGGAGTACACTTCCAGCGGCTGGGTTCTGGTTCTGGGACACTCTGCGGAGGGAATGACCGATGAGGAGATGTTTGAGGAATTGAAAAAGGAGTATGAGGAGAAGTATGGGATGACCTGGCTGGGGCTGTACGGCTTCAACAATACTTATACGGTGGTGGTCCGCGGAGAGGTGGCCGATCAGTACGGCCTGACAAAGACCAGCGATCTGGCTTCTGTGGCGGGAGAGCTGACCTTTGGCGGAAACCCGGATTATCTGGAGAGAGAAGACGGATTTCCGGCCCTCTGCGAGACATACGGACTGGAGTTTGCTCAGGTGTCCGATATTGATATCGGACTGAAGTATCAGGCACTGGCTTCCGGAGATATTGACGTGACAAACGCTTATACCACAGATGCTCAGCTGGGAAATGAGTCCCTGGACGTGAGGGCGCTGGAGGATGACAAGCATCTTCAGGTCAATTATTACTGCTCCACAGTGGTGCGTCAGGATTCCCTGGAAAAGTTCCCCGGACTGGAGGACGCGCTGATGAAGATGGATGGAATTCTGAGCGACGGAGAGATGGCAAACCTCAACTATCAGGTGGAAGTGGAAGGAAAGGATGAGCAGGAAGTGGCCAGGGATTTCCTGACGGAGAAAGGCCTGCTGGAGGAATAGAAAATGGAACCGATCATTCGTTTTGAACGTGTTTCAAAGACATATGGGACGGAGCCGGTGCTGAAGGAATTTTCCCTGGACGTATTTCCGGGGGAATTTCTCACTGTCATCGGCCGCTCCGGCTGCGGCAAGACCACGGCGCTGAAACTGGTAAACGGCCTGATCACGCCGGATAAAGGGCGGGTGCTGGTCCGGGGACAGGAGGTCCGGGAAGCGGATCTGGTGGACCTGCGCCGCCATATCGGCTATGCCATTCAGAATGTGGGGCTGTTTCCACATATGACCGTAGCAAAAAATATTGCCTATGTACCCTCGATCTCTGGCCTGCCCGGCTGGAAAAAAGAAGAGGGGAGAAAAAAAGCGGAAGAGCTTCTGAGACTGGTAGGGCTGGATGAAAGCCTGACCGGCCGCTTTCCCAGAGAACTCTCAGGGGGACAGAGACAGCGGGTGGGTATTGCCAGGGCTCTGGCGGCCTCCCCGGATATTCTGCTTATGGACGAGCCCTTCGGGGCTGTGGATGAGATCACCAGAATCCAGCTTCAGGACGAAATTCTGCGTATCCATGAAGAGCGGAAGCTGACAGTGCTGTTTGTGACCCATGATATTGAGGAAGCTCTGAAACTGGGAACCAGGACCCTGGTGATGGAAAAAGGGCGGGCGGTGCAGTGCGATCCGCCAAGCCGTCTGCTGAAAGCTCCTGCCACGGAATTCGTGGAGCAGCTGGTGTGCAGACGGAGAGAACTGGATGTGCGGGTGTAGGATGGAAGAAACGCAAAAAGGTTACAGAAACTGTTTTACGTAATTCTGGCAGAAATTTACAAATATGCGCGGTGCCCGATATCCGCTCCGGGAGGAAGGCCACGCGAGATAGATCATGCGGGAGCAGCGGGGGCTGCTGATATGGAGAAAACGCACCTGGTCAGTCAGCCGGAGACTGCTTAAAGTAGAGACGAGGGAGAGACCGTAGCCGGCCTGGACGAAGCGCGCGTAGGTGGAAAACTCGTCGCATTCCATAGTGATAACAGGCTGAAAGCCTGCCTGCCTGCATATTTTTCCAGATACTGGCGGGCCGGAAAATTTAAGTCCATGGCCACAAAAGGCTCATTTTTTACTTCCTCCAGAGCAACCTGATCTCTGTCTGTCAGGGGATGAGTGCTGGGAACGGCCAGCATAAATTCATCTTCCAGGAGAAAGACAGAGTCCTGGTGGGAGGAAAGGCAGGAGTCGGGCAGGATTGCCACGTCATACTCATGTTCCTTTAAGATCATGCGGTAGGTAGCATGGCGGATTTCCAGGGAGATTTCCGGATACTGCTTCTGGAAAGCCAAGTAAAGCTCAGGCAGAAAATCAAAGCGGACAAAGGAGACGATCCGCAGAGTTTTCACAGATTCCAGGGGAGAAGGGGCGATCAGTCTCTGCCCCTCGTCCAGAAGATCCAGGGCTGTGCTGGCTTTCTCATAAAACAGCTCCCCTTTTTCCGTCAATTTCATTCCCGCTGATGTGTGGGTCAGAAGAGTGCAGTTAAGCTCCGCCTCCAGCCCGTGGATGCTCTTGCTCACGGCGGGCTGAGAGACGTGGAGCCGCCTGTTCACTTCGGTCACATTGCCGCAGCGGGCCACTTCACAAAAATAGCGCAGGGCCAGCAGATTCATGACTGCGCTCTCCTTTCTGCAAAAAATAATCTGCAATGTATCAGAAACAGCAAATCTTAATTTCTTATTGTATTAAATTTTCCATAAATTTTCAATCCATTTATTTCCACAGAAAACAAGTCAGGTGAAATGCCTGCGGATCCATTTGACGGCTGCTGCCATAACCATATGGTTATGAACGGACGAAAAAGATATTCGACTTTTGCCGTTTGTGAAAATAGAATAAAGGTACTGGAAGAAGAAAGTCGGAGGATGATGAAAATGGAGAAATTGTGGACAAAAAACTTCTCACTTCTGGTACTGATTACTCTGGCAGCCTTTACTGTGAGGCAGATGGCCATGTCTACTTTTCCTATGCTGGTGACATGGGCAGGCGGAAGCACGGCAGCGGCCGGAAAACTGACCCTGCTTTTGACAGTGGCATCCATCGCTGTACGCCTGGTGTCAGGGCCGCTGACGGATCGGTACGGAAGGCGGAGTTTTATGGTGATTGGAGCCGGAATATTTGCCTGCTCCACTCTGGTCATCGCCCTGTTTCCCAAAATCTGGGTGATCGCCGCCATGCAGCTTTTGTTCGGAGCTGGATTATCCTGTATTACCACAGCCTCAGGCGCGGCTGTGGCGGATGTGACACCACCCGCAAGGTTGGGCGAGGGAATGGGATTTTATACTCTGGGAAATTCGGTGGCGATGGCGATCGGACCGGCAGCCGGTCTTTGGCTGATCGGTCTGGGAACGGGAAATAACTACAGGGGACTTTATCTGGCAGCTACGCTGGTGCTGGCTGCCGCGGGAGTGATGGGAGCGCTTGTAAACTACAGGGCGCCAAGAAAAGATTCCATCAGTTTCCGGCTGAAAGAGGTTCTGGAGCCAGCAGCTTTGCCCGCATCGTTTTTAGAGCTTTTGGCAGTGTTCAGCTTTACTTCCGTGATCTCCTACATTGCGTCTTACGCCAAAGAAACTGGAATCGGGAGCATTGGTTCTTTCTTTTTGGTCTATGCCGCAGGAATGATCGCGGTGCGCCTGATCGTCGGAAAGGTTGTGGATAAAAAAAGCGAGAGGATGGTAGTGATGGCAGCCATGGCACTGATGGCCGCAGCATTTGCAGGGATCGTGAAGGCAAGGACGCTGACTGGTCTTATGGTGCTGGCGGTGCTTCTTGGACTGGGACAGGGAGCGGTGATGCCATCCCTTCAGAAAGCTGCCATGAAGCGGGTGCTGCCGGAGCGCAGGGGGGCAGGAAACGCCACCTATCAGCTCTTTTCTGATATTGGGACAGGCTTTGGAGCCGCCGTGTGGGGAGCCCTGGCGGAGAGCGCGGGATATCCGGCCATTTACCTGGGAGCTTCAGCTGTCTGTATTGCGGGATTTTTCCTGTCGGCCGTTTTGCTTGGCGGGCAGAAAAAGATAGAAACAAAGAGAGAAAACACTTATGAGAATGGAGGAGAAAATGGGTATGCTGGATGAAAAGATCAAGGAGCTGGCCAGAGCACAGGAAGATTATGTGATTAAAATGCGCCGGTATTTCCACGAAAATCCGGAAGCAAGCATGAAAGAGAAGAATACCTGCGAGGTGATAAAGCGGGAGCTGGACCAGATGGGACTTCCCTATGAGCTGGTGGGAGATTATGGGATCATCGGCCGCCTGGAAACGGGAAGGCCGGGACAGACTTTGCTGCTTCGCAGTGATATGGATGCTCTGTCCACCCAGGAATCTGAGAATAATCTGGTGGGAAAGAAAGCCTGCGTGTCAAAAATTCCGGGAGTGGGACATTTGTGCGGCCATGATGGCCACATGGCAGTTCTTCTGGGGGCTTTGAAGGTCTTGACACAGATCAAGGAATCTTTATGCGGAACGATTATGTTCTGCTTTGAGCAGGCAGAAGAAGGCGGATGGAGCATTGACGCCATGCTGGAGGCGTTAAGCCATTATCATATCGATCATGCGTGGGCACTTCACCTGTATGCCGATCTGGACTGCGGAAAGGTTTCTGTGCAGCCGGGACCGAGAATGGCTTCGGTGGGAGCTTTTGATGTGACAGTACAGGGAGAAGGGGGGCACGGCAGCCGTCCGGATCTGTGCGTGGATCCGGGAGCCTGCATTGTGCAGATCCTGGCCCAGGCCCCAGCCCTTTTAAAGGCCCGCCTGGCTCCCGATGAGATGGTGACATTTTCTGTGGGCTGCATCCAGGTGGGGACAAAGCCCAACGTGATCGAGAATGAAGGCCGGTTTATCGGAAGTATGCGTTTTTATGATTATGAGGCCGGAAAAAAAGCCATGGACATTCTCTGCCGGGTGATCGAGGGGACAGCGGAAATCCACGGATGCACCATCCGCTACAACAGAAAAATGGTGTTCAACAACGCCACCATCAACGATCCGGACATGTCTGCCATAGCTGCAAAGGCAGCGGCGAAGGCAGTTGGAGAGGAAAATCTGGCGGAGACGGAACCCTGGATGGCCACGGAGACATTTGGCCGCTATCTTCAGAAATATCCCGGTGTTTTTGCCTTTGTCGGTATTCGCAGCCGGGAGCTGGGATCCGGAGCAGCCCACCACAATCCTCAGTTTGACATGGATGAGAGAGCGCTTGAGAACGCGGTGGAATGTACCGTATTCTTTGCCGCAGAATTACTTGGGAAGAATTGATGAAATAGGGAGGAAAAGACAGTATGCAGTGGACATTAGTAACGGCGCTTACCACCGTATTTATTGCCATGTACATCGCGGAGATTGTCACAAAGAAGACGAAGGCGAGAGTGCCGTCCCTTCTGGTAGTTTCTGTTATTTTTCTGGCCGGCTACTGGTCCGGCCTGTTTCCCAGAGATATTCTGGATACGGCCATGGTCAATTCCATGCGCCAGGTAATGCTGTTGTTCGTACTGATCAATATTGGCACTATGTTTGACATTCAGCAGATCAAATCTGAGTGGAAAGACAGTTATTGTTATTTTGGCCGCCGTAGCGGGCATTGTAGTGATCGTGACGCCCATAGGAAGCGCCGTATTCGGAAAAGATATGGCTCTGGCCGCTGTGCCGCCTCTGACAGGAGGCGGAATGGCTACGATCATCATGAGTGATCAGGCGGCTGCCATGGGCCTTCCGGAGATTGCCATGCTGGCCACGCTGATCTTCGTGTTCCAGGGTTTTTTCGGGTTCCCGCTTACCAGCTTTTTCCTGAGAAAAGAGGGAAGAGTGATGATCGAGCAGTTCCGGAAGAATAAATCTTCTAAATCTTCCGCCAAAACTTCTGCCGCATCCGGGACAGCCGTATCAAAGGCGACGGTGTCTGAGAAGAAAACGATCAACAGCCTGGTTCCGGAAAAATATAAGACGCCCACCTATTATCTGACCAAACTGGGCATTCTGGCTGTGATCGTGTATATCATCAACCTGTTTACCGGACAGTTCTTCAGCCAGACCATCCTGGAGATCGCCATCGGCGTGATCGGCGTCATGTGCGGATTCCTGGAGAAAGAACCGCTTAAGAAAGCACAGTCCATGGGAATTCTGCAGCTGTGTCTGACGGCATCCTTCATGAGAAACTTTGCAGACTCCACCCCACAGCAGCTGTTTGGGCTGATCGTTCCGATCTTCGGTTTCCTGGTGATGGCATCCATCGCCATCGCCGTAGCTTCCATCCTGGTAGGAAAAGTGATGAAGTTCTCCGTGAGCATGTCCATGGCGATCGGATTAAACTGCTTTTTAGGCTTCCCGTTCAACTACATCATCTGTGATGAGGCAGTGAACGCAGTGGGAGAGACAGAGGAAGAGAGAGAGTACTTAAATGGAATTCTGATGCCCAAGATGATCATATCCGGCATCGTGGCTGTGTCCATGGTATCGACCCTGGTAGCCGGCATGTTTGTAGGCATGATGTAATGAGCAAAAGCGAGTCCGCGGGGCTTGCCCGGCGCAGGACGGGCGGTGAATGGCAATCGCAGGCTGTGTTTGTGATGGAATAGAATATCTGATTTCCGGCCGGAGGTGCTGTATGTGCGCCGCCGGCCGGACGCAAAATTAAGCGGCGAAACTGGATGGGAAGCAGCGTGCCGCCGGTGGACTTGAGCGGTCGGGTTGCGAAAAGAAAGGGAATGTGTTAAGATGTTTGATAACTTTGATAAATATGTGGACAGGACGGATATATCCATCAAATATGGAAATAAAGGCAAGCAGTATCCGGGATTTTCCGTGAGAGAAGACGCGATCCCCATGTGGATCGCAGATATGGACTTTGCGTGCTGCGAACCGGTGGTAAAGGCCCTTCACCGCACGGCGGATCAGGGGACTTTCGGCTATGAGGATCCGGCAGGAGACCGTTACAGAGCGGCACTCTGTGCCTGGATGAAAAAACGTCATGACTGGGAGATCCGGCCGGAGTGGATCACACAGGCGCCGGGAGCGATCGAGGCTCTGGATAAGGCGATCGAGGCGTTCACGGAGGAAGGGGACGGAGTGATCATCCAGATGCCGGCCTACGGTCCGTTTGCGGCCTCAGTGAAAACTCTGAGACGGCGCGTGGCGGAAAATAATCTGATTTTGGATGAGGATGGTTTTCACATTGATTTTAAGGACCTGGAGCGGAAGGCGGCGGCGCCGGAGAACAAAATGATGATCTTCTGCAGTCCTCACAATCCCACCGGACGGGTCTGGACGAAAGAGGAGCTGGAGAGAATCAGCCGGATCTGCCGGGAGAACGGGGTGCTGATTTATTCGGACGAAGTGCACCACGACATTGTGCGTCCTGGTTTCCGCCACATTCCCATTGCCGAGTTTGATCCGGAAAATGTGCTGACTGCGGTCACTGCAGGGAAATCGTTCAATTTAAGCGGTCTTCATCTGGCATCCCTGATCATCTCCGATGAGGAAAAGAGAGCCCGTTTCCTGGAAAAGAGGGGAAAATGGTTTCCGGATCCTTTCTCAGCGGCGGCGGCCATCGCGGCCTATGAGGAAGGGGAGACGTGGGAGGACGAGGTCAATCAGTATCTGGACGAGAGTCTGACCATCCTGGAGAAGGCACTCCCGGAGGTGCTGCCGAAAGCAAGGCTGGCGGCAGCGGAGGGAACGTACCTGGCCTGGATTGACTTAAGAGGCTACGGAAAGACTCAGGAGGAACTCTCAAGAATGCTTGTGGAGGAGGCTGGGGTGATTCCTAATCCGGGAACTCAGTTCGGAAAGGCCGGAGAAGGTTTTATCCGTCTGAATGTGGCCTGCCCCCATGCAGTGCTTAAAGAAGCTCTGGCACGGTTGAAACAGGTATTTGGCTGATTTAGTTAAAGGAGGAGACAGGTGAGCTGGCAGAAAAGTGCGCTGGAAAGGCTGTTTAAATATGTACAGATAGAGAGCGAGACGGGAAATGAGAAGGCTGTGGGAGAAGCCGTAAAGGCAGATCTGAAAGCTATGGGCCTTCTGCCGCAGGAGGATCATGCCGGCCGCCTGTGCGGCTCCACAGGCAACAATATTTACTGTCATATAGACGGAGAACCGGGGGCGGAGCCTCTCATGCTGGAGGCTCATCTGGATACGGTTTCTCCCGGATCGGGGATTGAACCCTATGTGGACGGAGAATGGGTGAAAAGCCGGGGAAACACGATCCTGGGGGCAGATGACAAGGCGGGCGTCGCCGCTATCCTTGAGGCAGTTTCCAGGATTCTCAGTCAGAGGCTTAAGCACCGGCCACTGGATCTGGTGTTTTCCATCTGCGAGGAGGCCGGGCGCAGCGGTGCCCGTCATATTGATCTCAGCAGAATCCGGGCCAGAAAGGCGGTGGTCCTGGATGGCGGGGAGAATATCGGGCGGATCATCGCCCAGGCTCCAGGAATGAACACCATCACGGCAGAGATCCGCGGCCGGGCAGCCCACGCCTGGGTGGAGCCGGAGAAGGGAGTCAGTGCTATCGCGGCTGCGGCCAGAGCGGTGGCGGAGATGGAGCTGTTCCGCATTGACCCGGAGACAACAGCCAATGTGGGAAGTTTTGAGGCGTTCGGACAGACCAGTGTGATATGTGATCGGGCGAAGCTGACATTTGAGGTGAGGAGCAAGAGCAGAGAAAAGCTGGCGGAACACACCGGACGGATCCTTAACTGTCTGCAGAGGGCGGCAGACGAGACCGGGGCGGAGCTGATCTATAAGCTCCATAACGACTGCCCGGCATTCTGCCTGCCCCAGGACAGGGGGACTGCCAAAATGGTGGAGGACATGTGTATTCGCCACGGACTGGCCCACTGCTTTACGAAAGAGGGCGGGGCCAGCAACGCCAATATCTACAATGAGATGGGAATTGAGACGGTCAGTGTAGGGATCGGAATGGAGCGGGTTCACACTCCCCAGGAGCGTCTGAAATTGGACTGGTTCTATGAGTGTATCCAGGGCATTGTGTGGCTGGCGACGGAGAAACTGGAGGATATTTGACCCTTTCTGCCTGCGGAAATAAAAATTCTCCCGTCTGTAAAGCTGCCGGGAATTGATTTGACAAATACTCCCTCCGGGTTTATAATGAACCCATATATTAGCCTGGGCTAACTAATACGGGAGGAGGAATTCATATGACGTCAGCGATCATTCTCATTGTTCTGGCAGCGATCTGTATTTATGGAATTTATTCCTATATTCACCATCTGCGCTATGGAGGCGGATGCTGCGGTGAGAGGGACGCCCCCGACAAAAAGGTGAAGGTGAGAGATAAAAACAAAAGCCATTACCCTTACGTCCTCTGCCTGAAGGTGGATGGAATGACCTGCGGGAACTGCGTGCGCCGGGTGGAAAATGCGTTAAACAGCCTGGACGGGGTCTGGGCCACTGTGGATCTGGAACATCATCTGGCTACGGTGCGGATGAAGCAGCAGATACCGGAGGAGACGCTGAGGCAGACGGTAAAAGACAGCGGTTATCTGGTGCTCGGGATATCGGAGGAGAAACGGTAGGAGGATCCAAAAAAACTTCTTGTCTCACAGGCTGTTCCTGCTATAATGGAAGAAAGATGACAGCAGGAGGAACGGTTGATGAGTACAGTTTATACAAAATTGATTCCCGTAAAGGCGGAGGACCGCGAACAGATCGCAAGTCTCTCCGCCTTTGCGTCTCAAATCGTAAAAGAACATTTTGATCCGCTGATCGGCCCGGAGCAGAACGATTATATGATCGCCCGGTTTCAGTCGGTTTCCGCCATCACAGACCAGATCCGTTCCGGATACCGGTATTATGTGGCGGAGGACGAAATGGGGGAGATGGAAGGATTTCTGGCCTTCTATCCCAGGGACGGGAAGATGTATCTGAGCAAATTTTACGTGCACGGCAGGGCCAGAGGCTGGGGAATTGCCAGAAAGATGTTTGATTTTGTCATGGAAGAGACGAGAAAGGAAGGGCTCCCGTCCATTTTTCTCAACGTGAATCGGGGCAATGAAAGCGTGATACGCATTTATGAGCATCTGGGATTCCGGAAAGTGAGAGAGGAAAAAAATGACATCGGAAACGGATTTTACATGGACGACTGGGTGCTGGAGTGTCCAGCCGGCGTTTCGTCCGTGAAATCACAGGATAGAGAGAAGGAGGAAAAGAAATGATCATTACGACAACTCCGTCTGTAGAGGGAAAGAAAATTGTGGAGTACAAGGGGATTGTGTTCGGGGAAGTGGTGTCGGGAGTGAATTTCCTGAAGGATTTTGCCGCCGGCATGAGAAACTTTTTCGGCGGAAGATCCGGTTCCTATGAGGAGGAACTTCTGGCGGCCAGATCCCAGGCTCTGGCAGAGATGGAGAGACGGGCTGCCTCCATGGGAGCCAACGCTGTTGTGGGCGTGGATGTGGATTACGAGGTATTGGGAACGGACAATGGCATGCTCATGGTGTCCGTCAGTGGCACGGCTGTTGTCTGTGAATAAGAGACATGGAGAAGGAGATACATATGGTGCGCAGTCTGGTGGACGCGGTTATGGGCAGAAGATCCTATGACCGGATTATAAGGAATGTCCGTGTAGTCAATGTGTATACGGAGGAGATCGTTCCCGGGGATATCGGGATTGTGGACGGCATGGTGGCCTGTGTGGGAGATCTGGGAGACGATGCCGCCGCAGGGGAGGTCGTGGACGGAAAGGGGCGGTTTGCCGTTCCAGGCTTTATCGATTCTCACATGCACCTGGAGAGCAGTATGATGACTCCGGCCAATTTCACCGCCGCAGTGGTGCCTCTGGGTACTGTGGCAGTGGCGGCAGATCCCCATGAGATCGCCAACGTCATGGGAAAAAGGGGAGTGGAGATCCTCTGCGAGATGACCAGGGATCTGCCCCTTCAGGTAAGCATTATGGCTCCCTCCACCGTTCCGTCGGCTCCCGGCTTTGAGACGGCGGGAGCCAACCTGGAAGCGGAAGATGTGAAGGAGATTCTCTCCTATGACGGAGTGCTGGGGCTGGGAGAGGTGATGGATTTCAACGGGGTAGTGGCTTCTGATGAAAAAATGACGGCGATTATCGACGCGGCCAGGGAGACGGGATGCCTGATGGACGCCCATGTCCCCCTGTTGAAGGGAAGGAGCCTGCAGGCGTTTGCGTCCACGGGGCTGGACTGCGATCACACCTACATGGATGTGGACAGCGTAGCAGAAAAGCTGCGCTGCGGCATGTGGGTGCAGATTCAGGAACGGTACTTCACCCCGGAGCTGATGGCATACTTAAATGAAAGTCCGGCCCAGGGAAGAATTCTTCTGGCTACGGATGATGTGCCCATCAGCCGGCTGGCAGAGCACGGCCATGTGGATCATCTGATCCGGAAGGCCATTTCCATGGGTTTAAAGCCCATGAATGCCTATCGTTATGTGACCGTCAACGCGGCAGAGCGGCTCCGTATGTACCGGTCCGGGGGCATTGCGCCGGGAAAGCGGGCAGACATTGTCCTGATGGATTCTCTGGAGCAGGCGGAGGCTTCTGCCGTTTTCTGCGGGGGAGAGCTGACTGCGGAAAACGGAAAACTGACAGTTCCCGTGCCGGAAAAGCCTTTCCCGCCGGATGCCTTTCACACCCTTTCCCTGGGGATGCTGGAAGCGGCTGATTTTCGGCTGATGGCAGAGGGAAAGCGGGCGCTGGTCAACGTGATGGTACAGGACGGAAAGACCTCGCGGACGGTACCCCGTCAGGCCTGGTGCCCGGTGAAAGACGGATGCGTGGAGAGAGACGGCGTGTGGGCGCGGGAAAAGGGTGAAGAAATCCCCTGCCGCCTGGCAAAGATGGCGGTGTTCAACCGGTATCCGGAAAACGGCCGCCGTTCCATCGGTTTTCTGGGAAATCTGGACGAGTTTCGCGGAGCTATCGCCACCACCTACGCCCACGACTGCCACAACCTGACGGTTTACGGCAGCAGCGATGAGGATATGGCGGCCGCGGCAAACCTGGTGATCCGCTCCGGCGGCGGTGTGGCCGCCGTGAAGGATGGCCGCGTGCTGGCTCACATCCCCCTGCCCATCGCCGGTCTTCTCTGTGAGGACCGGATGGAAGTGCTGGCGGAAAAATTTGAGAATCTCACCCGGGCGGCGGAGGAGATGAAGCTGAACCACGAGGAGGTGCTTACCTTTATCACCCTCATGGCCCTGGCCGTCTCCCCGGAGATCAAGCTGACGGACATGGGGCTGGTGGACGTGGTTCACAAATGCTTTGTGCCCTGCGTGGAGAAGACGGAAGAGTGAAGAAGGAGAAGAGATCATGGTTTTATTTGTTGAGTATCCAAAGTGCTCCACCTGCCAGAAGGCGGGAAAATGGCTGAGAGAGCATTCCGTGGAGTACAGGGACCGCCACATTGTGGAGGATAATCCCACGGAAGAAGAATTAAAGACTTGGATCCAGGCAAGCGGCCTTCCGGTAAAAAAATTTTTTAATACCAGCGGGAAAAAATACAAGGAGCTGGGGCTGAAGGACCGCCTGCCCGCCATGAGCGAGGCGGAGCAGATTGCCCTGCTGGCCACAGACGGAATGCTGGTGAAGCGGCCGCTGTTGGTGGGAGACGGATTTGTGATTCCCGGCTTTAAAGAAAAGGAGTGGGAGGAAAAGCTGGGAGTATGAGACGAACTCTGGAAAAGGGAGCGATCCTGTCCCTCTCCCTTCTGCTGACCTCCACCTACTCGGTGTCCACGGTGATCCCCAGTATGGTGAGCTATTATGAGGGATATGATCTGAGCCGGATCGAACAGCTGGTTTCGGTCACGTCCATGGCGATTATGGTGATTGTTCTGCTGAATCCCTGGGTTTCCAGGTTCATCAGCGAGCGGGTGAGCATTGTGACCGGCCTTCTGCTGCTGAGCGCCGGCGGAGTTGTCCCGGTGTTTGTTCAGGATTACTGGGCGGTGTATACCGGCCGGCTTGTGCTGGGAGCCGGAATCGGCCTGGTAAACGTCTACGCCATTGATATTATCAACAGCCGTTTCGACGGGGAGGAGCGGTCCACTCTTCTGGGCTACCGAGGCTCTTCGGAGATCGTGGGAAATACGGCTCTGACGCTGATCGTGGGCCAGATTCTGGGGGCAGGCCTGGACTGGAAATACTGTTTTCTGATTTATCTGGCGGGAATCCCTGTGCTGCTGTGCTACCTGCTGTTTGTGCCGGGAGGAGAGAAGAAAAGAAGCGCTCCGGAAAGTCCGGCTTCAGTCTGGAATAAAAATATGATGAAGCAGATCGGAAAAGGCTTTTTAAGCTGCGGATGCTACGGAGCGCTTTTCATCGGGATAAACTCCAGTACCACTATGAGAATTCCGAGCCTGGTTCTGGAAAAGGGAGTGGGAACGGAGGTGCAGGCCAGCCTGATTACAGGTCTTATGATGGCGGCAGGCATTGCAGCCGGGATTATTTTCGGGAAGCTGGCCCAGATGCTAAAAGGCCGGCTGCAGAAGACGGGGTTAATAGTGTTCGGCGCAGGCATGGCCCTTATGGCGGAGGCGGGAAATATCTGGCTGCTGGGACTGGGGGCAGTGGTGGCAGGCCTCTCCTTCAGTATTCTGATTGTGTCGGTTTTTGATCAGATACCGGAAAAATTTCCGCCGGGAGCTGCTACCATAGGCACCACCTGCACGCTGGTGGGCTGCAACCTGGGAGCGGGCCTGTCTCCCTATGCCCTGAAGCTGATCGATCTGGTAAATGACAGAATGTATATGTCCTTTGCCGTGTTTGCCGCAGTTGTGATTGTCCTGGGCATTTTCAAAAGGGAAGACTAAAAGGACGGGAAAGCCGCTGCTTTGCAGAGGGAAAATCTGCAGGGGGCGGCTTTTTTTCGCGCTTTTCTGATTTTTTCATATTTTTCTGAAGATTTCCCGGCCCGGGTTTCGTTATAGAAAATAACTGATGAAAAGTATTCCGGCTTACGGCCGGTGGAAGACAAACTGGAGGATTTTATGACAGAGACAGAACGCAGTGAGGAAGAGTTTGACGCTCAGGTAGCGGAGCTGATGAAGCAGGACGGGCCGGCGGAAAAGAAAAAGAGAGTACATAAAAAATGGAGCAGAAAACGGAAGATCCTGACGGCTGCGGCCGCTGTGGCGGCTGCCGCTGCGCTTTTTCGGATGTGCGGAGGCGGCAGCGGAGGCGGAGTGATGGTGATGACGGCTCCCCTGACCAGGGGGGATGTGACGGAGGTTTTATCTCTTACCGGCCCTATCTCCGGCACGGACAGCGTGGACGTGTTCTCCAACCTTCACTCGGAGGTGCAGGCGCTCTATGTGAAGGAGGGCGACCGGGTAGAGCAGGGCCAGGTGCTGGCGGAGCTGAATACCGCCGATACCCAGAGAGAGGTGGACGTGGCGAAAAACGCCTATGACCTGGCGGTGGCGGAGTACGAGGAGCAGGCGGTTTCCGCGGCCAACGGATACGCCAAAGCCGTTCAGGACTACAACACCGCAAAGGGAAATTATGACAGAAGCGCGGTGCTGGCTCGGGCGGGAAACATTTCCCAGGTGGACCTGGAAACGGCCAGAAACGCCATGGATGACGCGGCCAGAGAGGTTTCCTCCTACCGGGTGGAGAACGGGCAGCCTCTGCCGGCAAAGTCCTACGAGCTGAGGATTAAAGAGGCACAGTATGAGCTGGAGACCAGGCAGGAGGCCCTGGAGGATACGAAAATCACCAGCCCCATCACCGGCACCGTAGTCCGGGTAAACACGAAGGTGGGACGGTTTGCCGATGAGACGGGAGATACGGCGGAGCCCCTGTTTGTCATCGAAAATCTGGACACTCTGGAGATGGAGATCGATGTGAGCGAATACTCCATCGGGCAGGTGGCTGTGGGACAGAAGGCGGTGATCAGCGCTGATATTCTGAATGGAGATACAGTGACGGGGGAGGTGACGGCCATTTCTCCCACAGGAGAGGAAAAGGGAGGAGGATCCACGGAGCGGGTCATCCCCACCACCATCCGGATCAACGACAAGGATTCCCGGCTGATCGCAGGCATTACGGCAAGGGCAGAGCTGACGCTGAATCAGGCCCATGACACGTGGGTGGTGCCAGGCTCAGCGGTGATGGACAGGGAAGACGGCGCCTGCATCGCGGCAGTAAGAGACGGCGCAGTGCAGATGATCCCTGTAGACAGGGGCGTGGAGAGCGATATTCAGACAGAGGTAAAGGCCAGGGGAGAGATTCCCCTGGAAGAGGGGATGGAGATCATCACCAGCCCTGATGCCGCTCTGACGGACGGCATGGCCGTGACGGCTGTACCGGCGGCGTGAGAGGAGAAGACATGAGAAAACTGGGAGATTTGAAAAATCTGTTTCGGAGACCTTCCCTTCCGCCGTCCGGCGGAACAGAGGAGCTGATCCGCCTGGAAAATCTGGTGAAAATCTACGATACCGGCGCGCTGAAGGTCATGGGACTGAAAAAGATCAACCTGACCATCCGCCGGGGGGAGTTTGTGGCCATTATGGGACAGTCCGGATCGGGCAAATCCACGCTGATGAATATTCTGGGCTGTCTGGACCGGCCCACGCTGGGCCACTATTATCTGGATGGAGAGGATACGGCGGAAATGACTCCCGGCCAGCTCTCTGCCGTCCGGAATCAGAAGATCGGTTTTGTGTTTCAGTCCTTTAACCTGATCGCCAGAACATCGGCATTAAAAAATGTGGAGCTGCCCATGACCTATGCCAGAAAGCCGAAGAAAGAACGGCGGGAGAGGGCCATGGAGCTTCTCACCCGGGTGGGGCTGGAGGCCAGATACAGCCATATGCCCAATGAGCTCTCCGGCGGACAGCGCCAGAGGGTGGCCATTGCCAGGGCCCTGGCCAATGAACCGCCCCTGATTCTGGCGGATGAGCCCACGGGAAATCTGGATACGGCGGCTTCTGAGGAAATTATGGAGCTGTTCGCCTCTCTTCACGACGAGGGAACCACAGTGGTGGTGGTCACCCATGAGGAGGACATCGCCGCCTTTACGGGGAGGATTATCCGGTTTCGGGACGGCCAGATCATCAGCGACGAGGTCAACCCCCACCCCAGAAGGCTGAAAAAGGAGGCGGCGGTATGCTGATTGAGAACATGCAGATGGCGTTTCATGCCATCCGTGCCAATAAAATGCGGTCCTTTCTTACCATGCTCGGGATCATCATCGGTATCGGCTCGGTGATTGCCATTGTGTCCATCGGCGATACCATGAGGTCCCTGTTTGCAGATCTGTACGCCAATGTGGGTCTGACCCAGACCTATGTGAGCATCGGCTACTGGGTGGACGATGTGAGGGAGAGCGACTATTTTACCATGGAAGAGCTGGAGAGGATCAAAAACGTTTTCGGTGACAAGATCACCTATATAGACAGCTCTGCCTATCTGAACGCCGATGCCAGAGCGGGGGAGCAGAGCATGCCGTTTGAGTTTAACGGAGTGGATTACAATTATCAGGATGTGCAGCCGGTGAAGATTCTCTACGGTCGATACCTCAATGAGGGGGATACCCTGGGCCGCCGTGCCAGCGCCGTGGTGGAGGCGGAGAGCGCCAGAAGGCTCTTCGGCACAGAGAACGCCGTGGGAAGAACGTTCCGGGCGGATGTGTACGGCACCATGACGGAGTTTACGGTGGTGGGAGTGTATGAGGTGGAGATGAATGCCTTTCAGAAGCTGATGATGGGAAGCGGTGACGATACGGGAAGCGCGTTCATTCCCTGGACTCTTCTCACCTGGCCCAACGACCGGTTTTATCAGTGCCATCTGTTTGCGGATGAGTCCATGACTACAGCGGAGCTGGACCGGTTTTATGACGACCTGACGTTTTATGTGGCGAAGTTAAAAAACAGGAATCCGGAAGATCTGTACGTATACACGGCCACTCAGGAGATGAACCAGATGGACAGCATTATGGGCGGACTCTCCATGGCGGTGGGAGGGATCGCCGCCATCTCCCTGCTGGTGGGAGGCATTGGAATCATGAATATTATGCTGGTGTCTGTCACAGAGCGCACCAGGGAAATCGGTATCCGGAAAGCCCTGGGGGCCACCACCAGGGATGTAATGATCCAGTTTCTGACAGAGTCGGCCATTCTGTCCGCCTGCGGCGGAGCCATCGGGATTCTCCTGGGGGCAGGAGTGGTGTTTCTGGGCGGAACAGCCCTGGGACTGGAGGTGGTGGTGAAGCCGTCTGTGGTCATTATGGCGGTGTCGTTTTC
This sequence comes from Candidatus Lachnoclostridium stercorigallinarum, assembly GCA_019116745.1. Taxonomy (GTDB): domain Bacteria; phylum Bacillota; class Clostridia; order Lachnospirales; family Lachnospiraceae; genus Lachnoclostridium_A; species Lachnoclostridium_A stercorigallinarum. The sequence goes on from DXBC01000094.1 coordinate 28,977, forward strand.
CGCCATGGTGGGAATCTTTTTCGGCATGTATCCCGCCTCCAAAGCGGCGAAGGCGGATCCCATCGATGCGCTGCGGTACGAGTAAAAAACTGCGGAAAAGGGCCAGGTTCCGGCAGCAGGCCGGAGTCCTGCCCCTTTTCTTATTGCTTTTTTTCCGGGTATGTGATAACGTTAGTCACATATCGATAATATCTTTGATCAGAACATACGGCCTTTGGGCCGGTCTGCGGTTCTTTGCCCGAATCGGGCGGATTTTCATTTGAACAGACAGGATAAAACGGAAAAAAGCAGTGAGGAAAGGGGGCAGCCTATGGAATATGGGCAGCACGGGGAAAGTCTGTTTTCCCTGGCGTTTTACAGGAGAAAAGAGGCGGCGGAGCTTTATCTGGCGGTAAGCGGAGAAAAGGAGCTTCGGACGGAGACACTGAGGATTGCGTCCGCGGGAGACGGACTGTGGCTGGAGGCGGAGGGAAGGCCCACTGTGGTGGCGGCCCATTACATGAATCTTCTGGGAGAGAGCCTGTCCCTGCCCTGGAGCTGGATGCTTCCGGCCGGCCACTTCCCAGCTGCTTGCCCGCCGAATTCCGGGGGGATTTCCGCTCCTAAGATCCGCCGGGTGGTGTTTTACAGCGGCGGGAGTCAGGACCCGGACGAGACAGTGCTGGACCTGTACGGGGAGGAAAAACAGCCTGCGGTTCTGGCCGTCAACATCGGAGGAGGCAGCGGCAGCCGGCTGTTGGAGGAAAGCCGGAGGCTGCAGGAGTACGGCTGTTTTGTGGATGAGGTGAAAAATGGCCTGAGACAGGGGCTGGGGCCGGAGCGGGCGGTCAAACGGGCAGCCGCCTGGGGAACAGAGCACCATATGCTGAAGGATCTGCTGGAGGAAAGAGGATGCGAGGTGCGGGATCTGATTCTGCGGCAGTATGAGGCGGAGAGCTCGGTGGTGAGAGAAAAAAAGCTGAGCTATGCGGCGGGAATGACCGCCGGAATGCTCCGGGGAGAAGCGGAAGGCATGGCCAGACTTCTACTGGGAATTCTGGAAGGCTTTGGCCCTGTGCCGTCCTGGCTGGAAGAAACCCTGTCTCAGGAGAGAAACTGCCGCAGACTTCAGGACTGGGGAATTGCGGCGTCCAGGTCCGGCTGCCTGGAAGAATTTCTGCGGCGGGCCGCCCTGGACGGCGGCGAACGGAACTGAAGGGCGCATTTGCTCACATTTTGAAAAAATAATGAAAAAAATTTCACACATTTTCCCTTGACCCTCCTGCTGTGAAAAAACTATAATAATTTTGGACAGCTTTTTTCTGAAGATCATTTACGTTTTATTAAATTTTAGCGCATCCTATCGCCAATAAGGTACTTTTATGGTATACTGAATTGATAATTTATGTGCAGGCGAGGATTATTTATGCTGAATGAAGATAAAATTGAACTGATGACCGGCATCGCCATGTTTGAAAAACGGGAGGGAAGGCAGATCGCCGCAGCGGGAAAGATGTTTAAAAGCGATTTTGTGGGGCGGCATATGCTTCACGCCTTTCTCCGCTTTACGGCGGCATATGTGCTGATCCTGTGCGTATGGGCGATGTATTCCGTGGATCAGCTGCTGACCACGGCGTCCCTGGATGAACTGATGGGGCTGGGGGCCACGGCAGCGGTCTGGTATGTGGCCGGACTTGTCCTTTATCTTATGATTACCCGAAGCGTTTATTCCAGACGGTATGATGAGGCCAGCCGGGCGCTCCGCGCCTATATGGCGAAGCTCAGAAGACTGAAAAAACGGTATGAGTTCCAGAACAGAAAGAAAGAGCTTACAAAGGAGGGCAGACATCATGATGGCGCTTCTCGTGTTTAAAGAACGTTTGCGGGTATGGTATGGGAAATATGCCGCATATATTAATGGGGCGGTACGCTTTTTCCTGAGCTTTGCGGCTCTGATGGCGATTAATGAAAATGTGGGTTTTATGACGAGGATAAGCGGAGCTGTGCCGGCTCTGGCGCTGGCCGCAGTCTGCGCCTTTCTTCCATACGGGCTGGCGGCAGTGATTGTGGGGATTTTCATGCTCCTCCATGTGAGCGTGGTGTCCCTGGAGATTGCCGTGCTGCTGGCGGTGGTGATTCTTCTGATCATGCTTCTGTACTACGGTTTTCAGCCGGGAGACAGCTGGCTTCTGCTGCTCACTCCCCTGGCTTTTTTCCTGAATATTCCCTATGTGATTCCTCTGGTGGCCGGCCTGTCCTGCAGCCTGGTTTCCGTGATTCCGGCCTGCAGCGGCGTGCTGATCTACTATATTCTGCTCTATGTAAAGCAGAATGCAGGTGTGCTGACCGGAGGAGCTGCCGTGGACATTACGGAAAAATACAGCAGCATTCTGGATGGAGTGATTTCCAATGAAACCATGCTTTTCATGGCTCTGGCCTTTGCGGTGGGAATTCTGGTGGTTTATATCGTAAAGAATCTTTCCATCGATTATTCCTGGTATATTGCCATTGCGGCGGGAACCGTGTCACAGGCGGCAATCGTATTTGTGGGCGTATTCCTGTTTGACGTTTCCTTTTCCGTGGTTTCCTTCCTTATCGGGATGGCTGTCAGCGTGCTGCTGGCGGCGGCGTACAATTTCTTTGTATTTGCCGTGGATTACACCAGGACGGAGTACCTTCAGTATGAGGACGACGACTATTACTACTACGTGAAAGCGGTGCCGAAAATCGCCGTTTCGGCTCCCGATGTCAAGGTACAGAAGATCAACGCCAGAAAAAACAGCAAAAAGCACGTCAGACCAGGCGAAAGATAGAATGGGAGGTGTCAGGCAGGCATGACGAATTTAGTGGAAACTCTGTATTCATGGCTGTCTTTTGTGCGTCATATCAGCGTAAGAAATCTGCTGGAAATCGCGATCATTGCGTTTCTGGTTTACGAGATCCTTTTATGGATCAAAAATACAAGGGCCTGGACCCTGTTAAAGGGAATTGTGGTGATTCTGGGCTTTACGGTTTTTGTCTATGTGCTGAGGCTGAACACGATTTTCTGGATCGTGAGCCGCCTGGCATTTGTGGCCACAACAGCCCTGGTGATTATTTTTCAGCCGGAGCTGCGGAAAGCTCTGGAGGAGCTGGGAAGCCAGAATATTATCTCCGGCCTGCTGTCCTTTGACGACGGCAAGGAGAACCGGGCATTTACGGAGAGGTCTGTAAATGAGATTGTCAGGGCCACCTTTGAGATGGCCAAGGTAAAGACCGGCGCTCTGATGGTCATTGAGAGAACTACCCCCCTCAGCGAGATTGAGAGGACGGGGATCGAGATCGACGGAATCATCAGCAGCCAGCTGCTCATTAATATTTTTGAACATAACACGCCTCTCCACGACGGAGCGGTGGTTCTCAGCGGGAACAAGGTGGTGTCCGCCACCTGTTATCTGCCCCTGTCAGACAATATGGGAATCAGCAAGGATCTGGGTACCAGGCACCGGGCGGCTGTGGGAATCAGCGAGGTGTCGGACAGCCTGACCGTGGTGGTATCTGAAGAGACGGGAAGGGTTTCCGTGGCGGAGAACGGCAGTCTCAGGCGGGTCAGCGACAGCGACGAGCTGAAACAAATCCTGTCCAGGCTGACGGAACAGAAGGAGACGGGAGGAAAGAGATTTAAAATCTGGAAGGGAAGGATCAGGAATGAAAGAAAGATTGTTAAATAATTTCAGTCTGAAGCTGCTGTCCCTCCTGCTGGCTTTTTTTCTCTGGCTTCTGGTGGTAAATGTTTCCAATCCCATGATAGACGGAAGCAAGGAAGTACAGCTGGAAATAGAAAATGAAGACATTCTGGAAAACGCCGGACTGACCTACGAGATTGCGGGGAAGTCCACGGTGACAGTGAGATACAATGTGGCGACGCTGGACGCTTACCGCATTCAGGCGTCGGATTTCCGGGCTTATATCGACCTGGCGGATCTGTACGATGTAACCGGGGCGGTTCCGGTAAATCTGGAGGTAGTGAACAACCAGAGCCTGATCAGCTCGCCGGAGGTTAATCCAGGAGTGGTGCAGGTGGAGACGGAAGAGCTGCAGAGGAAGCGGTTTGACCTGACGGTGACTACCACGGGAGAGCCGGAGGAGGGATATGCACTGGGAGATGTGACTCTGGATCCGGAATACCTCTACATCAGCGGTCCTGTGTCCCAGGTGGGTCAGATCAGCTCTGTGGGAGTGGAAATCGACGTGAGCGGCGTAAATGCCAATATGTCCGGCACCACGGGACTGGTGTTCTACGACGCCAACGGCAACCGGCTGACGGTCAGCGACCGGATCACCTACGATGTGTCTCAGATCGGATACGAGGTGGAAATCCTGAGGGTGAGATCTCTGCCCCTGGATTTTGAAGTGTCCGGAACCGTGGCAAATGGATATGTGTTTGCCGGTCTTACCAGCGATGTCCAGTCCCTGACTGTGGCGGGACTGAAAACCAATCTGTCAAACCTGTCCACCATCACAGTGGATGATCCTCAGCTGAATATTCAGGGAGCGACTCAGAGCCGGACGATTGTGATCGATCTGACCCAGTACGTGCCGGACAATGTGTCCATTGTGGGAGGAACCACAGAAGCTACGGTGACTCTTGAGATAGAGCCGCTGGCCAGCAGAACTTTCAGCCTGAACCTGGCGGATGTGAGTCAGACGGGAGCTTCCGTGGACTATGAGTACAGCTTCACTCCGGAAACGGTGGAAGTGACGGTGCAGGGGCTTCAGGAAGATCTGGACGCCATGTCGGAGGAAGATCTGGGAGCAAGCTTGAATCTGTCGGAAATGACAGCCGGAACGGCGGCAGGAACCCTCAGTTTTGAACTGGACGAGGGCCTGGAAATTCTGAGCTATACCCCCTTTGAGATCACCGTGACAGACAGAGGACAGGAAGCAGCCGCCACAGAGGACAGTACGGCGGAAGAAGCGGAATCGGAGGAGACGGAGTCAGATGCCGCTTCCGAAAGTACAGATCATGAATAAGTGAGGAATGAATATGGTAAGTGCAAAAGTGATAATCAAAAACCCCACCGGCCTTCATCTTCGGCCGGCAGGAATGCTCTGCAAGGAATCTCTGCAGTTTCAGTCATCTATCCACTTCAAGTACAAGGACAGCACAGCCAATGCAAAAAGTGTGCTCAGCGTACTGGGAGCCTGCGTAAAGAGCGGGGATGAAATTGAGTTTGTCTGCGAGGGAAAAGATGAGGAGGCGGCTCTGGCGGCGGTAGTGAAGCTGGTAGAGGACGGCCTGGGAGAATAGGGCAATGGATATGGCAGTGTATACGGCCTGTTATCTGGCGGCCTATCTCCTGGATCTGGGTAGTTATCACTGGCCTGCCGGTTTCTGCCTGATGGCCGCGGCTCTGTGGCTGTATGGGGCGGAATACAGAAGGACGGGCAATCTGGTACATCTGAGAGGCATATTTTCTCTCTTCTGGGTGGGCGGACAGGGAGTTGCCTGCCTGAAGCTGAGCCGTCTGCAGGTGCCATGGAGCCCGGTTACCTGGATCTGCTTTTATCTGGCTTTTGCCGGTTTTTACCTGACGTTTGAGTTATTCTCAAGGAGAGAGGGGGCGGCGAAAGAACCCACTGGAGGATGGAGAACCGGCCGTCCGGCCCGCAGCCGGATTTCAGGCCGGGGCGGACAGAGCGCCCAGCCTCTGGGAGGCATTTCCGGGGTCGGCCTGTTTGAAAGCGTCATGGGAGTGACGGCTCTTTCTCTGGCGGCATTCTGTTTTGAAGCCTGGTACCTGGGATATATTCCGTTTCTGGTGAGGGGCGTGCCCCATGCCTATTCCTATTTTCATGTGACGGGAGTTCACTATTTTACTGTATCCTGCGTGCTGGTCCCGGCTCTGGGCGTGCTGTATTTTCTTACGGACCGTGGCCGGTCAGGCAGGTGTAAAAAGATTCTGGCGGCAGCGGCGGTGATCGCCGCTCTGGCAATTCCCGTCCTGTGCGTGTCCAGGTTTCAGCTGATTCTGGCTGTGGCCCTGGCTGTGTTTGTATACATTTTGTGGGAAGGATCCTTCCCTGTGGTCTGGGGAGCGGGAATCGCCGTTCTGATGGTGGCGGCATATGTGGTGCTGACCATCGCCCGAAGCCATGACGTGGCCTACTTAAACGGCATCTTTGAGATGAAAAACAGCAATATGCCTATTTTCATCACCCAGCCCTATATGTACATTGCCAACAACTATGAAAATTTCAATTACCTGGTGGAACATCTGGAGCAGTTCGCTTTCGGAATGCGCTCCCTGTTCCCTTTGTGGGCCCTGACGGGACTGAAATTTATCATGCCGTCTCTGGCGGACTATCCCATTTTGGTGAACAAGGAGGAGCTTACTACGGTCACGCTGTTTTATGACGCCTATTACGACTTCGGAGCGGCGGGAGTGCTGGTATTTTCCTGCGTTCTGGGAGCGGTGAGCTGGCTGCTGGTGAAAAAGCTGAGGAGGATGAGCAGCCCGGTGGGATATCTGCTCTATGCCCAGATCGGCGTATATCTGATGCTCTCGTTTTTTACCACCTGGTTTTCCAACCCCACCACCTGGTTTTATCTGGCGGCAACGGCAGCCATCTGGCTGTTCTGTCTGGCCATAGAGCGGATGAGAAAGGGATAATACGATTTCGGGAGGAGATTTGATCATGATTTC
>DXBC01000095.1 GCA_019116745.1 Candidatus Lachnoclostridium stercorigallinarum
AATTTCTTTCATAAACGCTCCTCCGTTCACCATCTGTCCATATACGGCAAAGGGAGCTGTCTTTTGAGACAGCTCCCTTGCTTTCAGGTCTTGCTATAAGATTTTCGTTTTTCTGCTAATTGATATCTGAGAATATACTCCTTTCCGTACCACGTTTCAAGTGCTCTTTCAGACCATCTTTCCGGGTATTTCGTACCATTTCTGGCCCTTTTGTGTTATATTCCGCCTGCTTTTATTCCATCTCCCGCACCATTTTGAAAAGCTGTACCCTGCTTCTGGTTCCCATTTTATGGTGAATGCTGGAGATATGTTTCTTCAGGGTGTTCGGACTGATGGAGGCCTCCTCGCAGATCCCGGCGCTGTCTTTTCCTTCCAGAAGAAGCTTCAGAATCGCGGTCTCCCTCCGGGTCAGCTCATAGCGCTCCGCCGCCTGGGATACCGAAAGCTTTCCACCCGCCTGTTCGTCCCGGTTCCTGCTGCGGGACAGGCGCCAGGCCAGATGCTCCTTTAAAATGTCCAGCACAAAGATATCCTCATACTGGAAATCCTGCTTCCCGATGGTCCGGTACAGGCTCACCACGCCGAGAAATCTCTTGTTTCTCGCAAGCGCCATCTGCAGAGCGAAATGCCAGTTGTTCGGCCTGTAGACCTTCTGGTAATATTCCGTCTGCACCCGGGCCTCATCGGAGATAATATCCGTCTCCCTGTAAATCAGCGTCTTGCCGCTGTACATGATTCCCCTGCTGTAATCCAGTTCGTCATAGGCGGCGCTTAAGCCCGGGTCACAGTTGATGGTCACCGGATCGCAGAGACCTTCGCCCTCCTGGCTGGCCAGATAAAAATCCGCACTGTCAAAGTCAATCACCATTTTCAGCTGCTCCAGGAACTGCTGCCGCATGGTCTCAAAATCTTCCGTGGTATAAATCCTGTAGATCATGCTGTTCAGCAGCAGCCAGTCGTTCGTCTCAAAAGCTCTCATGGTCCCACCTCCGTATACCATTATCCTGCTCTGTGGCAGGGAACCCTGTCTCCGGGGAAAAAAGGGGGCTCCCCGCTCTCGCGGGAAGCCCCCTTCGGCCTGCGCGCCTGACCGGCGCGCGTCTTTTTGCTTTATTATAGCGGCATCAAACCAGAAATGCAAGCGGCAAATCTGACAGGATCTGCGCCTCTCACAGCAGCACCATGGATACAATCACCGTGATAATGCCGCAGACGCCGATGGCAAGACCGCTCATGGCTCCCTCCGTCTCGCCCAGCTCCAGCGCCCGGGAGGTTCCCACCGCGTGGCTGCAGGCTCCGATGGCCAGGCCGGCTGTCACGGGATTGTCCACCCGGAACAGGCGGATCAGGAAAGGCGCCAGAATGCTTCCGAGAATTCCCGTGAAAATCACCGCGATTACAGTCACCGGCACAATGCCGCCGTGGGACTGGCAGACCTCCATGGCAATGGGGGTGGTGATGGATTTCGGGATCAGGGAGGCTGTCATGGCCTCATCCAGGCCGAAAAGCTGACAGAGCAGCCAGACGCTTCCCATGGACGCCAGGGAACCTACCGTACAGCCCACCACAATGGGAATACAGTTTTTCTTCAGGATCTGTATCTTTGTATAGATCGACACTGCCAGGCAGGCCGTGGCAGGGGTCAGAAACATATTGATGACGGCTCCGCCCTCGTTGTAGCTCTCATAGGGAATATCAAAAACCAGAAGCACCACCGATGTAAGCAGGATCGCAATCAGGAGCGGATTGCACAGAACCGATTTCAGCTGCTTCTGAATCTTTACGCCGATCCAGAAGGCCAGAATACTGAGCGCGATTCCAAAGAAAGGAGAAGAAAATATATCACTCATCTGTCTGCTCCTTTCCTCCGGCCAAGCAGCCAGATGGTAAGACGGATGCTGTAGGCAGTGGCCGCAAAGGTGATAACCGTGGTAATCACGCAGATCAGCAGAAGCGGCAGCCAGTTCGCTTTCAGGATATCCAGATAGTTGATCACATTCACTCCGGCCGGGATGAAAAAGAAAGCCATATTCGCCAGAAGAAAATCCGACTTCTCCCGGATATGGTCAATCTTCAGCACGCCTGTCATCAGACAGAGCAGCAGAAGCAGCATGGCAATGACACTGGCCGGAAAAGCGATGGGTAAAAGCCCCTCAATCACCGTGGCGATCCAGCACAGGGAAAAAATAATCCCGAACTGTTTGATAATTTTCATAACTTACTCCCTCCTGCCGCCTCCCCGGGCGGCAATGTTTCTCATAAAGTACTTAAATCCACCCGCCGTCCAGCCGGATGATCTGTCCGGTCAGATAGGACGGGCGCTCCGCAAGGGTATAAATCAGATCCGCCGCTTCCGAAGGAAGGGCAAACCGTCCGGCAGGGATCTCCTCTGCAATCTCCTGACGCTCCTCCGGAGAAAAGCAGGCGTTCATATCCGTATCCACCGCTCCGCAGGCCACCGCGTTCACCGCGATGCCGCTGGGAGCCAGTTCCTTGGCCAGCGCCCGGGTCAGGGCATTGACCGCTCCTTTGGAGGCGGAATAGGCCGCCTCGCAGGAAGCCCCCACACAGCCCCAGACGGAGGACACATTGATGATGGAACCGGACTTTCTGCGGAGCATATAGGGAATGGCCGCTCTTGCGCAGAGGAAAGCAGAGGTTACATTGGTGCGCATAACCTCCTCCCATTCTTCCAGGGACATTTCCTCCAGAAGGCCCACCCGGGAGATTCCCGCGTTATTAACCAGCACGTCGGCGCCCCCAAAGCTCTCTTCTATCCTGCCGAAAAATTCCCGGACCGCTTCCTCCCGTCCCATGTCTCCCATATAGGTCAGGCAGGTGATCCCCCATTTGGCGTGAAGTCTCCGGGCCAGCTCCTCCAGTGTTTCCCGGGAACGGACACAGGAAAGCGCCAGGTTCCAGCCGCCGGCCGCGAAGCGCTCTGCCGCCGCGGCTCCTATCCCCCGGGACGCTCCCGTGATCACCGCGCATTTCTGTTTCATTCTATGCAAATCCTTTCTGTTTTCTTACAGTCATGTTCCCTTTTCCTTCGGAATCCGCCGCGTTTTTCGGATTCGGAACGGGCAGGAAACGTAAAAGCCGTATTCATGATACACCACTTTATTTATTTTCACAAGACACAGTTTACACGCATATCTTATGGGTGAAGAATGTACTTTCAGTTGATAAGGAGATTGCATGGCGACAAAAATAGTAGTGGACGCCGGACACGGCGGGAGCAACCCTGGCGCGGTATATCAGGGCCGCCGGGAAAGCGATGACGCCCTGCGCCTTGCCATGGCGGTAGGACGGATTCTGGAGGAAAACGGCTATGACGTGAGCTACACAAGAACTACGGACACCACCCAGTCCGTAGGGCAGAAGGCAGCCATCGCCAACGAAGAAGGAGCGGATCTTTTCGTCTCGATTCACCGGAATGCTGCAGAGTATCCCGGGAAATATTCGGGAGTCCAGACACTGATCTACGACGATTCCGGCATCAAAAAGGAAATGGCCCAGAACATCAACGCCAATCTGGAGCGTCTGGGGTTCCGCAACGCAGGCGTAAGCATCCGTCCCAATCTGGTGGTGCTGAACAGCACTCAGATGCCCGCCCTTCTTGTGGAAGCAGGATTCATCGACAGCACTACAGATAATCAGCTGTTTGATTCCCGCTTCCAGGCCATAGCCCAGGGGATCGCTGACGGCATCATGGAAACACTGGAAAATCAGAATGTATCAGGAGGAGGAAATATGACTGGAAATTCAATGGGAAACAATATGGGAAATAATATGATGGGAAACGGGCAGAACTGCCCTGTATGCCCCTCCATGCCTGAGGGCACGGGCCCGGAGCAGGAACTGTACCGGGTGCAGGCAGGGGCCTTCCGCGACCGGCAGAACGCCGACAATCTGTTAAGCCTTCTGGAAAACGACGGCTTCCCGGCCTACATCATTTACCAGGATGGCCTGTATAAGGTGCAGGTAGGAGCATATTCCCGTTTAAGCAACGCCATCGCCATGGAGCGGGAAGTGCGCCAGAAGGGGTACAATACTTATATTACCACGTAAATACCATACACGAAGGGAGCCGCCCACCGAAGGAACGGCTCCCTGCTTTCATTCTTTCAGCTATTTCGGCCGGATTTTCCATACATTCTCAGCAGTCCCACTGATACTTTTTCAAATCCACACAGCCGTTTCTTTTCAGCTCCACGCCTTCCTCACGCAGCAGCTCCTCCTGCTCTCTCCAGCCCGGCGCCGGCCTTCCCGCATGGTTCACGACCCGGTGGCAGGGATACTGCCCGTAATATTCCGCCATGCTTAACACCTTTCCCACCAGCCTGGAATTTTTCTCCCGGCCAATGAGTCTGGCGATCTGTCCATAGGTGGCCACACATCCTTCCGGGATCTCTTCCACCACGGAAAGAATCTCATAAATCAGGTCTTCATCCAGAACGTGCTTCATTCCCCGTGCTCCGCGTCCTTGACCGCCTCTCCGTAATTTCGGATGATGACCTCTTTTCCGGTCCGCTTCTTCGGATCGGAATTGATGGCCCGGCGCACGTCAATCTCCTCAATCAGAAAACCGTCATACAGTTCCCGGATCAGCTCCGCATTATGGTTGGTCAGCATGCAGTATACGCCTTCGTCCGTCAGCCGGCGGAACAGGCCTGCCAGCCGGCGGTGCTCCTCCTCCGCAAAGCCTTCCTTCGTATAAGAATCAAAAGAGGTGGGATTCAAAGGGGCATAGGGGCTGTCAAAATAAACGAAATCCCCTTTCTTTATCCCTTTCAGGGATGCCTCAAAGTCCTGACAGGTGATTGTCACGGATTTCAGAAAAGCGGAAATCCGTTTAATGTTCTCCATATCCATGGAGCGTACCTGCTGCTTCTGATTCCAGGGAACATTAAACTGGCCCTGGGTATTCACCCGGTACAGACCGTTAAAGCAGTGCTTGTTCAGATAAATGAACAGGGCTGCCATCTCTGTGTCATAATCCTGCAGCCTCAGCTTCTCATTGTAGCGGCTCCGCATCTCATAATAGTATTCCTTAGTACAGGTCACCTTGTCCATGGTATCCAGGAGCACCAGAATCGTATCCAGATGATCCCGGATCTCTGTATAGGTATGGACCAGTTCTCTGTTAATATCATTTAAGAAAGCCCGCTCCGGCTCCAGATAGAGAGCCAGGGCTCCGCCTCCCACAAAGGGTTCATAATATATTCCGTATTCATCAGGCATGCGCAACGTAAGCTGCTCCAGCATCTGTCTTTTTCCGCCTGCCCACTTCACAAACGGCACCATCATTCCTGTATTCATCATTTCTCCCCGTTCTTCTTATATTCCTTCTGCCTCCGGCAGTCTTTCCCTTATCACAGGAACACAGCGGGCATGACGCCCGCTGCGCATATCTCTAGTCTACCCCAAACGCACCGTCTGGTCAATCCTTGCATGGCAAATCATGATTCCGAAGGTTCTTTCCCGGTTACTGTCAAAACTTTCTTATCTCATCCTCATCCCCGGCGTCTTTTTCAATGGAACGGATCACCACATCGTAGCCGCCGTCTCCCACCTGTACATGGACCCGGTCTCCCGCCTTATGACCCTGGATGGCCTTTCCAAGGGGCGATTCAATGCTGATGCGCCCTTCCATGGAATTTCCGCGGATGGAAGTCACGAGCTTGATCCATTCTGTCTCGTCCTCATCCTCATAATAAAGCTCCACGCGGGTATTCAGTCCTATCTCATCGGCGCCGGATTCATCCTCGATAATCTCAGCCGTGCGCAGCATCCGCTCCAGGTAGCGGATTCGGCTTTCATTCTGGTTTTTCTCGCGCTTTGCCGCGTAATACTCAAAATTTTCGCTTAAGTCTCCCTGCGCCCGGGCCTCTTTCACCGCCTCGATGGCCTCTTTGCGAACCACAAGCTTTCTGTGGTCAATCTCTTCCTGTATCTTTTCCACGTCATGCTTTGTCAGCTGCTCCCGCATCAAAAATCCCTCTTTTCCATATTTCTTTTGTCCAGTGTCCGGACAGAGATACCGTTGACCTCCACAGAATCGTCCACCGGGATCACCAGACACTGACGGCCGTCTATCATTCTGGTTTCCACCAGATCGGCCCTTTCCGGATTCACCTGAATCACCACATCCGGCGTCTTAATCTCAAATTTTCTCGTATTGATGATATTGGAGGCCAGAAATTCTGTCTGGGCGCCCGCCGTCTCCTCGTAGCGCTCCTCCAGCTCTTCAAACTTCTCCGCGTCCACGCCGCTGCCTGCCAGAAGCTGTTTTACCTCAGCCTTGTCAAGCACCAGCGGCTCCGGCTCGTCTTTCCGCTCCTCCACCAGCTCCTGGAGCTTTTCGTGGATATTGCGGACCGCCTCATAATCGCATTCCTCCCCCAGAGTCTCCTCAATCATGGCGTTGAAGGTTTCCTTCTGATCTCCTGCGGACAGAGGCGTGCTGCAGCCAAAAAGCTTTTCCACAAAGTCATCCCGCAGCTCCTCCGGATTCTTGGAATAATATAGCATACTGTGCAGATCTGTGCTTCTGTCCTGGAACGCCGGAAACAGGAAGCCTGCCATGGGAAGCTCCACCAGCCAGTCCCGCACCCGGGAGCCGAACCGGTTATTCTCCGCGTCGTAGCTTAATCCTGCTTTGGACAGGTTTACAGGACATACCGCACAGAGCAGATACTCGTACACCTCGTCGGAAGCGTCAAACATTTCCTCGTTGTCAGAAGACTTTCCCGGTATATCATATGCGCCATGGACCAGAAGAATCAGATAATTTTCTCCATAGTCAAAGCTCTCGATGATCCGGTCATAAAATTCCTCCAGAAGCTCGTCGTCTTTCAGCCGGCTTTCCTTAAGACGCATGAGAAATTCCTGGGCCCCGCCCTCCATCTCCGCGTCCAGCGGAAATTCCAGATTGATCAGGTTCTTTCCTACGGTTCCCGACAGGCTCTTCCGGAAAATCTCAAAATACTTGAAGCACTCTTCCTCCGACTGCGAGAGAAACGCTTCCTTCATCTCGCTTTTTTTATTCTTTTCTCCGTCCACATAGCAGGCGCAGAGCCGCGTCAGCGCGCAGTTCTCCGGCGTCAGCTGCTTTTTGATTTCGGATATCTCTTTCTTATTCATCTATATCTCCTGCTTTCCTCATTCTCTGTCATTTTGTAACGGTTCCGTTTCTTCCCTGTAAGAATTGGGCCCGCACTGAATCGCTATCCGTTTTCTTCTTCCGTACTTCCTGCGCGGATCTCATCGATGAGCCGCCGCGTGTCCTCCGAAAGCTGCTCAAACAGGTAGTTCTTTCCGCCCGGCTCCGTCTGGCTGACCGTCTCCCGCAGCTGTTCTTTCGTAAGCTGCACCAGCTCATGAAGTCCGGCCGCCGACAGCCTGGCCGCTCCCTGGCCCAGAATAATCACCTGTTCCAGACCGTCGGACGTAGCCACCGTCACCCGGTGCTTTCTTCCGATCTCGTGAACCGTCTTTTCTATGTACTGATCGGCTGTCTCGGCCTCCTTTGTATACACTACATGGATATTGTGGTATTTCAGGACTTCGCCCCGGGTTCCTTCCACCCGGTAGGCGTCAAATACCAGAATCACCGTACAGCCAAGAGCTCCCTGCAGATCACAGAGAATGTCCATCAGCCGTCCCCTGGCCGATTCCAGGTTCAGCTCTGACAGCTCTCTGAGCTCGTCCCAGGCAAAAATAATATTGTAGCCGTCCACCAGAAGATATTCCTTTTCTCCTCTCCGGCTCTTGATCTTACGGACCGGCTCATCCTCCGGATCGGGACGGAAGACCCTCTCCCGGCGTCCCACACCCTGCCGGTCACGGCGGATAGGGCCATAAGTACGCTCAAAAATTTCCTCCAGCTCCTTCGGATCTACCGCGCCCAGAGAGGAACGGCTCTGCCTGGCGGCGGCAAGGCCGGTGCGCTCTGCCGTCTTTTCAGGCCGGAGCGCGCTTTCCAGGTGCATATAGGAAAAGACCTGATTCCAGGGCACATAAAAGCCTGCCCCGTGGGCGCAGAAGACAGACCCTGTGGGATTCTCCGTATCCAGTTCCGAGTCGTAGCCTGCTGCCGCGATCACCTCATCCGCGTCCGCGCAGGGACCGTAGCCCTTCAGCACGCAGGAAAATCTGCCTTCTCCTTTTGTGTAGGCAGTCACCTCAGCGCTGTACCCCTGCAGCTTCGATACCGGAGCCATGCCGGTCAGCAGCATCAGTCTGCCTTCCTGGCCCGGCTCAGAAAAGCTTCCTCCCATCTTCTGGATGTCCGTCATGGCCCGGCCTACCCGGTCCGGCGGCACCTCCAGACGGAACTCATAAAAGGGCTCCAGAAGCACAGACTCCGCCTGCTTCAGGCCCTGGCGCACTGCCCGGTAGGTAGCCTGGCGGAAATCACCGCCCTCCGTGTGCTTGGGATGGGCCTTGCCGGACATCAGCGTGATCTTCATATCCGTGATGTCCGATCCCGTCAGCACTCCCGGATGGTTCCTCTCCCGCAGATGAGTCAGAATCAGCCTCTGCCAGTTCCGGTCCAGCACATCCTCGCTGCAGCGGCTTTCAAAGATCAGTCCGCTGCCCGGCTCCCCTGGCTCCAGCAGAAGATGGACCTCCGCATAGTGGCGCAGGGGCTCAAAATGGCCCACGCCCTCCACGGTGTTCCGAATCGTCTCCTTATATACGATACTGCCCGCGCCGAATTCCACCGGCACGCCAAAGCGCTCTTCCATCAGATTTTTTAAAATCTCCAGCTGAACCTCGCCCATCACACGGACATGAATCTCTCCAAGCTCCTCTCTCCAGACCACATGGAGCTCCGGAAGCTCCTCCTCCAGGGTCCTTAAATTTCCCAGGAGCTCATGAAGATTGACGCCCTCCGGCGGAAGAAGCTGATAAGTCAGCACAGGTTCCAGCTCCGGCACAGGTCCGTTCTCCTCAAGGCCAAGCCCTTCTCCCGCATAAGTGCGGGACAGACCCGTCACTGCGCAGACCGTCCCTGCCTCCGCTTCCTGAATGGGCTGAAATCCGGCCCCGGAATAGAGCCGGAGCTGGTCTGCCTTTTCTTCCCAGACCTCTCCGTCCCGCTCTCCGGTCAGATTCTGCTTCACCTTCAGGCTGCCTCCGGTCACCTTCAGATAGCTCAGACGGTTTCCCTGGCCGTCTCTTCCTATCTTATAGACACGCGCGCCAAACTCCCCGGGATAAGACGGGCAGATCAGAAAACGCCCAAGCCCCTTCAGGAACTCTTCCACGCCCTCATCCTTCAAAGCGGAACCAAAATAACAGGGAAACACCTTTCTGTCCGCTATCTTTTCCGCGATTCGTTCATCCGGGAGCTCTCCCTTCTCCAGATATGCTTCCAGAAGCTCCTCATCACAGACCGCCAGATCCTCCCAGAGCTCCCCGGGCTCCCGTCCCTCTGAGAAGTCCACGCACCGCTCGTCAAGCTCCGCTCTCAGCTCTGCCAGCAGGGTTTCTCTGTCTGTACCCTGCTGATCCATCTTGTTGATAAAGAGAAATACCGGAATCCGGTACTGGGACAGCAGACGCCACAGGGTTCTCACATGGCCCTGCACACCGTCCGCTCCGCTGATAACGAGAATACAGTAATCCAGTATCCACAGGGTGCGCTCCATTTCCGCCGAAAAATCCACATGCCCCGGCGTGTCCACAAGAGCTGCCTGAATCAGAGATTCCCGCTCTGCCCCGCTGTCATCCGCGCCGCTCCGGGCGGCCAGGGCCAGCTGCGCCTGGCTGGCGAAAATCGTGATTCCTCTGGACCGCTCCAGCTCATAGGTATCCATATGGGTATCCCCATGATCCACCCGTCCGGCTTTACGGATGCTGCCGCAGTGGTAGAGCATACTCTCTGCCAGCGTGGTTTTTCCGGCGTCCACATGGGCAAGAATGCCCAGGGTGAGACGGTTCGGACTGTGCTGTTTCGAGCCCGTTTTTCTATTTTCAGACGTATTTTCCATGAAAATACCCCTTTCTGTTGTTTCTGAGAATACATTGATTATCATAACACAGAAAGGGGAATTCGTCGATAAGCGAAGAGGGGATTTTTGCCGCAGCCGCTGCCGTAATCTGCCTTTATATCTGCGGTCTGCCCATATTCCGGGCATTCCTTTGCAAATGCTTTTCCACACCGGTCGCAATATTGGGAACCTCTGGAACATTCTGAATAAACTATAGCCACTGATCTGCCAGTTGCTGCATTTTACAGTCTGCCGCTGTTATCAGCTCCGCACACTGCTTCAACTGCTTCTGCAGACCTTCCATCCGGTTTCTGTTCTTCTTATACCGGAGCTGATGCTCAAGAGCCGCCCAGAACTCCATCGCGATAGTTCTAAGCTGGATTTCTACCGGAACATCACATTTATGATCAGAAAAGTAGACGGTAACCATCACAATCAAATGCAGGCTTCTGTACCCGTTTTCTTTCGGATTTTTGATATAGTCTTTAATCTGGATCTTCTCAAT
>DXBC01000096.1 GCA_019116745.1 Candidatus Lachnoclostridium stercorigallinarum
TTTGAGGAACCGGTGCCGGAACCGGCATATGAAGCCGGCATTTTCGGAGCGGTTCCCGGCGGAAAGAGGAGAGCAGAGGATGGCTGGCAGAGTGACCATGGCGGATATTGCAGAGATGGCCGGAGTGACAAAGAGTACGGTGTCCCGGTATTTCAACGGAGGATATGTAAAGGAGGAAACCCGGGAGAAGATCCGGAAGGCGGCAAAGGCTCATGGATACAGTCCCAACACCTTTGCCAGGCTGAAGGCCAGGGAGAGCGGTATGGTGGGGGTGGTGGTGCCGTCCCTCAATTCAAAAATCAGCAGCCGGGTGATCACCAGCATCGACCGGTATCTGCGTGAGGAGGGGTATGAGACCCTGATCAAAAATTCCGATCACCAGATCCAGCTGGAGCTGGCCAATATCCGGCGGCTTATGAGCCTGAATGTGGACGGAATCCTCATCAGTTCCATATCCATCGTGGAGGAACACAGGGAGCTGATCCGGAACAGTCCGGTGCCGGTGGTGGTGCTGGCCCAGGAATATCCCGAAGGCATTTCTGTAGTGGATGACGATTATCAGGCAGGCTTTGTCATGGGTCAGTATGTGGGCCGGACCAATCCGAAGCATACGGCTTATCTGAGCGTGACGGAAGAAGATCAGGCGGTGGGCGTGGTGCGCCGCCGCGGCGTGCTGGACGGGCTGAAAAGCTGCGGAGTGGAAAATGTCCGCGTTCTGATCGGCGATTACAGCTACGAGAGCGGGCAGAATATGACAGGGCAGCTCCTGGAGGAGGGGCCGGCGGACGCCATTATCTGCGCTACGGACCGGCTGGCCTTCGGAGCCTACCGTGTTCTTCATGACCGGGGACTTTCCATTCCGGACGATGTATCCGTGGCGGCGTTCGGCGGCTACGATGAGAGTTCCCTGCTCACGCCCCGGCTGACCACGGTGAAGTTTGACTCCTACGCAGTGGGATACCTGGGGGCGGAGACTCTGCTAAAATGTATCCGCAGAGAGCCGGTGCCAAAAAAACAGGTGGTGGGATTTCAGCTGATTGAAGGGGAAAGCGTGCGGCTCCTGTGACGGAGTCTGGAGAGAGAAGGCAGAACATCAGACTGTTTTGTGAATGTTACACAAAAAATCAGTCTGATTTTTGTCAGCCAAATAGGGAACCGGTTCCATAAAATATATTGACTTTTTCCGGTCAGAGGCATATTATAATCATATGGAACCGATACCATAAAAATGGGAAACGGTATGGGAAGAAAAATGTCAGAGGAGGAAGGTTTTATGGATTACGGAAAAATTGCCGGAGAAGTTATCCGATTGGTGGGCGGAAAGAACAACATCCGTTCGGTGACCCACTGCGCAACCCGCCTGCGGCTGCAGCTGAGAGACAACAGCCTGCGCAACGAGGAGGCATTAAGCGATGTGGAAGGGGTGAAAGGCGTCTTTCTGAGCCAGACCCAGTTTCAGATTATTTTCGGCTCGGGAACGGTAAACATGGTCTGCGACGAGGTTCAGAAGCAGCTGGGCAGTCCGGACGAAAGCCAGCCGGAGGAGAAGGAAGAGAAAAAGGGCAATGTGATTCAGCGTTTTGTGAAAATGCTCAGTGACATTTTTGTGCCCATTATTCCGGCCATTGTGGCCGGCGGTCTCCTCATGGGCCTGAACAACCTGCTGACCTCCAACCTGATCGACGGCCAGTCCATCATCAGCCTGTATCCCCAGTGGCAGGGCCTGGCCACGGCCATCAATCTGTTTGCCAGCGCCCCCTTTACCTTCCTGCCGGTGCTCATCGGCTTCAGCGCCGCGAGGCAGTTCGGCGGAAATCCGTTTCTGGGAGCGGCCATGGGCATGATCATGGTTCATCCGGATCTGATGAGCGCGTACCAGATCGGAGTGGGGGAGCCGGCGGTGTGGAATATTTTCGGTCTGGAAGTGGCTGCCATCGGCTATCAGGGAACGGTGCTTCCGGTGCTGGCGGTGTCCTGGATTCTGGCAAACATCGAGAAGAGGCTGCACAAAGTGACGCCCTCCTGGCTGGACAATCTGACTACCCCGCTGATTTCCATTCTGGTCACCTCCTTCCTCACTTTTATTGTGGTGGGACCGGTGATGAGAGAGGCGGGAAACCTGCTGGCGGCGGGAATCACCTGGCTTTACAACACTCTGGGCGCTCTGGGCGGAGCTGTCTTCGGCCTGGTTTACGCCCCCATTACTCTGACGGGAATGCACCACAGCTTTATTGCCATTGAGACTCAGCTGATCGCCGACAGCGCCAATACGGGAGGCAGCTTTATCTTCTCCACGGCCAGCATGAACAATGTGGCTCAGGGAGCGGCGGTTCTGGCTGTGCTCATGCTCACAAAGAATGAGAAGATGAAATCCATCTGCTCCGCGTCCGGAATCTCCGCCCTGCTGGGAATCACGGAGCCGGCCATGTTCGGCGTGACGCTGAAATTAAAATACCCCTTCTACGCGGCCATCATCGGTTCGGCTGTGGGAAGCGCCTACCTGGCCGCCACCAAAACCCTGGCTCAGGCCCTGGGAGCGGCTGGCCTGCCCGGATTTATTTCCATGAAACCGGAACACTATATGGATTTTGCCATAGGTCTGGTGCTGTCCATGGCGGTTTCCTTCCTGCTCACCGTATTTTTCTGGAAGAAAAATCATCTGGAAGAGGCGGATGGAGGAAGCGGGGCGGCGAAAACAGCGGAGACACCGGCAGAGATCAGCGGGAAAGATGATGCTCCGGCGGAAGTTCTGCAGGTTCCCGTGGCCGGCCGTGTGATGCCGGTGACGGAGTCCTCCGACGAAGCCTTTGCGTCCAGGGCCCTGGGAGACGGAGTGGCCATAGATCCTGCGGACGGGACGGTGTGCGCTCCCTGCGACGGAACTGTGACCATGATTTTCCCCACCGGCCACGCGGTGGGCCTGACCACAGAAAGGGGAACAGAGATCCTGATTCATGTGGGAATCGATACGGTAAAGCTGGACGGAAAAGGCTTTGAGACACTGGTAAAGCAGGGGGATTTGGTAAAGCAGGGCGACGTGCTGATCCGCGCGGATCTGGATCAGATTCGGGCCGCCGGCTTCTCTTCCCAGACGATGATGATTCTTCCGGAGCTGGAAAACGCCTCCGTGGAGGTCTTTCCGGCGGACGGGGCGAAAGTGGGAGAGAAGGCGCTGGAGATTATCCGCTGACAGGTGAGAACGGAAACCAGTGAGAACAGAAATCAGGGCGGGGAGGAGTTTCCCGCCCGGAGAGGATGTTTATGAAAATAGAGAAATACCATAAAGTGACGAGAGAGGACTATGAAGAGTGGTACCGGGAAAACGGCCGGCTCCGGGAGGCGGTGAGCCGGGAAGAGCACAGACTCCGCTATCACCTTATGCCGGAGACCGGCTGGCTCAATGACCCGAACGGGCTGATGGAACTGAATGGAACGTATCATATTTATTACCAGTATGACCCCTTTGACGCGGAAGGAGAGCTGAAGCTGTGGAACCACTGCACCACCAGGGATTTCATTCACTATGAGGATCTGGGGCCGGTGCTTTTTCCGGATCAGGAGTTTGACGCCCACGGCGTGTATTCCGGATCTGCCTTTTTGGAAAACGGGAAGGCTCACTTTTTTTACACGGGAAATGTGAAGTATTTCGACCGCCCGGATTATGACTACATCACCGCCGGCAGAGGCAGCAATACAGTGCTGGTTGAGAGCGCCGACGGACAGAATTTTTCCGAAAAGCAGCTTCTCATGACCACGGCGAACTATCCGGAGGACATCAGCTGCCATGTGAGAGATCCGAAGATTTTAAAGCACGGCGGGTGTTATTATATGGTTCTGGGGGCCAGGGATCTGGAAAGTCATGGACTGGTGCTGCTTTACCGCTCTGAGGATCTGAAAAACTGGGAGTATTTTTCCAGGATACGCACCAGAGAACCTCTGGGATATATGTGGGAATGTCCCGATCTGTTCTTTCTGGACGGAGAGCTGTGCCTGATCTGCTGTCCCCAGGGAGTGCCTTCCCGGGGACTGGACTATGAAAATGTTCATCAGTGCGTGTGGATGAAGGCGGACGGAGATTTCCGGACAGGAGAATTTTCGGTAAGGGAAGAGGAGATTTACTTTTCCGTGGACCGGGGATTTGATTTTTACGCGCCTCAGTCCTTTGAAGATGAAAACGGGAGGCGGATTCTCATCGGCTGGATGGGGATTCCGGAGGCGGACTACGTCAATCCCACGGCAAAGGCGGGCTGGCAGCATGCTCTCACCCTGCCGCGGCAGCTTCATGTAAAGGACGGCAGGCTGATTCAGACGCCTCTGGAGGAGCTGAAGGCCCTGCGAAGCCAGGAATGGACATTTGCCGGGGCCGAAGACCTCAATGGGGCGGGAGAGTATCTGCGGGCAGAGCTGGGGCCGGTGTTTGAGGCGGAGCTGGAGTTTTCCCGGTGCCGTTTTATGAAGCTGCAGCTGAGGCAGGGAGTCTGTCTCTCCTGGGAAGACGGAGTGCTGACCCTGTCTCTCAGAGAGGGGGGATGGGGGCGGACCGTGAGACACGGAAAAGCCGATGAGCTGAGA
>DXBC01000097.1 GCA_019116745.1 Candidatus Lachnoclostridium stercorigallinarum
AACACGCACGCCGTATAATTCAGCTTCTCTAAAATGGTGGCAAAGGGAACGGTGATGATGGAAATCCAGCCGTTGGGCAGATAGCTGTAATAAACGCCCCTCTTGTTGCCGTCAGCATCCCTTATGTAGGCGTCATAGGAATCCTGCTCTCCAGCTTTAATGCTCTCCAGCAGCTTCCTCACATAAAACTGGATTCTCTCCTCGTCCGCATCCAGAAATGACTGACTGTACACCAGCGTCCCTTTCCGGTCGCACAGATAAAAAGAGGCGTTGTCCGGCAGATCAGCCGGAGCAAACTGAAGCTGAAAGTTCTCCGGAAAAATATCAAAGGCCAGCACCGCGTCGGACTCCCGGCATTTTTGGGCCGCTGTAATCACCGGCCGATTATAGATGGCGTCCGTATACACATCGGTAAAAATAACGCCTCCGTCCGCCTCCCGGGCACGTTCATACCATTCCGCCCGGGTTATATCATAGGACGCGTCTCCCTCCCAGGGATTGGCTGCAAGGATACGCCCGTTTAAAACAATGTACGGATCTACCTTCCCCTTGCCCAGAGTTTCTTCCACTCTCTGGAAAAAGGACAGCACCAGCTCTTCCGTTTCCTCATCCGGCCTTCCTCTCCGCTCCTGGCTGTCCACAATCTCTGTCCCGAAATTAATCAGAGTAGCGTAAACCGTCAGGCTATTCCTCTCCTCGGAGGAATAGCTTTGGGCCAGCGTCTCCCCCAGCTCCTGGGTGTTCTTCAGCAGTTCGGTCCGCAGCAGGAGAAAGCTGATGACTCCCAGCAGAGCCAGCACCGCCAGCATGACACCGTACAGATACCAGTTTCGGTGGAAGGCATCCCATTTCTCCTTCCGTTTTGAGCCGCTCATGGTCTGTCACCCCCGGATGGCAGCTGCGGCCGTATCATATGCCCGGTCAATCTCCGGCATCATCGCCTCTGCCTCCTCCCATTTTCCCTCTCTCATGAGAGCTACCTGGCGGGTGGTCAGATCATAAAGACCGCTGATAGAGAGGTTTCCGCAGACACCTTTCAGCGTATGGGAAGCCCTCAGCTCCTCTTCATGGTCTCCCAGGCTCACCGCCTCTTTCAGCCGGCTGTAGCTGGCATCGTCCAGAAATTTCGCCAGAAATTTTTCCAGCAGCATTTCATTTCCCATAAAACGTCCCAGGGCATCCTCCACCCGGATCCCGGCCGCCTCCAGATTGGCTTTTCTGTTTGCATCCATTACGCTTCCCCCTGTCTGTGATCATACATTTGCCTGTGGTCATACATTTTCCATATTTCCGGCTCCACAGCCATGAAATTTTTTATCAGTTCCGGATTAAACACCCCGCACTCTCCGTCCCGGATCATCCGCAGGGCCTCGCTCCGGTCAAAGGCGCCTTTGTATACCCGGCTGCTCACAAGAGCATCATACACATCCGCCAGGGATACGATCTGGGCCCATACGGAGATCTCATCTCCCTTCAGGCCGTCCGGATATCCGCGGCCGTCCCACCTCTCATGATGATGTCTGGCAATGTCATAGGCGTACTCATAGGCCCCGTGTTCCCTCATCTGAGGAATCCTTTCCAGGAGCATGGCGCCCTGCACCGTATGAGTCTTCATGATTTCGTACTCCTCTGCCGTCAGCCTGCCCGGTTTATTTAAAATGGCGTCGGGAATGGCGATCTTTCCCACGTCGTGCATGATGGCAGCCATGGAAATCCAGTCGATATCCCGTTCTGACAGGCCATTTCCCAGGGGCGTATGAGTGAGCATATATCTGGTAATGTCGTGAATCCGGCGGACATGCTCCCCCGATTCTCCGCTCCGGAATTCGATGGCGGTGGACAGGGATTCAATCATTCCCATATTCAGGTCGATGATCAGCCTGGCCTGGCGCAGAAGCTCCGTCTGCTGCTGATCCACCACATTTCCCAGCCGCTTTCTGGCCTGAAACAGCTCCACCACGGAGTTTACCCGCCTCCGCACCACGTAGGGGATCACCGGCTTGCTGATCACATCCATGACCCCCAGCCGGTATGCTTCCCGCATCACCGTATCGCTGGCTTCCGCCGTGATAAGAAAAACCGGGACCTGCTCCTGAATATTCTGCTCATTGAGAGCCCGCAGCACCTCAATTCCATCCATCTCCGGCATCACCACGTCCAGGAGCACAGCACAGATCCGATCTCTCTGAGCCATAAGTTTTTCCAGACCGATCCGGCCGTTTTCCGCCTCCTGAATGGAGTAGGTCTCCGAAAATAAATTGTCCAGAATCGCGCGGTTGATCTCGTCGTCATCGATGATCAGCACAGTGTCGGGCGGTCCGGGAATATTGTCGTACAACTGTTCCAATTCCATAGTAGTCGTTCCTTTCTGCTGAGTGTACTCACGCATTTTTCCTTTTTGCCTGTATGATGTACCGTCTCCGCCGGCGGCATAAATGCCGGTATGTCCAGTATACGTTACGGGCCGGGAGATTGTCAATGCGGCCCTCACACCAGCCGGCGCAGCAGGGGAATCCGCTTTAGCACCAGAGTGACAGCCCACCCCGTCAGAAACACTGCGGCGCAGTACAGAAAGGCGGCCGCCATGTCATTCAGCCAGGTCAGGCTGTGAAGCACGTCCCACAGGGTGGCAAAGGGCCCAATCCTCTTCAGGAACAGCATGTGAAGCAGGTAGATCCCCAGAGTGCAGCTCCCTGCGGAGCGAATCAGCCCTTCGGCGGATGCCGGCAGCCGGACCCGGGCCATCCCGTACCGGCAGGTGACAAATACCGCCGCGCAGTTTATGATGACAAAAGTGTTAAAAAAGGTCTGGGAGTGATTTTCATCCAATATACCGGTTATGGACGCCTGCCAGCAGGTCAGAGCGCCGGCGGCCGCCATTCCCGCCAGGTTGGCCAGCCACAGCAGGGCCAGCCGCTTTCCATTCCAGAAGGATTCCGCCCGGTTGTACAGAAAATATCCCAGGCACGGGTAAACAAAGATGGAAGAACAGAGCCAGTCTATCCTGAAATTTTCGTTAAGCCCATGATCTTCCTGCCATACGAGGTACTGAAGGGCCGGCAGCAGGGAGAGAAAGACAAAGGCCAGAAAAAACAGGTAGCAAAACTCCCGGTTCGTCAGGCCCTTTACAAATTTCCGCAGCAGCGGCAGGGTCATGAGCAGCGGAATATATGCATACAGATACCAGAAAGAAAGGTTCCAGTCCCCATAAAGAAGCTGTCCCGCAAACTCTCCCGGCCGAAAGCTCCTCCCTCCCAGCCTCACCTCGACCAGATAGTAGAAAAATGACCAGAAGAGCAGAATAGCCCCTGCCCTTGCAATGCGGTGCTTCCAAAGCCGGCTGAGGGATTCCTCCCTGTCCAGCAGAAGGGCCCCTGTTATGGCCAAAAACAGAGGCACGGAACATTTGCAGAAAATAGAGATCATGAGATCGATCCAGAACGGGACGCTTCCCCTACTCTGCAGGGAAAACAGGAAAAACCCGCTTTCCCCCGTATGGTTGAAGATCACAAAGAAACAGGCGATGATGCGGATGAGTTCGATGTCAAGATGCCGCTGATTCTCCATTGACTGCTGCCTGCCTTTCTCTCTGGTCAGATGCCCAGGTATTTCATCAGTTCTGCGGACAGCCGTTTCTCCAGCTCTCCCGCCTGTTCTTTTCCATCTCCGCTCACGGAAAAATACAGTTTCAGCTTCGGCTCTGTGCCGGAGGGCCGGACCACAAAGGAACAGCCTCCCTCCAGCCAGAACTTCAGCACATTGGATTTGGGAAGACCTTCAATAGCCTCCTTCCGACCGTCTGAAAAACGTTTTTCCTGAGACTGATAATCCTCCACGGAAACTACTTTCCGGCCGGCAGCTTCCTCTAACGGAGTCTGGCGCAGCAGGCCCATGATCTGCTGCATCCGTTCAAATCCCGCCGCTCCCTCAAACTGGCAGCTGTGCTGAGTGTTCAGACAGTAGCCGTAGCGGCCGTACAGGCCGTTCAGCACCTCCAGAAGACCCTTTCCCTGCGTCTTATAGTAGGCAAACATCTCGCAGATCAGCAGGGAAGCGTTCACCCCATCCTTGTCCCGGACGAAGGTTCCCGACAGATAGCCATAGCTCTCCTCAAATCCGAAAATATACCGATCCAGCTCTCCCTTTTTCTCCAGGAGGCCGATCTGTTCCCCGATAAACTTAAAGCCGGTGAGAATATCGATTACCTGAACGCCGTAGCGGTCGGCGATTTTTTTCACATGGTCAATGGTCACAATGGTCTTCATGAGCACCGGATTTTCCGGCATCCGGCCGCAGGCGATCCGCCGCCTGCAGATATACTCAAACAGCAGCAGGCCCACTTCGTTTCCGGTAAGCAGCACGTATTCCCCAAGGTCATCTCTCACTGCGATTCCCACCCGGTCGCAGTCCGGGTCGGTGGCCAGCAGCAAGTCGCTGCCGTTTTTCTTCGCGTACTGAATGCCCAGCTCCATGGCCTCCCGGATCTCCGGATTGGGATAGGGGCAGGTGGGGAAATGGCCGTCCGGTTTCTCCTGCTCCGGAACCACATGAATATTGGAAAATCCATTTTCTCTCAGAACCCGGAGCACACACTTTAAACCGGCTCCGTTTAAAGGAGTATAGGTAATTGATACATTTTTATCAATCTCGTCGTCTCCGCAGAAGCGCTGAGTACTCACCGCCCTGATATACGCGTCCACCACATCCTCACCGACCCAGGATATCCTTCCCTCTTTCATGGCCCGGTCAAAATCGGTTCGCTTTACATCTTCAAACAGGTCCAGGGCGCCGATCCGCCCCTGGATGGCTTTCGCCGCCTCCGTGGTGATCTGGCAGCCGTCCGGCCCGTACACTTTGTAGCCGTTGTACTTTGCCGGGTTATGACTGGCGGTGATCACCACGCCGCCGTCACATCCCAGATGGCGAATGGCAAAAGAGAGGGAGGGGGTGGGCATCAGCTCCGGATAAATGTGCACGCCGATCCCGTTGGCCGCAAACACTTCCGCCGCTCTGCGGGCAAACTCCTCCGATTTGACGCGGCTGTCATAGGCGATGACCACCGACGGCGAGCCCTCTCCCGACGGTGATCCCTCCCCCGACGGCTGCTCCCGCAGATAGTCCGCATACCCCTGCGTCGCCTTTCTCACCGTGTAAATATTCATGCGGTTGGTTCCCGCGCCGATCACTCCCCGCAGCCCGCCGGTGCCAAAGGCCAGATCCCGGTAAAAACGGTCGGAAACGGCCTCCGGATCTCCTGCGACGGACTCCAGCTCCTCTTTCAAGTCCTCCGGAAGAGAGCGGGACACCCAGTTTTTGTATGTTTCTTTGATTTGGTAGTCTGTCATAAGTTCACCTTTTATCTTCCGCAGGTTTTCCGCG
>DXBC01000098.1 GCA_019116745.1 Candidatus Lachnoclostridium stercorigallinarum
TTTTTCTCATGCTTTTTAGGATTCTCGCTTTCGCTTACGGATGTTAGTATAAAAACTCAAAGTAAAATCTATCATCATGGTTCTGTTAAATCTGAGTAAAATGTGCTACAATAAAGGAGTCCGCCGGTTCCGGGAGGAGTGCGGGCATCCGGTCTGCCATCCGGCGGCCGCAGGATGCCTGTACGGCTGGTGTCTAAGCTCAACCTTACAATATCCCTTAGAAACACGCAGCCGCCGGGGGGCGTTTTTGTCCTTTTCCTTCACACACAAGGTTTTCTCTCACATATCATAAAGTATCACCGAACAAAGGAGGTATTTTATGACGCCGCTTCTGGAAGTTTCCGGGGTCAGTCACTCCTACCACACGATGGAGGGAGAGACGAATGCCCTTTCCCATATCACTTTTTCCATATACAACGGAGAATTTGTCGCCATAGTCGGTCCCTCCGGCTGCGGAAAAACAACTCTTCTCACTCTTCTGGCCGGTCTCGCCGTTCCGGAATCCGGCACAATCCTGTTAAACGGCCGTCCGGCTGCGGAGTCCCACGAGCGCATCGGCTACATGTTCCAGCGGGACCGCCTGCTGGAGTGGAGAACCATACTGGGAAACGTTTCTCTCGGTCTGGAAATCCAAAAGCGCCTCACTCCTCAGACCAGAGAAGAGCTCCTGTCCATGCTGGATGCCTACGGCCTGGGAGAATTTGCCCATTCCAGACCTTCAGAGCTCTCCGGCGGCATGCGCCAGCGGGCAGCCCTGATCCGCACCCTGGCTCTGAAGCCAGACCTGCTTCTGCTGGATGAGCCTTTTTCCGCTCTGGATTATCAGACCAGGCTCACCGTCTGTGACGACATCAGCTCTATCATCCGAAAAAACAGAAAAACCGCTGTTCTGGTGACCCACGATCTGTCAGAGGCCATCAGCGCCGCAGACCGCATCCTGGTTCTCTCTCCCCGGCCGGGAACCCTGAAAGGGGAGATCTCCCTGGACTTTGCCGGAGAAACCAGCCCGATCCGCCGGCGCAATATGCCTCAGTTTTCCACCTATTTCAATTCAGTATGGAAGGAGCTGAAGACCGATGAAACTGTTTCCCATGAACAGATTCCCGAAGAAACGGCTGCCGCAGAACCATCCGCCCCGGAATGACAGACAGCAGGCAGAACCTTCCCCCGCCCAGAAAGCCTACCTGGAGCGGGAGCTGCTGCACCGAAAGCAGACATCCATCCTGCGTTTTATGATCCTGCTCCTTTTTCTGGCCCTCTGGGAGCTGGGCGCCTCCACCGGCGCTGTGGACGACTTTATTTTCAGCTCTCCGTCCAGAATTCTGCGCTGTTTCTGGTCCATGACCAGAAGCGGAGCTATCTTTTTTCATACCGGCGTCACCCTGTACGAGACAGCCATCAGCTTTCTTCTGACCATTGTCCTGGGACTGTCCCTGGCCGTTCTTCTCTGGAGCAGCCCGGCCGCATCACGGATTCTGGAACCATACCTGGTGATTTTAAACAGCCTGCCAAAATCGGCTCTGGCTCCCCTCCTCATTGTGTGGCTGGGTGCAAACCTGAAAACCATCGTTGTAGCCGCTGTTTCCGTGGCCGTATTCGGCTCCGTCATGACCCTTTACACCAGCTTCTCCCAGACGGATCCGGAGCTGATCAGGCTGATCCGCTCTTTTGGAGGAGGGAAAAGGGAAATTCTCTCAAAGATCCTCCTCCCCTCCTCCGTTCCCGTCATTATCAGCAGCATGAAAGTGAGCATCGGCCTCTGCCTGGTAGGGGTGATCATCGGGGAATTCCTGGCCGCCGACGCAGGGCTGGGCTACCTGATTATCTACGGACAGCAGACCTTTGCCATGGATGAAGTAGTTCTGTCTATTGTGATTCTCTGCCTGATCTCCGCCCTGTTCTACAAGGGCATTTCCCTTCTGGAACGGCGGGTGGGCCAGACCGGTCAGTGATACGATCGGATAGGGAAAGTTCCTTCCCCTATTCGATTCGCGATACCACAGGCAGCTCACAGCAGAACTGTTCTCTGTCCGCTACCCGGCAAATGTCCGCCCCAAGCTGGCGGCCACTTGCCGGACGTATCGCGCAAAAAAGCCCCGGGGAATGTCATGAATCTGACATTCTCCGGGGCTTTCCCTCTCTATGGCATCTGACTTCAGCCTTTTACCAGAAGAGACTTTCCGGTCATCTCCTTCGGCTGCTCCATTCCCATCAGCTCAATCAGGGTGGGAGCGATATCTGCCAGACAGCCGCCTTCTCTCAGCTTGTAAGACGGATCCGCGTTTACCAGAATAAAGGGAACCGGATTGGTGGTATGAGCCGTCCAGGGCTCTCCCGTATTGTAATCCACCAGCTGCTCTGCGTTTCCATGATCAGCGCAGACAAACATCAGGCCGTTTACTTCCCTGATAGCATCCACAGCTCTGCCCACGCAGGCATCCACAGCCTCAATCGCCTTGACAGCCGCATCCTCTACTCCCGTATGGCCTACCATGTCCGGATTTGCAAAGTTGATGATAATCACGTCGTACTTTCCGGATTTAATAGCCTCCACCAGCTTGTCGCACACCTGAGGAGCGCTCATCTCCGGCTGCAGATCGTAGGTAGCCACCTTCGGGGACTTCACCAGAATTCTCTCCTCGCCGGCATTTGGCTCTTCCACGCCGCCGTTGAAGAAGAAGGTCACATGAGCATATTTTTCCGTCTCGGCAATTCTGGCCTGAGTCATTCCGTGAGCAGCCAGGAATTCGCCGAAAGTATTGGTAATGGTTTCCTTGTGGAAAGCCACCAGCTTATTTCCAATGGTCTCGTCATAATCCGTGAAGCACACATAGGTCACATCCAGACGACGCTCTCTCGGAAATCCCTGGAACTCGTCGTCGCAGAACGCTCTTGTGATCTCTCTGGCCCGGTCCGGACGGAAGTTGTAGAAGATGATGGAATCCTTGTCCTGAATGACAGCCACAGGCTTGCCGTCCTTCTCCACGCAGAAGGGGATCACAAACTCATCCGTCTTTCCGTCGTCATAGGAAGCCTGGATTCCCGCTGTGGCAGACTCTGCCCGGTTGCCTTCTCCCAAAGTCATGCAGCGGTAAGCCTTCTCCACACGATCCCAGCGGTTATCTCTGTCCATGGCATAGTAGCGGCCCATAACGGAAGCCACCTGGCCTACGCCCAGCTCCGCCATCTTTGCCTCCAGCTCCGCCACAAAATCTTTTCCGGACGCCGGCGGGGTGTCACGGCCGTCCAGGAAGCAGTGTACATATACCTTCTTCAATCCGTTTCTCTTTGCCAGCTCCAGCAGGCCATAGATGTGTGTATTATGGCTGTGTACGCCGCCGTCAGACACCAGTCCGTAAAGGTGAAGGGCGGAATCATTTTCCTTACAGTTTTTCACAGCCTCCAGAAAGGCGGGATTCTCAAAGAAATCTCCGTCCTGAATGGATTTGGTGATTCTGGTCAGCTCCTGATATACGATTCTTCCGGCGCCCATGTTCAGATGTCCCACTTCGGAGTTTCCCATCTGTCCGTCGGGAAGACCTACAGCCAGTCCGCTGGCATTTCCCTTTACAAAGGGGCATTCCCTCATCAGCTGATCCATCACCGGAGTCTTTGCCTCGCAAACCGCGTTGTGTTCACAGTTGTCGTTTAACCCGTATCCGTCAAGGATCATCCATACTACCGGTCTCTTATCCATGATAAATTCTCCTTCCATACTGTTGCATTCCGGCACTTTCGTCCGTCGTGCCGCCGGTTTTCTTTCCGCCGGCGCATCTCAGGCGCAGCGTCAGGCAGGAATCCTGCCGCCTGCCCTGCAATCACGGCAGACACTTATGAGGCGCCTGCCGCGAAACCGAATCCCACTCTCAGGATCCGGTACTATTCTGTCCCCTGCTGCAATTATTTATTGTAGCAGACAATCTTGCCGAAATCCGGCTTTAAGGACGCGCCGCCTACCAGGCCGCCGTCGATGTCTTCCATGGCGAACAGCTCTGCCGCGTTGCCGGCGTTTACGGAACCGCCGTACTGAATGCGGATCTCAGCAGCAGTGGCGTCGTCATAGATCTCAGCGATGCACTGACGGATGCCCTTGCAGACTTCCTCTGCCTGCTCGGACGTAGCGGTCTTGCCTGTTCCGATGGCCCAGATGGGCTCGTAGGCGATCACCATCTTCTTTGCCTGATCTGCCGTCACGTTCTGAAGGCCGATCTTTACCTGCTGACGGATGAAATCCATGGTGATTCCCTGCTCTCTCTGCTCCAGGGACTCGCCGCAGCACATGATGGGGGTGATGCCGTGTTCGATGGCCTTCAGCACCTTCTTATTCACATCCGCGTCTGTCTCCTTGAAGTAGTCTCTTCTCTCGGAGTGGCCCAGAATCACGTACTTCACGCCGGCATCTACCAGCATCTTCGGGGAGATCTCGCCGGTGTAGGCTCCGCTCTCCTCAAAATACATATTCTCAGCTGCAACAGCGATGTTGGTGCCCTTGCAGGCCTCCACTACCGGTACGATGTCGATGGCGGGAACGCCGAATACCACGTCCACATCCTCGTTCTGTACCAGGGGCTTTAACGTCTCAACCAGGGCAACTGCCTCGCTGGGAGTCATGTTCATCTTCCAGTTGCCTGCGATAATTTTCTTTCTTGCCATGAGTCTTTACCTCGTTTTTTTATTTCCGACGAAGCCGCAGCTCCGCCCCACTTCTCTCTGAAAAACTCCGGCGGAACACAGCCCTGTGTCCCGCCGAAAACATATTAGCGGTTGTCAGCGCATGCCACGCCCGGAAGCTCCTTGCCCTCAAGGAATTCCAGGGAAGCTCCGCCGCCGGTGGAAATATGGGTCATCTTGTCTGCAAAGCCCAGACGCTTCACAGCGTTTACAGAATCGCCGCCGCCGATTACCGTAACGGCATCTTCCAGTCCTGCAACGGCACGGCAAACTTCCAGAGTACCCTCTGCGAAGTTGGAGAACTCAAATACGCCCATCGGTCCGTTCCAAACCACAGTCTTTGCTCCCTCAAGAGCCTTCTTGTAGTTCTCGATGGTCTTCGGTCCGATATCATATCCGGCCCAGCCTGCTTCCAGAGTATCCACAACCTTTCTCTCGGTGTCGTTGGAGAACTCCCTGCCTTCCACATGGTCCACGGGAAGAAGAAGATTTACGCCCTTCTCCTGAGCCTTCTTGATCATATCCAGAGCGTAATCCAGCTTGTCCTCCTCGCACATGGAGTTGCCGATCTCCTGGCCCTGTGCCTTTAAGAAGGTGTAAGCCATGCCGCCGCCGATGATCAGGGTATTTACCTTGTCAAGCAGGTTGTTGATTACATTGATCTTGTCGGAAACCTTTGCGCCGCCCAGAATTGCGACGAAGGGGCGAACCGGATTCTCCACTGCCTGTCCCAGGAACTTGATCTCTTTCTCCATCAGGTATCCCACGACGGTCTCAGCCGCATATTTGGAAACGCCTACGTTGGAGCAGTGAGAACGGTGAGCCGTACCGAACGCGTCGTTTACGAAAATGCCGTTGTCGCAGAGAGCAGCCAGCTCCTTTGCGTACTCCTCAGCCTTCTCATCCTTGCCGTACTTGGTCTCCTCGCCTCTGTAGCGGGTATTCTGCAGCAGCAGCACCTCGCCGTCCTGCAGCTCTGCCGCCATCTTCTGGGTCTCCGGTCCGGTTACCTTCGGATCGTCGGCAAACTTTACGGTCACGCCCAGTCTCTCGCTGAGAGCGGGAGCTACGGGAGCCAGAGACATCTCCGGAAGGGGCTCGCCCTTCGGCTTTCCAAGGTGGGAGCACAGGATTACCTTTGCGCCCTGATCCATCAGTTTCTTGATAGTGGGGATGGCACCGTCAATACGGTTGTAGTTCTGGATTACGCCGTCCTTTAACGGTACGTTGAAGTCGCAGCGCACAAGCACTTTTTTGCCTTTTAAATCTTTCAGATCATCTACGGTTTTCTTGTTTAACATGATTGATTCTCCTTTCACGGCTATCCGCCCTGAATCTCTATTGCGCCCATATGTCCGGCGCGGGACTGACGGCATCTCTGCCTGTCCAAAAACAAGGGGTCCGGTCCTGGAAGACCGGACCCCTTGTTAAGGTCTAATTCTATCTTCGTCTTCGATTAAGCCAGTTCAGCGAAGTATTTGATGGTTCTTACCATCTGGCTGGTATAGGAGTTCTCGTTGTCATACCAGGAAACAACCTGTACCTGATACTCGTCATCGCTGATCTTGGAAACCATGGTCTGGGTAGCATCGAACAGGGAGCCGTATCTCATGCCGATAACGTCGGAAGAAACGATCGGATCCTCGTTGTATCCGAAGGACTCGGAAGCAGCTGCCTTCATAGCGGCGTTGATGCCTTCCTTGGTTACGTCTGCGCCCTTAACAACAGCGGTCAGAATGGTGGTGGAACCGGTGGTTACCGGAACACGCTGTGCGGAACCGATCAGCTTGCCGTTCAGCTCCGGAATTACCAGGCCGATTGCCTTTGCAGCACCGGTGGAGTTGGGAACGATGTTTGCAGCGCCTGCTCTTGCTCTTCTCAGATCGCCTTTTCTGTGCGGTCCGTCCAGGATCATCTGATCTCCGGTGTAAGCATGAATGGTGCTCATGATACCGGACTGGATGGGAGCATAGTCATTTAATGCCTTAGCCATGGGAGCCAGACAGTTGGTGGTGCAGGAAGCTGCGGAGATGATCTGATCGTCAGCGGTCAGAGTCTTCTCATTTACAGAGTAAACAATGGTCTTTAAGTCATTGCCTGCGGGAGCAGAAATAACAACTTTCTTTGCTCCGGCGTTGATGTGTGCCATGGATTTATCTTTAGAGCAGTAGAAACCTGTACACTCCAGAACCACATCTACATTCAGCTCGCCCCAGGGAAGATTCTCAGCCTTCGGCTCCTTGTAAATGGTGATTTCCTTTCCGTCTACGATGATGGAACCCTCGCCGGCCTCAACGGTGTGCTTGCCCTCGCCGATGTGTCCGCAGTATCCGCCCTGAGCAGTATCATACTTTAACAGGTTCGCCAACATCTTCGGATCCGTTAAATCGTTGATAGCTACAACCTCGTAGCCCTCTGCATCAAACATCTGTCTGAATGCAAGACGTCCAATACGTCCGAAACCATTGATCGCTACTCTTACTGCCATAATTGTATTCCTCCTAAGAATAAATAATATGATTGTTAAATAACCATCAGTCACCAATCATTGTATCCAATTTAAAACAAAATGTAAAGTAGTTTTTTGAAATTTCTACAGCTCATCCTTCACGTAGCCTGCCAGGTTGTAGGCGTGGTCAGAAACTCGTTCCAGGTTAGTCAGGATATCCAGAAAGACAATGCCCGCCGAAGTACTGCACTCGCCGGCAGACAGCCTCTCGATATGCCGCTCCCGCAGTTCCTCCTCCAGGTTGTCCGCCTCGTCCTCCAGCTGGCTCACCCGGCGCACCGCGTCCATGTTTCCGTTTCTTCTGGCCTCCACGGCGCTGCGGAAAGCCTCCACCACCACGGAACACATCTCCCGCAGCTCTCCCAGAGCTTCCCCGCTGAAGCGGAGTTCTTTCTCTTCCATATCACGGGCCAGCTCCGCCAGATTTTCACAGTGGTCTCCCACCCTTTCAATATCGCTGACACTGTAAAACAGGTCTGCCACAACCAGCTTCTGATGCTCGTTGAGGGACAGATTATCCACCTTGATGAGATATTCCGTAAGCATTTTTTCCATGTGATCCAGGGTTTTCTCAGTCTCACAGATCTCCCGGATCTCCGCCGGATCCCTGCTCTTTAATGCCTGCACAGCCCGTTCCAGGTTT
This sequence comes from Candidatus Lachnoclostridium stercorigallinarum, assembly GCA_019116745.1. Lineage (GTDB taxonomy): Bacteria > Bacillota > Clostridia > Lachnospirales > Lachnospiraceae > Lachnoclostridium_A > Lachnoclostridium_A stercorigallinarum. The sequence goes on from DXBC01000098.1 coordinate 7,824, forward strand.
TTCAGGGCCACCTCTCCCATGTGGACCACCTCGGAAGCCGCCGTCTCCAGGGCAAACGCGGGAGACTCAAAAATTCTCTCATCCAGATGGCGCAGAGTCCTTGTCTCCTCGTCGTCCGTCTCATCCTCATCCGCCTTCTCCGGCACCATCATGCCGGACAGCTTCACAAGCTGCTGTGCAAAGGGGAAGAGGATCACAGTATTGGTCAGGTTAAACACCGTATGAAACATGGAAATTTCCACTGCGGTGATGTTGCTGCGGGCAAAATCCGGAAAAATGGTGAACACCACCAGTCCCACTGCTCCGAAGAGGAGGGAACCAATCAGGTTGAAGCTCAGGTGGATGCAGGCCGCCCGCTTTGCCGTCCTGCTTCCCCCGATGCTGGAGATCAGGGCAGTGACGCAGGAGCCGATATTCTGGCCCAGGGTAATGTAAATGGCCGCGTTGGTAGTGACAATGCCGTTCATGGCCAGCGTCTGCAGGATTCCCACGGAAGCAGATGAGCTCTGAAGGAGAGCCGTCACCACCAGTCCGATGAGCATTCCCAGAACAGGGTTTCCTCCCAGAAGGGCAAAGGCTTCTGCAAATATGGGCGAACCGGTATAGGGAGCGATGGAAGAGGACATGAAATCCAGCCCCACAAAGAGAAGTCCCAGTCCCACCAGAATCTCTCCCGCCTGCTTCTTCCCCTGTTTTTTGGAAAACACAATAAGCAGAGCTCCGATGCCGATGAGAAGGGGGGCGTAAAACTCCGGCTTCATGGTCTCAAAAGCGTCTCCCAGCTGGCTCATGGATACAATCCACGCCGTTATGGTGGTTCCGATATTCGCTCCCATGATCACGCCTACCGCCTGAGAAAGGCTCATGATCCCGGCACTCACAAAGCCCACCACCATGACGGTAGTAGCCCCGCTGCTCTGAATGATGGCGGTGATCAGAGCTCCCAGCACCACTCCCATCACCCGGTTGTTGGTGAGCATGCCAAGAAACTGCTTCATTTTTCCTCCGGCCGTTTTCTGCATTCCGTCGGCCATAATGTTCATGCCGTAAAGAAACATTCCGAGACCGCCGGCAAACGTAAACAGACTGGAAACATCACTGATCGACATAAGGTCCTCCTTCGATTCGCTTGTTCTCTACAGCCGGAAACCTTATGCTGCCCGGAAACGGCCGTATTTTTCACATTTTTTTAACATTATCTTTATCATAGCATACCCCCGCCTTTTAATTCAATCCCTTTCGCCTCTGTCCGCCGGATTCTCTCTTTACACCTTTTCTTCCCTCTCCCCGCCGTCTGTTCATCGGTATTTTTCCCGGGAAACCTGTGGATTTTCCCGTCAAATTTCGTCAAAATCATGCCGGCGCATTGCCTTCCCCTCCCTTTTTCGCTATAATACAGGCAAATCACACAGACATAACGACTGCCTGAATCTGTAAAGGAGTATTTACATATGACAAATCTGTCCAGAGATGAAAATGAATTTATGAGACAGCAGCGGGCACGCCGCCGGGCGCGGATGAGAAAACTGAAGCGGAGACGGGCCATGCTCATCTCCGCTATGATTCTCATTCTTCTCCTGCTGATCTGGGGAATTGCAGCTGTGGTAAGAGCCGTGTTTTTCCGGGAACCGGTAGATCCGGCCTCCGTGACGGTTCCTGACTGGGTGGACGTTCAGCTTCTGGACATCAACCCCTACTCCAGACCCGGCACGCCTCTGGAAAAAATCAACGGAATCGTGGTTCACTACACCGCCAACCCCGGCACCACCGCCCAGCAGAACCGGAACTATTTCAACAGCCTGGCCAAACAGAACGGGGAGTCCGCCACCTCCGTCAGCAGCCATTTCATCATCGGCCTGGACGGGGAAGTGATCCAGTGCATTCCGCTATCGGAAATCTCCTACGCTTCCAACGACCGGAACGGAGACACGGTAAGCATTGAGTGCTGCCACCCGGATTCCACCGGGAAGTTTACGGACGCCACCTACCAGTCCCTGATCCGGCTGTGCGCCTGGCTGGAAAGCCAGCTGAACTTAAAAGAGCGGTCCATTATCCGCCACTACGACGTGACGGGAAAGCTGTGCCCCCTGTATTTTGTGGAACACGAAAGTGAATGGACCCGCTTTAAAGAGGAAGTGGCCGCCTTCCGGAAGGAGAACTACTGATTTTCCTCCGGCTCCTGACTTTCCGAAAGAGCGTCGATGATCCTGCGCAGCACGCCGCAGAAAACCTCCGCCTCCTCCTCTGTCACCTGTTTCATCATAAGCTCATCATAACGCCGGAAGATCTCCCGGACCCGGCGGGCCTTTTCTCCCCCCAGAGGAGTCAGGCAGATGAGATACGAGCGGCGGCAGGAGGGGTTTTCCTCCCGGGCTAAAAGCCCTGCCGCCTCCATCCGGTCCAGAGTTCTGGACATGGTGGTCACATCAATGTGGCAGCGGTCTGAAAGTTTTTTCTGGGTCTGGGGCCCGTAGGCTAAAAGGCTGCTCAGAATACTGGGCTGCCCCTGCCCCACCGTCAGACCCAGCTCCAGGAACTGGGGCCGCAGATATTTCTTTCTGGCTATCTCCTGTTCCCGGAGCAGGCTGCGAATCATTTCTTTTTCCATTCTGATATCACTCCAATTCAAACTGGCCGGTATAGAGCTGATAATAGCGTCCTTTCTGCTCCAGCAGCTCTTCGTGGCTTCCTCTTTCTATGATTTCTCCCTTTTCCAGCACCATTATGGCTTTGGAATTGCGGACCGTGGACAGTCGGTGAGCGATTACGAAGACTGTGCGGTTCTCCATAATGGCGTCCATGCCCTTCTCAATGAGACGCTCCGTTCTGGTGTCAATGGAGCTGGTAGCCTCGTCCAGGATCAGCACCGGCGGTCTGGACACCGCAGCCCTGGCGATGGCCAGCAGCTGTCTCTGTCCCTGGGACAGATTGCTTCCGTCGCTGTAGAGCATGGTGTCGTAGCCGTCAGGAAGCCGACGAATAAAGGAGTCCGCGTTGGCGATCCTGGCCGCCTCCCGCACCTCCTCGTCGGTGGCGTCCAGCCGGCCATAGCGGATGTTGTCGGCGATGGTGCCGGTAAACAGGTGGGTATCCTGGATGACCATGGAGAGGGACCGCCTTAAATCATCCTTTTTAATGTCCTTTACATCGATGCCGTCGTAGGTGATGGAGCCGGACTGAATCTCATAGAAGCGGTTGATCAGATTCACAATGGTAGTCTTTCCCGCTCCCGTGGAGCCCACAAAGGCGATTTTCTGCCCCGGCTTGGCGTACAGGGAGATGCCGTTTAACACCCGTTTCTCCGGCACGTATCCGAATACCACATCCTTAAACCGAACGTCTCCTAAAAGGGGCACCAGTTTCTCCCCGCCTTTCTCTGGAATCTTCCAGGCGTAGAAGCCGGTAGCCTCCACCGTCTCCTTCCACTCTCCGTCCTCTTTTCTGGCGTTGCACAGGGTCACCGTTCCCTCGTCGATCTCCGGCTCCTCCTCCATCATCTCAAAAATCCGCTCCGCTCCGGAGAGGGCCGCCAGAAGAAAGTTTACCTGCTGGGTGAACTGGTTTAACGGCATGGCGCTCTGGCGCACGTACACCAGATAGGCGGAAAGGCTTCCAATGTCCAGCAGACCGGACAGGGTAAACAGGCCGCCTGCGCAGGCGGAAACGGCATAATTGACAAAGGACAGGCTCACGTTGGTGGGAACCATCATGCCGGAGAAGGTAAGGGCGTCGGTGCCCTCCCGGCGCAGCTTTTCGCTGAGCTCGCAGAACTTCTCATAGTCCTTTTTCTCGTGGTTGAACACCTTCTCCACCTTCTGTCCGGCCATCATCTCCTCCACAAAGCCGTTGATCTTCCCGATCTCCTGCTGCTGGCGGATGAAGTACTTCCGGCTGTGGCTGCCGTTTACCTTGATGCACACAAACATGATCACCAGAAAGACTACCACGATCATGGACAGGCGGACGCTGAGGACCATCATCATCACTACGGTGCCGAACAGCATCATAAAGCTCTGGATGATCATGGCAAAGCTGCTGTTCATGGCCTCCTGGACCGTGTCCACATCATTGGTAAACCGGCTCATGAGCTCGCCGTGGGTATGGGCATCAAAATATTTTAAAGGCAGAGTCTGAACGTGCTCAAACAGGTCCTGGCGGATCTCCTGAATCACCTGCTGGGAGGTGTGCACCATCACCTGATTGTATCCCAGGGTGGCCATGGCGCCGCAGAAATACATCACTCCCATGGCGAGAATGGCTTTTAAGAGCCCGTCCATATCTCCCGGCACAATATAGCGGTTGATCAGAGGCTTTAACAGATAGGTCCCCATGAGATTGGCGCCGGTGCTGATGAGCACCAGGAGGGCCACCAGCCCAAACATCCATTTATGCCGCCCCAGATAACGGAGCAGATGAAGAATTGTCTTTTTCGTATTTTTCGGGCGTTTATACCCCACATATCTCGGCCCTGCCATTATAAATCCGCTCCTTCCTTCTGAGATTCGTAGATTTCCTGATAGATCCGGCTGCGGCCCAGCAGCTCCTCATGGGTGCCGATGTCGCTCACCCGGCCGTCGTCCAGCAGAATGATCCGGTCCGCGTGACGGACGGAGGAAATTCTCTGGGCGATGATGATCTTTGTCATATCCGGCAGCTTCTCCTTCAGGCCCCGGCGGATCTTTCCCTCGGTGGCCGTGTCCACCGCGCTGGTGGAGTCGTCCAGAATCAGCACCTTCGGCTTTTTTAAGATGGCTCTGGCAATGCACAGCCTCTGCTTCTGGCCGCCGGAGACGTTGACGCCTCCCTGGCCCATCTTCGTCTGGTAACCGTCTGCCAGCCGGTCGATAAACTCGTCCACGCAGGCGATATGACAGGCCTCCTCCACCTCCTCCATGGTGGCGTCCTCCCTGCCCCATTTTAAGTTGTCCAGCAGCGTTCCGGAAAACAGGGTGTTTTTCTGAAGAACTACGGCAATGGCATCCCGCAGATGGGCCATGGGATAGTTCCGCACGGGAATCCCGTCGATGCGTACCTCTCCCTTCGTGGCATCGTAAAGCCTGGGGATAAGCTGAATCAGAGTGGATTTGGCAGAACCGGTCTGTCCAATAATGCCCACCGTCTCACCGGCCCCGATGTCAAAGCTCACGTCGGAGAGGACATATTCCTTCGCGTCTGCCTTGTACTTGAACCAGACGTGATCAAAGGTAATGGCGCCGTGCTCCACCTGAATCTCCCCGGCGTCCTCATCGGTGATGTCCACCTTCTCGTCGATAACCTCCAGGATTCTGGAAGCGGAAGCCATGGAACGGGTCATCATAAGAAATACGTTGGAGATCATCATCAGGGAGTTTAAGATCTGCATCACATAGCTTAAGAAGCCGGTGAGTTCTCCCACCTGCATCCTCCCGCTGCGGATCAGCCCGCCGCCGAACCACAGAAGTCCCAGGATAGTGGCGTAGAGGACAAACTGCATGGCGGGCATATTCAGGGCGGCCAGACGGAAGGAGGTCTCCGCCTGCCGGCGCAGGGCCGCGTTTCCCTCGCCGAATTTTTCCACCTCATAATCCCCGCGGACATAGGCCTTCACCACCCGGATAGCCGTCAGGTTCTCCTGGATGATCCGGTTTACCGTGTCGATGGCCGCCTGCATTTTCGAGTACAGGGGCCGCACATGGCTGATAATGAGAAACAGAAGCACCGCCAGCACCGGAAGGGCCACCAGAAAGATCATGGCCAGTTCCCCGTTTAAGGTGAAGGCCACGCCGGTGGCGGTAAAAAGCATCACCGGGCCCCTGCAGAAAGGCCTGAGACCTGTGGACACGGAGTTCTGGATGTTTGTCACGTCGCTGGTCAGTCTGGTGACCAGGGAAGAGACCCGGAAATGGTCAATGTTGGAAAAGGAGTAGTGCTGCAGCTTTTCATACTGCGCCTCCCGCAGGCCCGCTCCCAGTCCCTGTCCTGCCAGGGCGGAAAAACGGGCGCTTCCCATCCCCAGAACCAGAGCGCACAGGGCGCAGGCCACCATCTGGATTCCCTTGACGTAAATATAGGTACGGTCGCCGTTTGCCACTCCCACGTCCACCAGATCAGCCATGAGCAGGGGCACCAGCAGCTCGAACACACACTCCGCGGTGACGCAGAGAATCGCCAGGAATGCAAACTTTTTGTATTTTCCCATATAGGAAAAGATCCGTAGCAGCATTTGTTGTACCTCCAATTATTGTATATGCAATAATTGTATGACCAATTTTGACATTTTGTCAAGAGAAAGAATTGCTTTTTGCCGCCCCATTCCATCTCAGCATTTTTTTACATTCCGGTTCTTGACATTTTCCGCCGGCAGGAGTAAAGTGAAGAACATAAAAATTGAACCGGCAAACATGGAGAAAAGGAGTAGTAGGATTCCGGACGGCTCACAGAGAGCTGCAGGGCGGTGGAAAGCAGCAGTCTGAGGGGATCTGAACTGGCCTTGGAGTGGATCCGCTGAACCGGAAGGTAGGCGGATACGGAAGTCAACCGTTACAGTGACAGGATATCGGGATTTGTCCCTGTATCCGGTGAGGTGCATTTTCTTTTGAAAATGAATAAGAGTGGTATCGCGGAAGATTTATATGGTCTTGCGTCTCTTCGGGAAAGATCCCGGAAAGCGCAGGACCTTTTTGTTTGGCCGGATTTTCAGTTTTCCATACTCTATCTGCGAGGAGGATACAACATGTCAGCATCATCATTCAAAACCAATTACAGCTTATTTCTTCCCAGCTACAGCGTGGGAGCCGACTGCTACCGGGAAATCGAAACCGTGGTGAAGCCCTACGGCCGCAGGGCGGTAGTCATCGGCGGAAAGACCGCTATGGAAAAGGCGAAAGACGCCCTTTTAGAAGGGGTGGCCGGCACTTCCGTGGAAATCACCGGCTTTGTCTGGTACGGCGGAAACGCCACCTACGAAAATATTGAACGGATCCGGGCCGAGAAATGCGTTCAGGAGGCGGACATGGTATTTGCCGTAGGAGGCGGCCGTGCGGTGGATGCCTGCAAGGTCTACTGCGATCAGGAGCACAAGCCCATTTTCACCTTCCCCACCATCGCCTCCAACTGCGCCGCCGTCACCTCCCTGTCGGTGATGTACCGGGAGGACGACTCTCTTGCGGGATACTACTATCTTCGCCGACCTCCGCTCCACTGCTTCATCAACACCAGGATCATCGCCGAAGCTCCTGAAGAACTGCTCTGGGCCGGCATCGGGGACGCCCTCTCCAAAGGCTGCGAGGTCCAGCTTGCCGCCAGAGGCGCCGATCTGTTTCACACCGTGGCCATGGGCGCCGCTTTAAGCCACTGCTGCACAGAGCCCCTGGTCCGCTGCGGGGCAAAGGCCCTGGAAGACTGCCGGGCGAAAATCGCCTCCTATGAGCTGCAGGAAATCGCCCTGGACATTATTATCAGCACCGGCCTGGTGTCCAACATGACCACCGGCACCAATGGAGAATACTATTACAACAGCAGCATTGCCCACTGCATCTACAACGGCTCCACCGTCATTCCCTCCGTGGTCCAGAACCACCGCCACGGCGCCATTGTGGCCTTTGGAGTCCTCTGCCTTCTCACCTACGACGGCCAGATGGAGGAGAGGGACCGGATCATGAAGTTCAGCCGGAGCATCGGCCTTCCCATTACTATGGAAGAGATCGGTCTGAGAAAAGAAGACCTTCCGGCCCTGGCGGAAAAGGGAAGCACCGTCACCGAGTGGAAATGCACCCCCTACCCCATGGATAAGGAAAAACTCATAAACGCCATTCTGGAGTGCAGCGCCGCCGGGGAAGCGATGAAAGCCGTCTGAAACAGCTGCTGAAACAGATTTTTAATTTTTTTTCATTTTTTTCAAAAAAACACTTGATTAATTTAAAAACCTGTAGTATTATAATTGTGCTAATTGATAA
>DXBC01000099.1 GCA_019116745.1 Candidatus Lachnoclostridium stercorigallinarum
TGGCGGCGGTGATCAGAGGAAGAAAAAGAAAATGGTTCCGGATGAGAATATTTGGGCGGGCGGCGCTATTGGCCTGCGGACTTCTCTGCGGAAGAATGGTCTTTGGGACAGACCAGCTGAAGGAGCTGGGAGTTTCCGCCGACGTGTGGGATCAGGCGGGGGCGTACCGGGAAAGGGGAATGCTGGGAGCTTTCATCAGCAATCTGGAGTTCCTGAACGTGGAAGTGCCGGAAAACTATTCCCCGGAGCGGGCAGAGGAGCTTCTGATGGCGGCATCCGCTGCGGCGGACGGAGAGGAAGGAACCCGGCTTGCGGCCGCGGGGGATCCGGTGCCTGCGGCGGAGAGCCGGGTTCAGCAGCCCCACATTATCGCCATTATGAACGAGTCCTGGGCAGATTTTGAGGAATTTGGAAATTTGTCCCTGACAGACGGGGTGATGGAGTACATCCGCTCTCTGGATGCTGCAAAGGGCCATGCCTACACGTCGGTGTTCGGGGCCGGCACCAGCGCCAGCGAGTTTGAATTTCTCACGGGGAATACCATGGCCTTTCTTCCTCCGGGAAGCATTCCCTATCAGCAGTATATTCTGAAGCCGTCGGAGTCCATGGCTTCCATACTGAAAGAGGAGGGCTATACCTGCCTGGCTTTCCACCCGGGAGAGAGAAGCTCCTGGCAGCGGAATCAGGCTTATCCCCTTCTGGGATTCGATGGGTTTAAGTGCGGAGAAGATATGAACGTGGAGGCGGAGGAGTCCCACGGCTATATCAATGACCGGTCCGATTTCCGCCAGCTGATCTGGGAGTTTAAAAACCGGGAACCGGGGGAGAAACTGTTTCTGTTTAACGTCACCATCCAGAGCCACGGCAGCTACACCGATCCGGACTATCCGGCGAAGGTTCAGATGGCGGAGGAACCGGGAAAATATCCCATGGCGGAGCAGTACCTGACCCTGGTTCAGGAGACGGATCAGGCATTTGAGGAGCTGATCCGGTATTTTGAAAACCAGGAGGAGCCGGTGCTCATCGTCATGTTCGGGGATCATCAGCCTTCGGTGGAGCAGAGCTTTCTGGATGAGGCCTACGGCGTGAAGCAGGAGGACATGACCATGGGGCAGTACATGGGAAAATTCCGGGTGCCCTATCTGATCTGGTCCAATTACGGGCTGAATGCAGAAGCTCCCGAAATCACCAGCCTGAATTTCCTCGGACATTACGTGCTGGAGCTGGCGGGCATTGACGGGGGAGAGTATGGAGACTTCCTGAGAGAGTTTCAGAAGGAGATTCCGGCCCTGACATTCTCCGGCTATATTGACAGCGAGGGGGAGGCCCACAGTCATCTGGAAACCAATGAGTTTGACGAAGCCATTGGGGAATATGAGACCGTTCAGTACTACAGAATGTTTGGAAAATAAAAACGGAGAGGAAACCTGGGGAAACGGTTTCCTCTCCGTTTTTTGGAAAAAGCTCTGCTTTTTCGGTCAGCGTTTGGATTCAATGGCGTCAATGGCGTCGATCACCGCCGCTCGGAAGCCCTTTTCCTCCAGGGCGGATACTCCCACAATGGTGGTTCCGCCGGGAGAACACACGGCATCTTTCATGGCGCCGGGATGAGCTCCCGTCTGCAGCTGCAGCTTTCCGGTGCCGGCGATCATCTGGCTGGCCAGGCGGTAGGCTGCCGCCCGGGGCAGTCCGTGTTTTACCGCGCCGTCTGCCAGAGCCTCGATAAACATACTAGCAAAGGCGGGGCCGCAGCCGCTTAAAGTGCCTGCCACGGAGAGCTGGGAGGTCTCCACCGGCTGAACGACGGCGATGGAGGAAAACAGCTCTTCAAAGGCTCGGTAATCCTCTTCGCTCAGGGAATGACGGCTCTCGCACACGATGATTCCCTCTCCCACGGACACGGGAGTGTTGGGAATGGTGCAGATCAGCCGCGTGCCGGGAATGAGGACATTTTCAAATTTCTCAAAATTCCAGCCTGCCGCCACAGAGACCACCAGCTTTTCCTTCAGAATGTTCCGGATGGGAGCGGTGACCTCCTCGATGAGGTAGGGCTTTACCGCCAGGACCACCAGATCCGCTTCCTCCGCAACATCCTTCGCCGTGGGAAGGGGCTGCATGCCGGAAGGCTCCGTGTTTGCTTTCAGCTTATCCCAGTGTCTGGCGCAGGCGCAGATCTGTTCCGGCTTCAGGGCGCCGGTCCGGATCAGTCCCTGAGCCATGGCCTGGGCCATGTTTCCAAAACCGATAAATCCTATTTTCTGTATGGTACTCACCCTGTCCGCCTCCTTTACATGGCCTTGCAGACGTCCACCCACTGTTTGGCGTGGGAGTACTCCGTCAGCTCGTCGCAGGTCAGCTCGATGGCGGAGTTGGCGCTGCCGGCGGCAGGGAACACAGTCTCAAACCGCTTCATGGAGTCATCCAGATAGACGTCCACCTGTTCCGGGTTGGCAAAAGGACAGACGCCGCCGATGGCGTGCCCTGTCATTCTCTCCACATCTTCTCCGGAGAGCATTTTTGCCTTGTAGCCAAAGAAATGCTTAAATTTGCTGTTGTCAATTTTCATGTCTCCCGCGGTGATCACCAGGAGGCACCGATCCCCGTCCTTCTCATAAAAAGAAAGGGTTTTGGCGATTCGGGCCGGCTCGGTTCCCACGGCCTTTGCGGCCAGCTCCACCGTGGCGCTGGAAACCGGAAACTCCAGAATATCCTCTTCCCGCCCGTACTGGCGGAAATACTCACGTACCTTTTCAATAGCCATAATCTCTGCCTCTTCTCTAAAAAATCTCTGCCGCCAGGAAGCGGCAATGGTCCCAAACCATTGTTCATAATTGTATCATTGATATTGAGAAAAGTAAATGCTATAATATCCGGGTAGGCGGCGGGCCGCGGATGAAAAGCGGCCGCCGATGATCAAATCATCAGAGAATGAGGAGTTTCATGTCAAAATCCCTGTATATAGCAGAAAAACCAAGCGTAGCTCAGCAGTTCGCGGCGGCCCTGAAAGTATCCGGCCGCCGCGCTGACGGCTATATCGAATCCGATGACGCCATTATCACCTGGTGCGTCGGTCATCTGATTACCATGAGCTATCCGGAAGCCTATGACCCGGCTATGAAGCGGTGGAGTCTGAACACCCTTCCGTTCCTGCCGAAGACTTTCAAATATGAAGTGATCGGATCGGTTTCCAAACAATTCCGCATTGTCAGCGGGTTATTAAACCGGCCGGATGTGGATACCATATACATATGTACGGACTCGGGAAGAGAGGGAGAATATATCTACCGGCTGGTGGATCAGATGGCAGGCGTTCACGGAAAGACGAGAAAGCGGGTCTGGATCGACTCCCAGACGGAGGAGGAGATTCTCCGGGGAATCCGGGAGGCGAAAGACTGGTCAGAATATGACAATCTGGCCGCCTCCGCCTATCTTAGGGCAAAGGAAGATTATCTCATGGGAATCAATTTTTCCCGCCTTCTCACTTTAAAATACGGGCCGTCCATCTCCCAGTATCTCCGCACGGACCGCACGGTGCTCTCCGTGGGGCGGGTTATGACCTGCGTTCTGGGGATGGCAGTGCGCCGGGAGCGGGAGATCCGCGATTTTGTGAAAACCCCCTTTTACCGGGTGGTGGGAGCCTTTGGAGACGGGAAATTCCGGATCGAGGGGGAGTGGCGGGCGGTCAGCGGTTCCCGGTATTTCCAGGCCCCCTGTCTGTATAAGGAAAATGGATTTAAAGAGAGAAAGTACGCGGAAGAGCTCATTGGCCGTCTGTCCGCCGTCCGCCCGGCTGAGGGCACTCTCACAAAGCTGGAAAAGAAGCGGGAGGTAAAAAATCCGCCCCTTCTCTACAATCTGGCGGAGCTTCAGAACGACTGCTCCAAAATGTTTAAAATCAGCCCGGACGAAACCCTGAAAATTGTCCAGGAGCTGTATGAAAAGAAGCTGGTCACCTACCCCAGAACCGATGCCAGAGTGCTTTCCGCTGCGGTGGCGAAGGAAATACGGAAGAACCTGTCAGGTCTGAGGTCCGCCGGGGCCCTGGGAGTCTTTGCAGGGGAAATTCTGGAGGGGGAGGCATACAGGAATCTGGCCAAAACCAGGTACGTCAACGACAAGCAGATTACGGACCACTATGCCATCATTCCCACCGGTCAGGGACTGGGAGCTCTGGGCAGCCTGAAAGGGCTTTCTGCCTCCGTCTATGAGGTGATTGCCAGGAGGTTTTTAAGTATATTCTATCCCCCGGCGGTGTATCAGAAGTTCAGTCTGGAGATCCAGATGAAGGACGGAGACCACACGGAGACTTTTTTTGCCGGTTATCGGGTGCTGGTGGAGGAGGGGTATCTGAAGGTGGCATCCGTGCCGGGGAAAAAGAAGAAGGGAGAGTCGGGAAAAGCCGGGGCGGAAAAGGATGACAGCACGGTGCAGACCGATGATCCCGCTTTTGTGGAGCGGCTGCGGGCCATGAAAAAGGGGGAAGTGCTGCCTCTGCAGGAGCTTGCGGTCAAGGAGGGGGAGACCTCGCCGCCCAAGCGCTACACTTCCGGATCCATGATTCTGGCCATGGAAAACGCCGGACAGCTCATAGAGGATGAGGATCTGCGGGCCCAGATCAAGGGCAGCGGCATCGGCACCAGCGCCACCAGGGCGGAAATCCTGAAAAAGCTGGTAAATATCAAATATCTGGCCCTCAACGGAAAGACTCAGGTGATCACCCCCACCCTTCTGGGGGAGATGGTGTTTGACACGGTGAATGCCTCCATCCGCCAGCTTTTGAATCCGGAGCTGACGGCCAGCTGGGAGAAAGGGCTGACTTATGTGGCGGAGGGAACCATCACTTCCGATGAATATATGGAAAAATTAGAAAAATTTGTAGCCGGAAGGACCTATTATGTGCTAAAATTGAGAAATCAGTATGATCTGCGGACAGCATTTGATGCTGCCGCTGTCAATTATAAAAAGTAATGGGACGGGCGTATACTTAACTGCCGCCGGATCCCGGGAAGTAAGGAGAGATATTGCTATGAAAAAAGAGGAAATGACGATCCAGGCTTTATATGATCTGACCAATACCATCAGCCGCAAATGGCTGGAGAAATATACCTATCCGTGGGAGGTGCTTCCCCATATCGGAGAAATCATCGAAGAGATTGCAAAGATTCTTCCCTCCGGAGAGTATCAGCTCATCGGCAAGAATATGTACGTGCACAAAACCGTAAAGCTGCCGCCGACAGCAGCCATCAAAGGTCCGCTGCTGATCTGCCCGGATACGGAAATCCGCAACGGCGCGTTTCTGCGGGGCAACGTGATCATCGGCGGAGGCTGCGTCATCGGAAATTCCACGGAGATCAAAAACGCCATTTTGTTTGACCGGGTTCAGGTGCCTCACTTCAATTATATCGGCGACTCCATTCTGGGAAGCAGAGCTCACTTCGGCGCCGGCTCTCTTACCTCCAACGTGAAGTCTGACAAGAGCCTGGTGAAGGTTCACGGAGAGGACGGCGACATTGAGACCGGACTGAAGAAATTCGGAGCCATGGTGGGAGACGGCGTGGAAATCGGCTGCAACAGCGTTCTGAATCCCGGAACCATCATCGGAAAGAATTCCAATGTATACCCTCTGTCCAGTGTGCGGGGCTGTGTAAACGCCGGCTCCATCTATAAGAAACAGGGAGAGATTGTAGAAAAGCAGTAACCGGCAGTCCCTGTGCGGCCGCCATGGAAGGCGTCCGCGCAGGGATTTCCTGCTTTTTAGGGAAAAACTGATAAAAAAAGAAGAGCTTTTCTTCATTCCCTGTAAAGAGAATGGGAAAAGCTCTTCCGCTCTGTATTTTTATTTTGTGCCGAAAATCCGGTCTCCGGCATCGCCCAGACCGGGACAGATGTAGGCGTTTTCGTTGAGACAGCGGTCCACATGGCCCACATAGATCTGGATGTCGGGATGAGCCTTGTGGAGACGTTCCAGTCCCTCCGGTGCTGCAATGATGGACATGAATTTGATTTTCTTTCCCCCGTGCTGTTTGATGAAATTGACAGCGGCTACGGCGGAGCCGCCGGTGGCCAGCATGGGATCGGTGACCACAATGGTTCTCAGTTCAATGGGATCCGGCAGCTTGCAGTAATACTCGTGGGGTTCGTGGGTAACCTCGTCCCGATAGAGTCCGATGTGTCCCACTTTGGCGGAGGGAACCAGGGCGAGGATTCCGTTTACCATGCCCAGGCCGGCCCGGAGGATGGGAACCACAGCCAGCTTTTTGCCGGCAATCATGGGGGTCATGCAGGTCTCAATGGGAGTTTCCACTTTGACGTCCTGAAGAGGCAGGTCCCGCAGAGCTTCGTAACCCATGAGCATGGCGATCTCCTCGATCAGGGAGCGGAACTCGTTGGTTCCGGTGTTTTTGTCCCTGAGGATGGAAATCTTGTGCTGGATCAGCGGATGATTAAGTACGATTACATTTTCCATGACAGATATCCTTTCTTTATTTGGTTTCCGGTGTGAACACGGCGATGGCATAGTCGCCCAGGGCGTGAGGAACCGGGATGGAGAAGTAGATGGCTCCTTCTTCCTCATAGCTGAAGCTCTCCGGGAAGGTCTCTCCCTTTAAGGGGAAGTCTGCCTGGCGGAAGAGCTGAGTGTAGTAGTCCATGGACTGGGAGGCCACATATTCTTTTACGGCTGCCTCCGTCTCCTCATCCAGCCCGTCAAACTGACATCCGTCGGACATGAGGTAGCCGGCCATGGTGGACGGCTCCGCGTAGGTGGTAAAGCCCACATTCTCCGCCTGGCTCATATCCACGGTGTTGGTATAGAACACAGCGGTGGAGTAAGCGGCTCCGGAGGCGGAAAGCTCTCCCGTATAGACGGCAGTAAGGCGCTGCCGGTCAGCGGAAATGATCTGGCACCGGATGGTCAGGCTGTCCGTCTCCTCGTTGAGATTCTGGGCGGTGACAATGGACAGGGCATTGGTTTTCAGCAGTTCATTTACGGCGTCTTCCGTCTCGCTGCTGCTCAGACCGGAAACGGACGGATACTGTATGGATATGTTTCCGGAGGTATAGGTCTCCATGGAAGTGGAGAGTCCGCGGGAAGAATCGGGACGGGAACTGCCCTCTGCCTGAGAGGTCTCTTCCTCTGCCGTCTCCGTTTTTGTCTCCGCCTCCGTTTCCGGAGCCATGGTTTCCGCTCCCGTGGTGTGAGCGCTGGACAAATCGACATTGTTTTTGGATCTGCACCCGGCTGCCAGACACAGGCCGGACAGCAGGAACACAGGAATGATAAGAGAACGCTTCATAGTCAGGATCTCCTTTCTTGATTTGAGCTCATTATATAACATAAAGCGGGATTTTTCTACTGGTTTCGCAGTCCGTTCCCGCATTTTAAGGATAAATACAGAAAAGAGAAAAAATCGTTTGAAAAATTTCAGATTTCCTTAATAGAAGTATAGTAAAACCGTAAAATCCGGAAGCAGGTGATGTAGTATAATGGCTGTATTCCGGAGGGGAAGACGAGAGAAGGAGGAAAAGATATGGGATTTTTGGGGGATAGAGACAGAGAAGTCCTGGAGCGGATAGGATTTCAGGATGGGAAGAGGGGAAGCGGCGTGCTTCGATATCTGAGCCGCCGCTTAAGAGGAGAAATCGGGGCCGGAAGTGATCCGGAGCTGGCGCTCTGGATGGCCAGAGGCTGCTGCGCCCTGGGAGATTACGAGCACTATCACATGGCGGTGCGGTGGCTGGAGCGGGCCGGGAGAGCCGCCGGATCCGGCGGGGAAGCCCTGGGACTTCTGGCCCTGGGAAAGATGTACTGCGGCCGTCCGGAGGAGGCCCTTGCCTGGGGAGAGGAGAGCGTGCGTCTGGACGGGAACTGTCCGGAAATCTGGTATCTCCTGGCTCAGCTGCGCAGTTTTTCCGGTGATCAGGAGCTGGCGCTGGAGGCGGTTTCCAGAGGCCGGGCGTTAGGGGCCGGGGACGAAAACGGGCTGGAAAAGGGACTGGAAGAGCAGATTCTGCCGGAGGACTGGGACGAGCTGGAAAGACAGATCCGGGGCGGCTGCGGCCTGGAAGAGATGGAGCGGACCAGGATCCGGAGGAGAAGCCGGATGGCCGGGGAGCAGGGAGGACTGCTGGAAAAAAGCCGGCTGGAGGCGGCGTCCGGTCTGGTGTGCGACCGGGAAGGACTGGAGGCGGTAAAGGCAGTGCTTCAGCCGGAGGTCTGGGACGGGGACGCGCCCTACTGCGCGTTCTGCTGCTGGCCGGATGGCCGGGAGCTGACAGGGGCATTTTATATGGATGAGGCGGCGGTGTCAAAATGGGAGCCGGAGCGGCTGCAGCGGATTTTGAGCGATCTGCCCCGGATGGAGCGGGAAGGAAAGCAGGCCCTGGCGGCAGACGGAGCCGGGGACGGAGAGCTTTGCCTGCTGGAACTTTATCCGGACCGGACCCTGGGCCTGGTATTTGAGACGGAGAGCGGAGAAAAAAAGGTTCCGGTGACGGAGGACGGAAGGGTCAGCCGGGAGCCGGAGGAGACGGCGTCCGCCGGGGCATTTCTGAGTCTGAGCGAGCCCTGCTGGGATTTCGGACGGATGCAGGAACGGCTGCGCCAGGACTGGGGAATGGACTGCGACGGAGCGGAGCGGGACGGCATTCTGGCTTTTCAGGACGGAGGTATGCGCCTGACAGTAAGCCTGATTTCCGGAGAACCGGACCGGGAAGATGACAGGATTTCCGGGACAGACCAGATGGCCGGGCTGATGCTTATGGTTCTGGCAGGAGAGGGAGAGCAACTGGAGGCGGAGCTGGAGCTGGAGAGACTGATTGAGAGCTGCGTGGGCTGCGGCGCCGTTTTCCAGAAATATTTGGAAAAACACTTGCTTTTTTGAATCATTTTTGATAGTATAAAACTTGCTGATTGTGCAGCGCCGGCTTGTCGGAATGGCAGACGAGGTGGACTCAAAATCCATTGGTGGCGACACCGTGCGGGTTCAAGTCCCGCAGCCGGCACTCCTTGGCAGGGGCGGAAGCTCTGAAGGCAGTGATTGTTCACGGCTTTCAGGGCTTCTTTCTTTTTGTCCCTGCCGGCAAAAAAGATTTTCGCTGCCGGCAGGAAAAAGGGGACGTCCCCTCCGCCGAGGTTGAAAACAAGAATGATCTGTTGTATGATAGGAAAAGATAAAAATGGGAGGAGGGTGCGCAGATGACGTGCCGGGAAGCACAG
>DXBC01000100.1 GCA_019116745.1 Candidatus Lachnoclostridium stercorigallinarum
TTTTGACTGAAGCATAGCGTTCCTCTCCTGTCTTTTCGTTTTTCCGCCTTATGAGAACTTTGCTTTTCCTTTTCCCCGTGTGGCACCGGCCCCCACAGAAAGCCGAACAGTTTCAAACGCCGTCCGGCCAGATGATCATTTTAATTTTCCAACATTATACTATATTTAAAATTAAACAACAACTGTTGCGTTAAGCCTCAGATAACGGAATCTTCACCTGCCGGATAAATTAACAATTTCTCCTGCCTCACGGATTATAATGATTCAAAATAATTATCCGCAGCAGGAGGTTTTTGAATGAAATTGCATTTAAGTGGAAAAACAGCAGTCATCACAGGGGGAGCTCAGGATATTGGAAAAGCCATGGCAAAGGCATTCGCGGCAGAGGGCTGCCACGTAGCCGTCTGCGACAATGGAGCCGTCTGTGATTTCGCGTCGGACGTGTCCGCAGCATACGGAACTCTGGACGTCTGGATCAATAACGCCGGAATCCTGTTTCCCAAGCCGGTGCTGGGGCAGGAACTCTCAGATTTTGAACGGGTAATCCGGGTAAATTTAAGCTCCGTTTTCAACGGGACTCAGGCCGCCGGCAAAGAGATGCAGAAAAGCGGCGGCGGCGTGATTATCAACTCCGCCTCTTTTGCAGGAATTCTTCCCACTGCTTACCGCTGCTCCTATGCAGCTTCCAAAGCCGGTATCATCGCTTTCACCAAAGAAACGGCAGCGGAACTGGCTCCTCATCAAATCCGCGTTGTAGCCATCGCTCCCGGAATGGTGGAAATCGGTATGATGGCGGAACGCTTAAAAGGACCGGAACGAGAAGAGATCCTCAGCCGGATTGCCATGCGGCGCTGCGCAAAGCCGGAAGAAGTGGCGGAGCTTGCCGTTTTCCTTGCGTCGGACGCCGCTTCCTATCTCACCGGATCTGTCTATGAGATTGCCGGCGGGCAGAACTGCATTCAGGATATTATGAAGCCCTGGGGCCTGGCATAAGAATGGCAGCCGGCATGAGCCCGCAGCTTCTTTCACCGTGAGGAGGTTTTTTATGAAATATAAACGTTTTCAGGATACCATCGTCATTCGGCTGGATACCGGGGAAGAGATTCATCAGTCAATCCGGCAGATCTGCCGCAGAGAGCAGATAACCCTGGGCTCTGTCTCCGGATTCGGCGGCATCCGCCGCCTGAAAGTGGGGATCTGGAACAATCAGGACAGCTGTTACGATTATCTGGAAGAATCAGAAAAAAAATATGGAATTGCTGAGCCTGACGGGAAACATCACCATGCAGGATGATGATGTGACCACCCACATTCACGTCACCGCGGCAGACAATGATTTCCGGGTTTTCGGCGGTCATCTTGTAACAGGGGAAGTGCAGAACCTGGCAGAACTCGTGATTCGGATCATCCCCGGAAAAGTGGACCGCATCTCCTTTGAAAGCTTGTATGTTATGGATCTGGGAGAAAATCAATAGAGCGAGAAATCCATCCCCTTTCCCGGAACATGGCAGGCGTGTCCGCGGATTCCGAACACCTGGCGGATCCGCTCTTCGGTCATCGCATCCTCCGGCCGTCCCTCTGCCGCCACCGTCCCCCCGGACAGCAGATAGACCCGGTCACAGTAGTGGGCAGCCAGGCGCAGGTCGTGGAGCACGATCAGCACCGTCCGCCCGCAGTTTTTCAGATAATCCAGAAGAAAGAGCTGGTGGCGGATGTCCAGATGATTGGTGGGCTCGTCCAGAATCAGGCTGCCGGCCCCCTGCGCCACAGCCCTGGCGATAAAAACCATCTTGCGCTCTCCGCCGGACAGGGTCAAAATGCTCCGATCTTTCAGATGGGAGATGTTCAGTTCTCTTAAGGCCTCCTCCACGATCGCGTCCCTTCCTGCCGTCCGGTTCTTCCTTGCATATAAAGCCATGGAGACCACATCCGCCACGGAAAAGTCAAAGGCGCATTCCGAATCCTGCCCCACATACCCCACCAGAGAGGCCAGTGTTTTTCTGCTCATCCCGGCCGTATTCCGCCCGTCCGCCAGCACCGTCCCGGCGGACAGAGGACAGATACCGAAGGTCGTCTTTACCAGCGTGGACTTCCCGCAGCCGTTGGGGCCGATGATTCCCGTAACCTCTCCCTCTCCGGCAGCAAGATCCACGCCCTTTAAAATCTCTTTCCCTCCCAGGCGAACCCGGATATTCTCGTATTTCAGACTCATTCCATCCTCCTCCCATATCCCTTCCTGATCATCAGATATAGAAAAAAAGGCGCTCCCGCAAACGCAGTAACGATTCCCAGCGGAAGCTCCGCCGCCCCAAAGGCGCTTCTGGCCAGCGCGTCCGCCCATGCCAGGTAGATTCCTCCGGACAGAGCGCTTGCGGGAATGACCAGACGATTATCGCTGGTTCCGGCAGCAATTCGCACCACATGGGGCACCACCAGCCCCACAAAGCCGATGATCCCGGTAACGGAGACAAAGGAGGCCACCACCACGGAACAGACAAGAAACATGACGGAGCGGAAAGCTTTCACGTTAAGCCCCATGGCCGCCGCGTCCTCATCTCCCATCATAATCATATTGAACTTTTTGCCGGAACAGGTAAAAATCGTCATCCCCGCCAGGGTGCCGGCGAAAGGGAGAGACAAGGTCTTCCACTGGGCGGCGGCGATGCTTCCCATCTGCCAGTTGTAGACCGCTGCGATACTTTCCGGACTTTTGGCAAGGTAAATGAGAAAGCTGGTAACGGCGCTCATCACCGCGTTGACAGCCGTTCCCGCAAGGAGAAGAGGCGTCGGCTGAAGCCTTCCGCCGCCGGCAGCCTTCGCCATAATGTAGACGGCAGAGGCGGAGATCAGAGCTCCCAGAAACGCCGCCGCAGTGGTCTGATACTGTCCTGCAAAGAATGGCAGAGGCATCAGAAGGGCCCAGGCGGCTCCCGCGGAAGCTCCGGAAGAAATTCCCAGAATATACGGATCTGCAATGGGATTTAATACCAGGGCCTGCATGGCAGCCCCGCAGATGGAGAGTCCGGCTCCGCAGAGTACGGCAAACAGCACCCTGGGCAGCCGGATGTTCCACACGATCTGAACATGAGCCATCTCCCAGACCCCCGCTTCCAGTTCCCTTCCTCCCTGAAACAGCCTGTCCCGCAGAATGCCGGACACCTCCCGCGCCGGTATGTCCGCAGAACCGATACGGATGGTGTAGATAATGGTAACCGCCAGCAAAATGAGGAGGACAGGAAAGAGAAGCAGCCCCCGCATGGTTCTCTTTCCCATCCCGTTTCTCACTGGAAGCATTCCGGATAAAAATACTCCCCAAAGGTGCGGCAGGCGCTGGCTGCGCGGACATCCTGCATGACCGCAACCAGGGGAATGGTCAGATATGCCTGGTTTTTTACTGCTTCCACTTCCTGAAGGGCCGGATTGGAGTTCAGGAAGTCCAGCTTTTCCTCTATGGTCTGGGTTCCGTAATCGTTCAGAATAATAACGTCCGGGTTGGCCTCCACCAGGGTCTCTACACTGGTATTAAACCACCTGGAATCGGACATTCCCTTTGTGACATTCTCTCCGCCGGCCAGCTCGATCAGGTTGCTCTCCAGGCCGCTGGACGTGGTATAGATCTCGTTTCCGTTGAAGGTATCCAGGACAAAGGCCCGTACTCTCTGCTCCTCCGGCACATTCTTCACCGCCTCCTGAACCTGGCTGATTTCAGACCGGATCCGGGCGATCAGCTCCTCCGCCCGGTCTTCCACCTTGAATATTTTTCCCAGATTTTCAATGTCCGTGTACACATCCTCCACCGTCTCATCCTGAACCAGAGTGCCTGTGATGGCAAGACAGTTGATTCCCTTATTTTCAAACTGCTCGTAGCTGCCCCAGCCGGTGTCCCGGAAGGCGCTGACCTGACCGATCACCAGGTCAGTTCCCAGAGCCACCACATTTTCGTGGGAGCGCTCCACTTCCGGGATAGATGAGAAGGCCTCCGCCAGCTCCGGAAGGGGCTCCTCCGCCGCGCTGGCAGGCACGTTCTTTCCCGCGATATAGTCTTCCAGCCCCAGCATTACCATGTTTTCCGCCGCATAAAGGTGACAGCAGAATACCTTCTGAGGCATCTCCGTAAAGGTCACCGTCCGGTCTCCGTTCCGGATGACCACCGTGCCGTATTCTTCTCCCTGCGTCTGGACAGTTTTCTCTTCCAAAGAACCGCCGGACTCTGCCGTCTGGTTTCCGGCTTTTGCCGAAACAGCGGTGTCCGCAGCGGTAGTTTCCAGGGTGCCCTGACCGCAGCCGGACAGAAGCGCGGCAGCCAGCGCAAGGGCCGCTCCCATAATCACTGTTCTTTTCATGCTATTTATTTCCTCCTGTTTTTTACAGCCTGTACATCCGGCGCCATATCTTTCCCTATCCGATTCACGATACCACGGGCAGCTCACGGCAGAGCTGTTCGCTGTTCCGTTGCCCGGCAAATGTCCGTCCATGCAGGCATGGCAGCCGCCTGCCGGGCGTATCGCGAAAAAAAACGGGCAAACTTTCGTTTGCCCGTGTACGCCAAAAACGCGCTGTGTTCCCACAACGTCTGACCCATACGCAGCTCTCCCTCCGAAAGCGTTGCTGTTAATCATGGCAGCAGGTCTCCTGGCTCGGATTCATCCTCCGTCTTTGTCTTCCCGGTTTCCCAGTGACGCCCTTTTGGGGCAGAGCTTTCGCAATCAAGACTTCGTCCTCCATACAGTAGCGGGGGCTGCTTTGCTTTTTCAAATTCCCTGTCAGGCCTTTCGGCACTGCCATGACTGTGAAATTGTAAATTCATCCGTAACTCCGGGCACAGGCCGTTTCCGCCGCGCTCAGAATGACAGACCGCTGTTTTATTATAAAGTCGAGTGTCCGGCTTTGTCAACTCTTCCAGTTCCCGGACATATTAAAAACGCGGCGCTTCTTCTTCCGTCTCCGTCCATGCCAGCTCCATCCACGCCAGACAGGCTTCATGCCAGGTTTCCCACAGCCGGCCGGTTTCCGCCTCCAGCTTTCCGCGCTCGTCCTGATCCGGGCGCTCTTCCCCCGCCCAGAATCCGGGGCTTTCCAGCCAGCGCCGGTCCATTTCCTCCAGAAGCTCTTCCTTTTCCTCCAGTCTCCCCCGGATTCCCGCCAGCTCCTCTCCTGCCAGCCTCAGCCTCCAGTCCCGGTAGGCTTCCTCCGTGGGGATTTCCCTTAAGCGGTGTCTCTCTCCCCTGGGAACGCTTCTGAGAGATGCGATCAGGGCCTGATCTCTGGCAGACACCTGAGCCGCCATGGTTTCTCCCTCTCTCAGCCCCCGCTTTCTCTCCAGGTAATGCTCATAGGGAAAGGGATAATACATGGCTGTCCCATTTTCAAAAGTCAGAATGCTGTCCGCCACCTGACGGATCAGGTACCGGTCATGGGAGACTACAAGAATCGTCCCGGTGTAGGCCCGAAAAGCCGCCTCCAGGGCCTCCTTCGCCGGGATGTCCATATGGTTGGTGGGTTCGTCCAGCACAAGAAAATTAGGACGGCTCACCAGAAGCTCCGCCAGCACCAGCCTGGCTTTCTCTCCCCCGGAGAGGGAGGAAATCTTTTTTCCCGCATCTGCCCCGGAAAACAGATACATACCCAGAGTTTTTCTGGCGTCCTTCTCCGTCATGGCGGGAAACAGACCGGTGAAATGCTCCAGCACCGTCTGATTCGTTTCCAGCCTGGCCGTGTTCTGATCAAAATAGCCAATGGTAATGTTATTTCCCAGAGACAGCGTTCCCCCCAAAGGCTTCTGAAGGCCGGCAATGGTCTTTAAAAACGTGGTCTTTCCCGCTCCGTTGGGCCCTAAAAGACCAATCTTCTGGCCCCGGCGGAGGCGGAAAGACAGTTCCAGAAGCGTTCTGTCGTATCCTAACCGCAGCCGGTCCGCCTCAAGCACCCATTTCCCGCCGCGGATCAGCGGCTCAATGGGAGCCGTGACCATCTGCGGTCCGTCATCCCTGGGTTTTTCCACCCGTTCCAGCCGCTCCATCTGTTTCCTCTTGGCCCTGGCAAAGGCCGCCTTGTTGGGCTTATGCTTAAACCTTTCCACCAAACCCAGGAGCCGCTCCTCCTCCTGTTTCTGCCGCTCATAGGCCTTTTTCTGAAGGCGCAGCCGTTTCTCCTTCTCTGCCCGGTAGGCGGTATAATTGCCGGGATACCGGGTGAGACGTCCGTCCTCCAGCTCGTACACAGCCTGAGCGGTGCGGTCCAGGAAGAAGCGATCGTGGGAAACCATGACCACCGCGTTTTCGTAATCTCTCACCTGCTCCTCCAGCCACTCTACCGCCTCCAGATCCAGATGGTTGGTGGGCTCGTCCAGAAGAAGAATATCCGGTTTTTCCAGCAGCAGGCGAATCAGGGCAATCCTGGTCTGCTGCCCGCCGGAAAACTGGGACAGCTTCTTTTTCTTGCAGTCTTTGGAAAAGCCCAGAGCCGTGAGAAACCGATCGTAGGTCTGCTCATATTCAAAACGCTCCCTGGAAAACCTGTCCGCCGACGGACAGGCGGAAAGAATCTCCTCCTCCACTGTTCTCTCCGGATCCCGGATGGCCTGCTGGCTCAAAATCCCCACCGTCAGCTTTCTGTCGCTGGTGATTCCCGCTCCTTTCCGTCTGTCATCCCGGTCCAAAGCCAGCTCTCCGGCAATCAGCCTTAAAAGCGTGGTCTTTCCGGAGCCGTTTCTCCCCACCAGGGCCAGCTTTTCCGCACCTCTGATCTCAAAATGAATGTGCCGCAGGATCACATTCCCCCCTGCGGACACCGTTCCGTCCGTTATCTGATATAACATAAAAAGCCTCCCCTACAGCCCGGAAATCTTTTCTTCCAGATACTGTTTCAGTCTTTCTCTCTGTCCGCCGTCCACGGCGATCTTTCCTTTTCTCAGGCATATGAGCCCTTCTTTTTCCAGTCCTTCCACCACCCGGTGGCAGGTGCGCAGAGAGCAGCCCAGCTTTGCCGCCAGCTGCTCCCTGGTCATACGCATCACAAAAAGCTCTCCCTCCGGCACTGCGTACTGAAGTACCTGAGAAGCGCAGCGCGCACTGTAATCCATAAAAAGAAACCGTCTTCCCGCCGCGGACTGATCTCCCATCTGTTTGATCAGCAGCCTGAGACGGTAAAGCAGAGCTTTCGCGTCGCCGGAAATCCATTTCAGATAGACCGACGACGGCATGGCAATGCACTCGCAAAACTCCGCCGCCGTTATGGTGGCGTAGGAGCCGTCCAAATCCGCAAACAGCTCATAATCTCCCAGAATCTCCACCGGAAACAGCTCTGCAAACACATAAGGAAGGCTCTGTACCCTGTCGTCAATAGCGTGCACCCTTCCCCGCATGAGAAAATATACAGCTTTTGACCGCTCTGCGGAGAGAATCATCGGTTCCCCGTAAGAAAACTTTTTGATATACAGATAAGGCAGAAGCTCCTCCGGTATCCGGCTGAAAAAATGCCGGAAAAACTCTCTGTGAGCCGTCTCTTCATACCTGGCTGAAAACTCATGTTTTTTCATCGTTCTCTCCCCGAATATGTCATTTGGCATTTTTTTTCTTTTTTCATCAGTTTATTATAAAATCAGACAAATTGCAAGGAGGGATTTCCTATGAAACAGACGGCGGCAGGAGACAGGCTGAAGAAATGTCTTCTCATTTTTCTGGTGATGAACCTGGTAGGAGCGGCGGTGGCTCTCTTTCTGGAAAACGGCCTGGGAAGCGATTCCATCGGCCTGCTCTGTGACGGACTCCATCGCATCACCAGCCTGTCCTACGGCAATGCATCTCTTCTCTACAACCTGACGATCATTTTGGCCGCGGCCATCTTTGCCAGAGGAAATCTGGGTGCCGGAACCATCGTCTATGCCCTGACCTCCGGCTACTTCATCGATTTTTACCGCTGGGTCCTGTCCCCTCTTTCCCTGGGAGAGAATCCCTTTCTCTTCCGGTTTCTGGGCTTTGCCCTGGGACAGATCCTTTTAAGCCTTGCCCTGGCCATCCTGATCCAGCTGCGTCTGGGCATGAACGCCCTGGACGCCCTTTTGACCCGTCTTTCCCAGTCCACAGGCATTTCCTACGCCATCCTGCGGACGGGGGCTGACCTGACGTATGTGGTGGTGGGAACTCTTCTGGGCGGCACCTTCGGAATCGGGACCATCCTTTCCGTTCTCCTCACCGGCACCATGATCAAAGCCTTTACCAGAGTCCTGGCTGCCTTCTCACCGGAGGTTAGATAAATGCCCGCCCGGGCGCGGCAGCTCCCCTGCTGAATTTGAATCGAAAAAAACCGGGCAGCTGCCCCGCCTCCCTTTCAGGAGGCCGGAAAGCTGCCCGGTTTTTTTCTGCCGATTTACTCTGCCGCTTCAGCAGGCTCTTCTTCCGCTTCCTCATTGCGAACCGGTGATACCGTCACCACGATGGTATCCGGATCCGTGTGAAGATCAATGTCCTTATCAGAAGCGATAGGCAGATCTTTCACCCGGATGGAATCGCCTACCCGCATATTTCCTACATCTATCTGAACTTTCTCTACCAGGGCGGCAGGAACTGCGCTGTAAGCGATCTCTTCCAGCAGAAGCTGCAGAACGCCTGTGGATACCTTCTCATGGTTGATCAGCTCCACCTCTGCCACAGAATGTACCTTTTCGCCGCTTACAAGGGCCTGGAAGTCAATTTCATCGATCTGCTTTTTCAGGGAGTTGTAATCAATCTCCTTGATCAGCACATTCATGGACTGGCCTTCTACCTCCAGCGTAACCCGGCTGCCTTTTTTATTAGTCTTAATCAGCCGCTCCGCGTCCTTTTTTTCCATCTGTATGGGCATGGATTCTTTCATCTCTCTGCCGAATACATTGCCGGTCACGTAGCCTTCTCTTCTCAGTTTCTTTGCTTTCACATCCATACTTCTTTTTTCAGCTTTTAAAGTAGTCATTTATCTTTTCCTCCATCAAACTGAATCCGGGATGCTTAGCTGCCTTCAAGATTTGTCTGTTCGACAAACAGGTTCGGTTAAGTATCTCTGTTTTCTTGTTACACTTCTATTATAGCACCTATTGTCAAGACAATTTTGCACAATTACGGAAACTTATTTGTTAATATTTCCGCCATTTTTTAACCAATCAGACCTTTGTCCATGTATCCTGCCAGTTCTTTGGCAAAATAAGTCAGAAGAATGTTGCAGCCGGCACGGTAAATGCTGGCTGCTGTCTCGCAGATCAGCTTCTCTTCCTCAATATATCCCAGTTTTCCGGCCGCCTTGATGAGAGAGTACTCCCCGCTGACACTGTAGGCTGCCACCGGCACATCAATGGCGTCTGCCGTCTCCCGGATAATGTCCAGATAGGACAGGGCCGGTTTGATCATAATGATGTCTGCTCCCTCATCCAGATCTGAGTACACCTCTTTCATGGCCTCTTTCCGGTTGTGATAATCCATCTGATAGGTTTTCCTGTCGCCGAAAGCCGGCGCAGAGTCCGCCGCGTCCCGAAACGGTCCATAAAATCCGGACGCATATTTCGCCGCATAGGACATAATGGGTACGGTGCAGTATCCGTTCTCATCCAGTTTATGGCGGATTGCCGCCACCCGGCCGTCCATCATGTCAGAGGGAGCTACCATGTCTGCTCCCGCCTGTACCTGAGACAGGGCGATTTTCGCCAGATACTCCAGGGTTTTGTCATTGTCCACGTACTCTCCGTCCAGAATACCGCAGTGGCCGTGATCCGTATACTCGCACATACACACATCTCCGATCAGGTACAGCTCCGGCACCGCCTCTTTGGCTTTGCGGAAGGCTTTCTGAATGATTCCGTCCTCCGCCCAGGCGCCGCTGCCGCAGGCGTCTTTGTGATCCGGAATGCCGAACAGCATGACGCTGGACACTCCGGCATCCGCCACCTCCTCCAGGGCCTCCGGAAGGCGGTCCACACTGTAGCGGTACTGTCCCGGCATGGTGGGAATCTCCTGTTTGATGTTGGTTCCCTCCATGACAAACATCGGGTAGATCAGAGAGGATTTGTCCATTCTGGTCTCCCGCACCATTTTTCTCAAAACAGGGCTCCTGCGGAGCCTTCTTGCTCTGTGAATCATTTCCATTGCTCTACACCTCGTTTTCCTTTCTCCTGAATCCTATTTCGCCTCGAAAACACCGGCCGCGGAACCATCGGCTGCGTCCCTCACCATTGCCTCTGTCATTCCCTGAATGCTGAACGTTTCCGCCACCACATCCGCTTTCCGTCCCCTTTTCTCCAGGGCACGGGCCGTCACCGCGCCGATGCAGACAATGCGCACGTTTTCCAGGGCCTTTTCCTCTTCCCCGGAAAGCCCGTCAAAAAACGCCTCCACTCCGGAACCGCTGGCAAAGGTGAGATACCGGGAGCGGCGCAGTCGGTCTGCCAGCGCCTCCCGCTCTCTCCACTCCGTTTTCACGTCATACAGCACTATATCATCATAGGGGATTCCCCTCGCCTCCAGAATCTCATTGAAAGCTCTGGATCCGCCGGAGGAACGGGGAATCAGGATGCAGTCCTTTTCTCCCGCCAGCCCTGCCAGTCCCTCAGCCAGATCCTCCACCTGATACCGCTCCGGCACATAATCTGCAGTAAAGCCGTAACGGCGCAGCTCCCGGGCCGTTCCTTTTCCCACTGCAGCCATTTTCAGATGTCCCGTACTGCGGAAATCTCCGCCCGCCTGCAAAAGCCCTTCAAAAAACAGCCGGACCGCGTTGGCGCTGGTAAAGGCCACCCAGGTGTAGGATCCCAGGTTCTTATATGCCCGGCTCATTTCCTGGCCTGCGGCAAAAGATTCCACGCCCAGGCGGCAGATATTCTCCGCACTGGCTCCCAGCTCCGTCAGAGACCGAATCAGACGGCCGGAAAAGGATGCCGTCCCGGTGACGCTCACAGAAATACCGTCCAGAGGTCGGCGGACTGTGGAGCTCATATCCAGGGCGGCCGTCTCTCCCACCACAATAATGGCCGGAGTTCCGATTCCCATCTCTCTCACCCGCTCTTCAATGTCTCCCAGACAGCCTCTCACAGACCGTTCCTCCGGCAGCGTTCCGTTTTCGATCACGGCCGCCGGCGTGGTCTCCGGCTTTCCCGCCGCCAGAAGCCCTTCCACAATGGGATGGAGATTTCCCATTCCCATGAGAAAGACCAGTGTCCCGGAGAGGGAGGCAAAGGCGGGGAAATCCGGCGGCAGAGTCTCCCCCTCTGCCAGCGTATGTCCTGTCATCACATGAAAGCTGCGGCTCATGGCACGATGGGTCACAGGGATTCCCACACTGGCGGGAACTGCCACCGCCGAAGTGACGCCGGGAACAGTCTCATAGGGGATTCCGGCTTCCTGAAGCGCCAAAATCTCCTCGCCGCCCCTTCCAAACACAAAGGGATCGCCTCCTTTTAAGCGGACAACGGTCTTTCCCTCATTTCCCAGCCGCACAAGGATGGCATTGATCTCCTCCTGCTTCATGGAATGGCGTCCGGCCCGTTTTCCCACATAAATCCGTTCCGCAGCCTCTCCCGCCAGCTCCAGCAGGCGGTCCGAGGACAGGGAATCATACACGACCGCGTCGCACTCTTTCAGGCGCAGCATTCCCTTCGCCGTGATCAGCTCCGGATCTCCCGGTCCGGCACCTACCAGGCAGACCGAGCCCTTCTTTTTCATTGTCTCCATCTAACTGCTCCTTTCCGTTTTCCGGGAAGTCTCCTGCCCGTTTTCCGGCAGCTCTCCGGTCTGCCCGACAGATACCCGGCGGCCGGCCGGCTCTCCTGCCGTCGGCATTTCCATCTCTCCCGCCAGCTCCGCAGCAGCCGCCTCCGCCAGTTCTCCCGCCAGCTCCGCAGCAGCCTTCCGGTGGGTCCGGCGGATAATTCCGCCCCGGCCGCAGATGCCGAAAAGCTCGATTTCTCCTGTCTCCGCCATTCTGGTGTACACGCCAATGGGCTCATGACAGCCGGCATTCAGAAGTCGGAGTACCTTCCGCTCCGTCTCCAGGCAGATTCTGGCATCCCGGTCTTCCAGCCGGCCGCAGATCTCCCGGATCTCCTCGTCGGATTCCCGTCCTTCCACCGCCAGAATCCCCTGACCGCCGGCGGGGATAAAGCTCTCACAGTCCAGATACTGATACTGGAAAAAACGGCCGTCCTCCTGAAACTCTCCCTGGGAAACCTCCTCCCTGCTATCCAGAAAACCCAGCCGTTTTAATCCGGCGGCCGCCAGAATAATGGCGTCGTAACCGCCCTCTCCCAGCTTTCGGAGACGGGTATTGACGTTTCCCCGCAGCACTTCGCAGCGCACTGCGGCCCTATCCCAGAGCTTTGAACCAAGCTCCCGGATCTGCACCGCTCTCCTGGGGCTGGAGGTGCCCACAACGACCTCATCCCTGCCGGATAGCACCGTCCCCTTCCTCACAACCAGCACATCCCTGGGGTCTTCCCGCTCCGGCACCGCCAGAATAGCCAGACCTTCCCCCAGCTCCATGGGCATATCCTTGGCGCTGTGCACCGCCAGATCGATGGTCCCGTCTGTCAGTCCCTGCTCGAATTCCGACACAAAGACGCCCTTTCCGCCAAATTCCAACAGGGGTTTATTTAAAATCCGGTCGCCCATGGTCTCCCGGGTTACCAGTTCCGCCTTCGCCCGGGAACAGGTTTTTTCAATGGCTTCTGCCACCAGCCTGGTCTGTACCACAGCCAGAGCGCTTTTCCTGGTTCCGATGCGGACCGTCCGCTTCTCTCTATTCTCTGCCATTTCCTGTTCCTCCTGCGCTGCCTGCGCCCCGCTCTCCGCCGGGAAGACACCCCTTCACATTCCGGTCAATGACAGCCTGGGCCTCCTCCCGGCTCAGGGCACAGCCGCCGGCCATGCCGGCTTCCACCATATCACGGAAAATCTTCGTTCTCACGGAAATATCCCATACCTGCTCTTTTACCATCTCCCGGTAGCTTCCCAGCTGGACTGCCAGCTCCCCAAAGCCCTCCGGTATGATCTCCCGAAGCCCGGCCTTCAGATACTGGGCGATGGTGGGGCTGCTTCCTCCCGTGGAAATTCCCACCGTAATGTCCCCGTCCTTTACCAGGGCCGGAAAGATAAAACTGCACTCTTCCTGCACGTCCACCACATTCACTGGAATCTTCCGCTCCCTGCAGATAAGAGAAATCCGGCGGTTCAGCTCCTCATCTTCCGTGGCCGCCACCACAAAATCAGCTTCGTCCAGATCCTGATCCTGAAATTTCCGGCACTCCAGCACCAGCTTTTCCTTTGCCTCTGCCGCCAGCTCCCGGATCTTCTCCGAGATTTCCGGCGCCACCACACGGATGCGGGGGCCGTAATCGGACAGCACCCGTACCTTCCGGTAGGCCACGGTTCCGCCGCCTACGATCAGGCAGTTCTGATTTTCAATATCTATAAAAAATGGAAAATATGCCACGTTTACTCCTCTCTTAGCCAGCGCTCCAGTCCGTCCAGGGTTTTAAGAATCACTTTCAGGTCTTCGCTGCTCACATGATCCCGGATCTGAAACAGCACCGTCTCCAGCTTCCTGCCTTCAAAAACCTGCCGCAGCTCTCCCATACGCCTGATATAGGGATGAAACATCATCTCCCGGATGGCCGCGTCCAGATCTTCCTCCATCAGCGCTCTGGCCCGGTCCAGCTCCTTCATCTTGATCTCCGTGTTGTTTTTGGAAAGGGTCTCAAAATAATCGATGTCATAAAGGGAAATGCCGTTCAGCTTCCGGATCTCCGGATCCATATCGATGGGCACCGCCACATCCATAAACAGCCGCTTTTTCCCGCCGGTCAGAACCGGCTCCAGCTCCTTTGCCGTCACCGTGTAGTGAGGTCCTGAAGTGGCGCTGACCACAATATCCATCTCATCCATATACTGATACCGGTCCTTGTACTCCACCAGCTTCACCCGGTCGCTCTTCACTTCCATGACAAAGTCCGGCTTGTGGCTGCGGTAGGTGCCTGTCACCTGGATGCCCGGCTTGCTGAGAATGTTTTTGGTGATGGTGCTTCCCATCTTTCCGCTCATACCGATGACCATCACATTCTTCACACCGTCTTTCTCAAAATGAAACACTTCATTGGCCACCAGCGTGGCGATGGACAGGGGCGTTCTGGAAAGATTCGTGTCCGTCTTGATCCGCTTTGCCGCCGCCAGGGCTCTCTGAAAGAGCACGTTCAGCTCATAATCCGCCCCGTTCTGTTCCAGAGACAGCTGATAAGCGTCCCGGACCTGGCCCAGGATCTCGTCTTCCCCCAGCACCATGGAGTCAAAGCCGCAGCAGACCTTAAACAGGTGCCCGATGGCCCGGTCTCCGCTGTACAGGTTCAGGTACTTTAACAATTCCTGGAGAGGCAGATTTTTAAACTCCGCCACCTCTTTCTGAAGCTCTCCGATGGCCTTTCTGGTCCCGGTGATATAAATCTCGCTGCGGTTGCATGTGCAGAGCACCACACAGCCGGATATTTCCGGATTCCCTTTCAGCTTCCGGATAAACTGAATCTTTTCTTCCTTACCCAGAGCAAATTTCTCCCGGATATTTACAGGCGCCTTTTTATGGCTGACACTGATACAGTACATACTTCCATTCCCTTTCGTAGCTTCTCTCCTGCAGGTAATCAGCACAAAAAGAAGGGAAAGTTTTCCCT
>DXBC01000101.1 GCA_019116745.1 Candidatus Lachnoclostridium stercorigallinarum
GACATGGGAAAGGTGATCGGCAAACAGGGAAGGATTGCCAGAGCCATTCGTTCTGTTGTAAAAGCAGCCGCTTCAAAAGAAGAAAAGAAAGTTATTGTGGATATTCAGTAGCTTTAGGACCGCCTGACACCTGGAAGGCGGTTTTTCTTTTATAACGATCACACAGGAAAAGGAGAACCCACAGATGGAAGATATGCTGCGGGTGGGCGTGATCAGCTCCACCCATGGAGTCCGGGGCGAGGTCAAGGTATTCCCCACCACCGACGATCCGGCCCGCTTTGAGGATTTGGAAACTGTATTTCTGGACACCGGGAAGGAAATGCTGGAGCTTGAGATTGCAGGCGTAAAGTTTTTCAAGAACATGGTGATCCTGAAATTTAAGGGATATGACAATATCAACGATATAGAGAAATACCGGGGAAAGGACCTCTGGATCACCAGAGAGCAGGCCGTTCCCCTGGGAGAGGACGAAAACTTCGTGGCGGACCTCATCGGCCTTTCCGTGATCACCGACCAGGGTGAGACGTTGGGAACCATGAAGGACGTCATGTTCACCGGCGCCAACGACGTGTACGTGGTGGAGCGGGAGAACGGGAAAGAGCTTCTTCTGCCGGCCATCAAGGACTGCATTCTTGATGTGGACCTGGAAAAAGGCGTGATGACCGTCCATGTGCTGGACGGCCTGCTGGATCTGTAGGGAAGGGGAGGACTGTCATGAATTATCACGTTCTCACCCTGTTTCCGGAAATGGTGCTGGAGGGCTTAAACACCAGCATTATCGGCAGAGCCGCGGCCGCTGGGAAGATTTCCATTGAGGCGGTGAACATCCGGGATTATACGAAGGAAAAGCACGGCCACGTGGACGACGCCCCCTACGGCGGCGGCGCCGGCATGGTGATGCAGGCCGCCCCGGTCTGCGACGCCTACGAGGCCCTCTGCGAGCGCTTGGGAAAACGGCCCAGGGTTCTGTACATGACGCCCCAGGGCCAGGTGTTCAACCAGAAAATCGCCGAGGAGCTGGCAAAGGAGGAGGATCTGGTCTTTCTCTGCGGCCACTACGAGGGGATTGACGAGAGGGCTCTGGAGCTGATTGTGACGGATTATCTCTCCGTGGGAGACTACGTCCTCACCGGCGGGGAACTTCCCGCCATGGTGATGATCGACTGCATCTCCAGACTGGTGCCGGGAGTGTTGAACAACGACGCGTCGGCGGAGGAGGAGTCCTTCCACGACAACCTGCTGGAGTATCCCCAGTACACCCGCCCGGAGGAATACCGGGGGATGAAGGTGCCGGAGGTGCTCCTCTCCGGTCATCACAGGAAAATCTATGAGTGGAGACGGCAGCAGTCCATTATCCGGACCCTGGAGAGACGGCCGGATCTGCTGGCGGAGGCCAATCTGGACAAAAAAGAGAAGAAATTTCTGGAAGAGCTGATGAGGGAAAAAGCGGAGGCGGAAACGGTGATCCGCAGGGCGGAGCCGGAGGATCTGGATCCGGTGGCGGATGGCTACCGGGAACTTCTTCTCCACGAGGAGGAGCACGGCGCCTACACCGCCTGGAAGCTGGGAGTCTACCCCACCAGGGAGACGGCTGAAAAAGCCAGGGAGAACGGCACCCTGTATGTGATGGAGCGGGGCGGGGAGATCTGCGCCAGCGTGGTGGCCGACCATATCCAGGCGGAGGAGTACGGTCAGGTGGACTGGAAGTATGAGGCGGAACCGGACCGGATTCTGGTGCTTCATCTGCTCTGTGTGAGGCCCTCAAAGGCCGGTCACGGCATGGGAAAGAAGATGGTGCAGTTTGTCCTGGATGAGGCGAAACGGACCGGCTGCCGGGCCGTACGGCTGGATACCGGCGCCCAGAATCTGCCGGCAGCAGGGCTTTATAAAAAGATGGGCTTTGAGCTGGCGGGAACCGGCTCCATGGCCATCGGCGGAGAGATCGCCCACGATGGGCATCTATTTTTTGAGAAAGAAGTGTGAGAAAAGAGGACTGCGGCGGCAGTCCTCTTTCAATATCTGTTCTTCCGGTTTTCTTTATTCTTCCAGCTTCTCCGCTGCCTCTTTCATCAGCTCAATAATGGGCAGGTGCTGGGGACATACGCCCTCGCACTGGCCGCAGCCGATGCAGCCGCCGGCCTTTCCGCTGTCAATGACCAGATTGCGGTAGAAGAGAATGGGGCGGCGGTCCTTCGGATAGAGGCGGGCGGTATTTAATGCCCGAATCACGTCCGGAATGGCGATGCCGGCGGGGCAGCCGTCGCAGCAGTAGCGGCAGGAGGTACAGGCCACCAGGGGCATATCCTGCATCTTTTTTACTACGGCTTCGATGATCTGACGCTCCCGCTCCGTGAGGGGATGGAAGTTCTTAAATGTATTTAAGTTGTCCTTCATCTGTTCTTCGGAGGACATACCGCTTAAAATGGTGGCCACGCCGTCCAGGGAGCCCACAAACCGCAGGGCCCAGGAGGCGGCGGAGGCATCCGGCTCTTCCTCCTTAAACATCTGTTCCAGCTCCGGCTGAAGATTGGCCAGGGTGCCGCCCTTCACCGGTTCCATGACGATGATGGGGATGTTTCTGCGGTGAAGGATTTCATAGAGACGTCCCGACTGCACCAGGGCGTTGTTCCAGTCCGCGTAGTTTAACTGGATCTGTACAAATTCGATCTCCGGCTGCTCGTCCAGGATCCGCTCCAGAAGCTCCGGGCTGCCATGGAAGGAGAAGCCGAAATGGCGGATTTTTCCCTCTTTTTTCTTCTCCGTGCCCCAGCGGTAGCAGTCATACTCCTTATAGAGATTGTACTTGCTGCCGTCCTCAATGCTGTGGAGCAGGTAGAAATCAAAATAGTCCACTCCGCATTTCTCCAGCTGTTCTTCAAAGATCCGGTCCTTGTCCTCCGGCCCCTTCATGGCCCAGACCGGCAGCTTGGTGGCCAGATAAAAGGAATCTCTGGTATAGCGGTTCACCAGGGCTTCCTTAATGGCGGTCTCTGATTTGCCGCCGTGATAGACATAGGCAGTGTCGAAATAGTTGAAGCCGCTTTCCAGATAGGTGTCCACCATCTCCTTTAACTGCTCCATATCGATCTCCCCGTCCTTCTGGGGCAGGCGCATGAGACCGAAGCCCAGTTTCGGCATGGTTTTCATGTCAATGCTCATACTTCTTCCTCCTGACTTTTTATTCTTATGAACCTCATGTGTGATAACAACAGTATATCACAGATTCTTTGGGATTTCTTCCCTGAATTTTCTGAATTGGGTGGCGGTTTCTGCCTGCGGGCGGTATAATGAGCCTATGGGGAGAAGGGGGAATGAAAAATGCCGGTATACACCGTCCAAAAGAAAGAAACGCTGAGAGAACAGCTGCAGATCATCAATCGGATGATAACACTCAATGAAAAACTCTATCACGGAAGGCGGAATGGTCAAAGCTCCGAATTGATTTTGATGATTTCGGCAGCGGCGATGCTGCTGTTTTCTGTTTGGATTCGTAATGGTTTTTTTGCGCTGATTGTGCTTGGGCTGTATACATTTTTTTCGGATCATGCAAAAAAACATCTGCAGAATTTCGGCAATGGATATTACAGTCGGAAATCCAGAGAAGAAAAAAGCTGCCTTCAGTTTTATGAAGATGGGTTTTGCTGGGAATCCGGACGGGAAGAAAACTTCTGGCCCTATCCTGCGATTGACAGGATCTGGGAGGATGAAAAAGTAATTTACCTGTTCTTTGGAAAGGCCAGCGGCGTTTACGTGTGGAAAGACGGGATTGCCGGTCCCGGCGGAGAGACAGGCTTTCGCCGGTTTTTAAAGAAAAAGTGGAGGGGCGGAAAGGAAGAGACGCCGGAGATGGGGCAGAAGGAGCTGCAGCCGGATTTTATTATAGAAGAAGTGTGGGATGAAGACAGGATGGCTGGAGTTTGTGAATTCCTTTTCTGGAAAAATCAGCTTGTGCTGATGATTATGGCTACTGTCATTATTGGCGTATTTTTTCTCGTGGATTGTCTGTTGTCATGGGAGATACCTGGCTGGAAGGAGG
>DXBC01000102.1 GCA_019116745.1 Candidatus Lachnoclostridium stercorigallinarum
AGAGGCGGCAGCGACGCCATCCGGTCCAATGGGGCCATTGTGGCAGCCATTCAGGAGGGCCTGAGAAGGTCAGGACTGCCTGAAGGGGCGGTTCAGCTCATTTCCGACACCAGCAGGGAGAGCGCAAGAGAGCTGATGCGGCTGAGCGGGTATCTGGACGTTCTCATTCCCAGGGGCAGCGCCGGACTGATCCGCACGGTGGTGGAAAATAGCACCGTCCCAGTCATTGAGACCGGAACCGGCAACTGCCACGTATATGTGGACGACTCCGCCGACTTTTCCATGGCCCTGGACATTATCTACAACGCCAAAACCCAGCGGATCGGCGTCTGCAACGCCTGTGAGTCTGTGGTGGTACACCGGAGCATTGCGGCGGAATTTCTGCCTCTTCTGAAAAAGCGGCTGGACGAAAAGCAGGTGGAAATCCGTGGAGACGAGGAGAGCTGCCGCCTGGCAGAGGGACTTGTACCGGCCACGGAAGAAGACTGGGGAACGGAATACCTGGACTATATTCTGTCCGTGAAACTGGTGGACAGTCTGGATGAAGCCATCGCCCATATCAACCGATACAGCACCGGACACTCTGAGGCCATCATCACGCAAAATTATGCAAACGCAAAGCAGTTTCTGGATGAAATCGACTCCGCCGCCGTCTATGTCAACGCCTCCACCCGCTTTACCGACGGGGCCGAATTCGGCTTCGGGGCGGAAATCGGCATCAGCACCCAGAAGCTTCACGCCAGAGGCCCCATGGGACTGAAGGAACTGACCACTGTGAAATATATTATCTGCGGGGACGGACAGGTGCGTCCCTGAAAAAGACGGTTTTCCTGCGGCATCAGCCTCCCGGATCGGAGAAACTCCGGTACGGGAGGATTTTTCCGGCCTGAATGTCCTTCCTACACGGACATCTGAACACTGGGAAAAAACGCCGAAATCTGAAGGGAAACTGAAAATGCAGTTGTATGTTTATACAAAAAATTCAAATTTTTGTAAAAAATAGTTGTAATTTCACCCATTTAGGACTATAATCAGCTTCAACATTGCAGATTTGGCACATTGGCTCATTAAAGTAGTAGCAGAATGTTGCCCGGTCGGGAATGGAAACAGGAAAAGGAGGAGCTATTATGAAAAAGAAATTAGCCAGCGTGCTGCTTTGCACTGCCATGACTGCGGCTGTATTGTCCGGCTGCGGCGGAAGCAGTTCCACAACAGACACCACAGCGGCTCAGTCTTCTGAGGAAGGCGGAAGCGCAGCGGAGACCACAGCGGCCCAGACTGCGGCAGCAGCGGAGAACCTGACAGAGTTTGCGGAGGTTCCGGAAGATGTAGACCGGGAACAGACTCTTACATACGCACAGGGCGCGGATCCCAGAGGACTGGATCCGGCTATGGTGGATGACGGCGAGTCTTCCAAGCCCATCGTACAGATGTATGAGGGCCTGACAAAATTCAGTGATTCCACCACAGAGGTAGAGCCCTGCCTGGCTGAATCCTGGGATATCAGCGAAGACGGACTGACCTACACCTTCCACTTAAGACAGGGTGTAAAGTTCCATGACGGTACGGACTTCAACGCAGAAGCCGTAAAATACAACATTGATCGTCAGACCGTAAATAAGACGGAAGATATGCTCTACGCAGATTTCGTATTCGGTGATGTGGCTGCCTGCAACGTCATCGACGAGTACACCGTAGAGATTGTGCTGAGCAAGGCCAGCACCCCCTTCTTAAACAATCTGGCCATGTCTCTGGGCGCTCCTATGGTAAGTCCTACCGCCTGCGAGGCCGCCGGCAACAACTTAAACGAAGCTCCCTGCGGCACTGGCCCCTACAAATTTGTGAGATGGGATAAGAATGAGGCTGTTGTGCTGGAGAGAAACGAAGATTACTGGGGAGAGCCCGGCGTCTCCAAGGAGATCGTATTCCGTACCATCACAGACAACTCCGCCCGTGTGGTGGCCCTGACCAACGGTGAGGTGGATATCATCGACGGCATCGACGCCAACGTTGTAGATCAGATCACCGCGGCCGGCTGTCTGTTAAACATGACAGAAGGCATGAACATCAACTATCTGGGATACAACACCCAGAGACTGACCGATCCGGATGTGAGAAGAGCTCTCTCTGAGGCTGTCAATGTTCCGGAGCTGGTTCAGAGCCTTTACAGAGGCTATGCGACGGAGGCAACCTCCATTCTGCCTTCCTTCGTACCGGGCTACAGCGCTGACGTAACCCAGACTCAGTATGATCCCGAGGACGCGCAGCAGGTACTGGCTGACAAGGGCATCACCGAGATCCATATGCTGGCCTACACCAACCCGAGACCCTACAATACCGCTACTGGCCAGACTCTGGCAGAGGCCATTCAGGGCTACTGGGCAAAAGTGGGCGTAACCTGCACCATCGACGCTTATGACTGGACCACCTACAAAGAGAAGATCGGTACCGGCGACTACGATGTCTGCCTGTACGGATGGATCGGCGACAACGGTGACCCGGACAACTTCCTGAACCTGCTGGCTTCTGATGATATTGAGATGAACGTGGCTCAGTATCACGATGAGGAGTTCAACCAGATGCTTTCCGCGGCAGCGTCTCTTCCCAACGGAGATGAGAGAAACGCCGCCTATGCTGAGATGGAGCAGAAGGTTGCAGATGAGAACGTATGGCTGCCCATTTCCCACCAGGTAAACCTGGCCGGCTATGTAAGCAACGTTCAGAACTTTATCTATCATCCGACAGGCAACACCTACCTCAGCCAGACCTACAAAAACTGAGGCGGGATCAGAAAACCGGAATAGAAACCGGCTTTCACACCATAAGGGGCAGAGCAATCTGCCCTTTATAGGTGTCTGTGGAAGGAAAATGTCGGACTGTTCCCGGGGGAACAGTCCGTTTCTGAGCCTGAAAGGGGATGACCGGTTCAGAAATGAATTGTTCCCCATGCAAACAATACAAAGAGAGAGGTAAAGATATCATGATAAAGTACATTGTGAAGAGACTGCTCCAGCTCATCCCGGTACTGTTCGGGGTGTCGCTGATCGTATTCTTCCTGATGCGTGTCTGTGCTCCGGATCCGGCTCCCATTGTGCTGGGACAGCATGCCACCCAGGAGAGCATGGAAGCGTGGAGAGAGGCAAACGGTCTTAACGATCCCATTGTCGTTCAGTATGTGGATTTCATCAAAGGAGCGTTTACCGGCGATCTGGGTACTTCCTATTACACCAAGACTCCGGTAGTGGATGAGATCATGTCCCGTTTTCCGGCTACGGTAGAGCTGGCCATTGTGGCCATTATCCTGGCTTCGGTGCTGGGAATCGTGGTGGGCGTCATATCCGCCGTCCACAAAAATTCCATTTTCGACAACGGAGGAATGCTTCTGTCCCTGGTGGGCGTTTCCGTGCCGATTTTCTGGCTTGGCATTATGCTGATCATTCTGTTCTCCGGCACCCTGCACTGGCTTCCGTCCACAGGACGGGTGGACCCGGCTCTCCGTCCGGATACAGTGACCGGTTTTATGATCATTGACAGCATCATCGCCGGGGATATGGAGGCGTTAAAGGATGTGCTCCGTCATCTGGTGCTGCCGGCAGTAACCCTGAGTCTTTACTCCATGGCCATTATCGCCAGAATGACCCGTTCCAGTATGCTGGAGACCCTGAATCAGGACTATATCCGGACGGCAAGAGCCAAGGGCGTGCCGGAAGGAAAAGTGAACCGCCGCCATGCCTTAAGAAACGCCATGCTGCCAGTGGCCACGGTAATCGGTCTGCAGCTGGGTTCCCTTTTGGGCGGCGCCGTGCTGACGGAATCCGTATACTCCTGGCCCGGCATCGGCAATTATACGGTGCAGTGCATCATGAAATCAGACTTTCCGGTGGTTCAGGGAGTGGTTCTCCTGATTGCCGTTATTTTCGTGCTGATGAATCTGATCGTGGACGTGGTATACGCCTTCCTCGATCCCAGAATTAAATATTCCGGAAAGGAGGCGTAACAGCCATGGCAAAGAAAAAACGTACTGAAGTGGTGGCCGGAGAGGTCATTGAAAAACCGGAGTCCCAGCTGAAAGTCATGTGGGACACCTTAAAGAAAAACAAGGCGGCCCTGGCCGGACTGGCGGTTATCATCCTTATGGTCTTCCTGGCCATTTTCGGAGATTTGCTGGCCCCTTACGATCCTGAATACTCCGATATGTCCCATACTTTCGTCAAGCCCTGCGCCGAGTACTGGTTCGGCACAGACCAGCTGGGCCGTGATATTTTCTCCCGCGTACTCTCCGGCACAAAGATTTCCCTGCTGGTGGGTCTGTCCGCCGTGGCCTTTTCCCTGGTGATCGGAACCATCCTGGGCTCCATCGCCGGATATTTCGGCGGAAAAGTGGACGGCTTTATCATGAGGTGTATGGATATCATGCTTTCCATTCCGTCCATCCTGCTGGCCATCACCCTGATGGCAGCCCTGGGAAAGGGACTGGACAAAGCTATCATTGCCATCGGAACCGTTTCCATACCGGAGTATGCCCGCATTGTGCGAAGTTCCATTCTCTCTGTAAAGGAAAACGACTATGTGGCGGCTGCAAAAGTAATCGGAAACTCTGACGGCCGGATTATCTTCCGTCACATTCTGCCCAATGTAATCTCTTCCATCGTGGTTCGCGCTACTCTGGGAATTTCCACGGCAATTCTGGATACTGCCGCCCTCGGTTTCCTGGGAATGGGCGTACAGCCTCCTATGGCGGAGTGGGGCGATATGCTGGGCCGGGCGAGAACATACATTTTTTCCGCCCCCTACACCCTGATCTTCCCGGGACTGGCCATCACTCTGGCCGTGCTGGCCTTCAACCTGTTCGGTGACGGCTTGAGAGACGCCCTGGATCCGAAAGAACGCGTATAAGGAGGAGCCGTCATGTTATTGGAAGTAAATAATCTGGAGACAGAATTTAAAGTAAAAAGAGGAACGGTCAAGGCCGTAAACGGAGTCAGCTTCCAGGTTGACAAGGGAGAAATCCTGGCCGTGGTAGGCGAGTCCGGTTCCGGAAAAAGCGTTACCTCCCTCTCTATCATGGGTCTGATCCGGGAACCGGGACGGGTATCCGGAGGAGAAATCCTCTTTAATGGGGAAAACCTGTTAAAGAAAAATCACAAGGAGATGGAGAAGATCCGGGGAGACAGGATTTCCATGATTTTCCAGGAGCCCATGACTTCCTTAAATCCCGTTTACCGCATCAAGGACCAGATCATGGAAAATATTCTGACCCATGAGAAGGTGACCAAGGACGAGGCTTACAGGCGGGCCGTGGAGATGCTGGACCTGGTGGGCATTCCGGATCCGGAGAAGCGGGCCCATGACTACCCCCATCAGATGTCCGGCGGAATGCGCCAGAGAGTGATGATCGCCATGGCTCTTTCCTGCCATCCGGAGCTGCTCATCGCCGACGAACCCACCACCGCTCTGGATGTGACCATTCAGGCTCAGATTCTGGACCTGATCAACCGTCTGAGAAATGAGCTGGGTATGGCCGTGCTCCTCATCACCCATGATCTGGGCGTAGTGGCGGAAACTGCGGACCGGGTTGTGGTTATGTACTGCGGACGCGTGGTGGAGCAGGCTACAGTTATGCAGCTGTTTACCAATCCTCTTCATCCCTACACCAGAGGACTGATGGACTCCATCCCCCGGCTGGACGAAGACAGAGACCGCCTGTATATGATCAAGGGAATCGTGCCCGATCCCACCCGCCTGCCAAAAGGATGTGCCTTTGCGGACCGGTGCGATCACTGCATGGAAAAGTGCAGGGAGCATATGCCGAAGCTGGTGGAGACCGAAGAGGGAAGACAGGTGCGCTGCTTCCTGGTAAGCGACGAAGAGGAACCGGAGGAAGAGTAAATGAGCGAAGAAAAGAGAGAAGTTCTTTTAGAGGTAAAGAACCTGAAGAAATACTTCACGGTCGAGACCAACTTTTTCGGGAAACCCACCTCCATTCTGAAGGCGGTGGACGATGTTTCCTTTAAAATCTACAAGGGAGAAGCTTTTGGTCTGGTGGGAGAGTCCGGCTGCGGAAAATCCACTATCGGAAAAATGCTGGTGGATCTCTACACCCCCACCGATGGAGAAATCATCTATAACGGCGTGGACCTTACGAAGCTGTCCCGCAAGGAGCGGCGGAAATACTGCAAGGACATCCAGCTGATTTTCCAGGACCCCTACGCCTCCTTAAATCCCCGTATGACCATCGGAGATATTATTGCGGAACCCATCCGCATCAATCATCTCCTTCCGGAGAATCAGATTGAGGACCGGGTGACCTACCTGTTAAACTGCGTAGGTCTGGCCAATCACCAGAGAAACCGGTATCCCCACGAGTTTTCCGGCGGACAGAGGCAGAGAGTGGGCATCGCCAGAGCCCTGGCCGTAGAGCCCAAGCTCATCGTCTGCGACGAGCCGGTGTCCGCCCTGGACGTGTCCATCCAGGCTCAGGTGCTGAACCTGCTGGATGACCTGAAAGAGCAGTTCGGTCTGACCTACCTGTTTATCGCCCACGGACTGAACGTGGTGAAACATATCAGCGACCGGGTGGGCGTCATGTACCTGGGCAAGCTGATGGAGGTGGCCGGAAAGCACGAGATTTATGACAATCCCTTAAATCCCTACACCCAGGCCCTTTTATCTGCCATTCCGTCCACGGATGTGACAAAAAAGAAGGAGAGAATCATTCTGACAGGAGATGTTCCCACCCCCATTGATCCGCCGAAGGGCTGCCGTTTCAGCTCCCGGTGCTTTAAAAAGTGCCAGGGCTGCGATGAAATTCTTCCGGAGATGCAGGATGTGGGCAATGACCACCTGGTGGCCTGTCATCTGTACGATACAAAATAATATTCTATTCCCCATTTTATGACAAGATAGTACTGATCGGCAAAAAAACAGTTGAGTTTTTTGTAGATCAGTACTATAATTTTTTCTGTCACCGTCGGTTTTCTGTGGAATTTTTAGGAGAGAAACCGTCGGAAGACAGGAGAGGAGGAGCAATACGATATGAAAAAGAGAGTAATCAGCACTCTGCTGTGCACAGCTGCGATTTTGTCCATGGCGGCCTGCGGAGGCAGTTCTCAGACGGAGACTACGGCAGTTTCTCAGGAAGCTGAGAAAGGAGGCGGCAGCGGAAGCGCAAGCGGTTCAGCCAGGGCGCCTCTGACAGAATTCGGGGAAATTCCTGAGGATGTGGACCGGAATCAGACCATCACCTTTGCCCAGGGCGCCGACCCGAGAGGACTGGATCCGGCTATTGTGGATGACGGGGAATCATCCAAACCCATGGTTCAGATGTACGAGGGACTTCTGAAATTCGGAGATTCCAACACAGAAGTGGAGCCATGTCTTGCAGAGTCCTGGGACGTGAGCGAAGACGGCCTGACCTATACCTTCCATCTGAGACAGGGCGTGAAGTTCCACGACGGCACGGATTTCAATGCGGAAGCCGTGAAGTTCAATGTGGACCG
The DNA here is from genome assembly GCA_019116745.1 of Candidatus Lachnoclostridium stercorigallinarum. GTDB lineage: Bacteria > Bacillota > Clostridia > Lachnospirales > Lachnospiraceae > Lachnoclostridium_A > Lachnoclostridium_A stercorigallinarum. The sequence continues at coordinate 7,500 of DXBC01000102.1, forward strand.
CCAGACCATCAACAAGACAGAAAATATGAACTACGGCGATTTTGTGTACGGCGATGTGGAATCCTGCAATGTCATTGACGAATACACTGTGGAATTTAAGCTGAAAAAAGCCAGCACGCCTTTTTTAAACAACCTGGCCATGTCTCTGGGCGCCCCTATAGTAAGTCCGACAGCCTGCGAGAAGTATGACAACAACTTAAACGAGCATCCCTGCGGCACCGGCCCTTATAAGTTCGTGAGATGGGACAAGGCTGAAGCAGTAGTTATGGAGCGCAACGAGGATTACTGGGGTGAGCCGGGAGTGGCAAAAAATCTGGTATTCCGCATTATCACAGACAACTCCGCCCGTGTGGTAGCTCTGACAAACGGGGAAGTGGATATTATTGACGGCATTGACGCCAATGTGGTAGATCAGATTACCTCCGCCGGCTGCATCATCAATCAGGTGGAAGGCATGAACATCAACTACATGGCATATAACACCGATGTGCTCACAGATCCGGAAGTGAGAAAGGCCCTTTCCCAGGCCATCAATGTGCCGGAGCTGGTGGAGAGTCTTTACCGCGGGTATGCCTCCCAGGCGACCACCATCCTGCCCAGCTTCGTGCCGGGATTCAGCAGCAACGTGGAGCAGGTGGCCTATGACCCGGAGGCCGCTCAGGCCACTCTGGCGGAAAAAGGGGTGACCGATATTTACATGGTGGCCTACACCAACCCGAGACCTTACAACACTGCAACCGGTCAGACCCTTGCGGAGGCAATCCAGGGCTATTGGGCGAAGGTGGGCGTCAACTGCTCCATCGACACCTTTGACTGGACCTCCTACATTGACAAGTGCAACACCGGCGACTTTGACGTATGTCTGTTTGGATGGACGGGAGACAACGGAGATCCCGACAATTTCCTGAACCTGCTGGCCAATGAGGATATTGGAATCAATGTGGCCCATTACAAGGACGAGGAATATAACTCCATGCTGGCGGAGGCGGCCAGTCTTCCCAACGGCGACGAGAGAAACGCCCTTTACGAGGAGATGGAGATGAAGCTGGCAGAAGAGTGCGTCTGGCTGCCTATCTCTCACCAGGAGAGCCTGTCGGCCTACTTGTCCAACGTGAACAATTTCATCTATCATCCCACCGGAAACGTGTATCTGAGCCAGACCTATAAATATTAATAGTTAAATATCCGGATACGGAGGTTTCCGGAACAGAAAAAAGGCATCCCAAAGACGAGAGCAGCCGGAGGGGTGCCTTCTGTCATTTTCCGCTTTATGATACTGCAAAACAAGGAGGACAATTGCGTATGTTATCATCATTGGCAAAAACATTTATTGAGGAGCACAGAGACGAGGCGCTGGAGCTGTTAAAAACCATCGCCCAGATTCCTTCCCCGTCCAATCACGAGGAAAAGCGGATGGAATTCTGCAGGAAATGGCTGGAGGACATGGGAGCCAGGGGAGTGTACACCGACGAGGCCCTTAATGTGGTCTATCCTGTGGGCGTGACGGAGGACGGCCCGGTGGTCGTATTCATGGCTCATACGGACGTAGTGTTCCCGGACACAGATCCCCTGCCCTGGAAGGAGGAAAACGGCCGTCTCTGCTGTCCCGGCGTAGGCGATGACACGGCCAATCTGGTGAACATTCTGATGATTGCCAAATACGTAACGGAAACAGGCTTAAAGCCAAAGAACGCCGGAATCCTCTTTGTGTGCAACTCCGGGGAAGAAGGGCTGGGCAACTTAAAGGGAAGCCGAAAGATCTGCGAGGATTACAGGGGACGAATCCGGGAATTCTACAGCTTTGACGGGAAGCTGGACTCTGTCACCAACCAGGCTGTGGGCTCCCACCGCTTCCTGGTGACGGCGAGAACCCAGGGCGGTCATTCCTACGGGGATTTTGGCCGCAGCAACGCCATTGAGAAACTGGCCGCCATTATTGAGGACATCTACGCCATTCAGGTGCCGAAGGAAGGCAAGACTACTTACAATGTGGGAACCATCTCCGGCGGAACCTCCGTCAACACCATCGCCCAGGAGGCAAGCATGCTCTGCGAGTTCCGCTCCGACACCAAGTCCGGCCTGGACTACATGAAAGAACAGTTCGACCGGATTCTGGACCGACCGGATATCACCGTAGAACTGGTGGGAGAGCGTCCCTGTGAGAATTTAAGTCCGGAGGCAGAGGCCAGAAGAGAAGAGCTGCTCCAGAAAGCGGAGAAGCGGCTGGAAGCGGTTACCGGAAAAAAGGTAAAACGCCAGTCCGGCTCCACAGACTGCAACATTCCGCTGTCCATGAACATTCCCGCCGTATGTTTCGGAGCTTATTACGGAAACGGCGCCCACACCAGAGAGGAGTATGTAGAGAAGGATTCCCTGGCCCTGGGATATGAAGTGACATTTGATACGGTACTGGACTATTTTGAATCATAAAAATTTCCAAAAAGCGTCAGAAAAAGGGAGGGCGGGTGCCGCAAAGCATCCGCTCTCCCTTTCATAAAGGAGTGGCTTCGCCGATTTCCAGCTGTCTCGCATACTCCTGGGCGATCAGCCCGGCGATAAACTGAAGCTGGTAGGGATGGCTGATCTGGTCGTGGGGAGACCGGAACCGGATGACATGGTTGACATACGGCGGGTATTCCCCCTCTCCCCCGGATACCATCCAGATTCTGGGGACAGAAAGCTGCCTGCAATAGGGCTTCATATCCTGATAATCAAAATAAGATCCGGTGTAGGAGAAGATCAGAATCAGGTCCTCCTCCCCGGCGGAGAGGAGATACTGGATCTGCTGGGCATAGGAAATGTTGGTATACACCTGCTTTCCCAGCATCAGGAGATCCCCCTGGAGATTCAGTGCCACCGAACCGGCTTTTAACAGGCCGAAGACCGCTGTCCGCCGGCTGCGGCAAATCTCTCTGCAAAGCCTGGAAATGTCGTTCAGATTTACGGACCGGGCCGTCTGGTCCAGACTCTCCATCACTCTGGTTCTGTACTCACGGGCCCGCTGCAGGGCGGTCTGCCCGGAGGGAGCCGTCTGAAAATACCGGTCGTTGGCGGAAAGCAGCTCCCGCAGCTCCGCGAAATCTCTGAGGCCGATCTCGCGGCAGAAGCGGGAGAGAGAGCTGACGGATACGCTGCAGGCATCCGCCATTTCCCGGATCCCCATCTGAGCCGCCTCATCCAGATGGTTCAGCAGAAATTCTGCGATCTGACTGTTGATCGTATTCTTTTTTTCACTGGCTATGGTGCTTAAAAATACAACCGGAAGCTTTCCGTAAATCATAGAATCTTTTATTTTCCTCCTGCCTGTCTGTAGAGCATCCGTTCCCTTACAGTCTCAGAGTCCCCGCCTAAAAGCTCTGCCAGCAGAAAGGCAAAGGGCCATGGAGTCGCCGGTCCCTGGCTGGTGACAAGATTTCCGTCCTGCACCACCACATCATTCAGAAAAGTTCCGCTTTTCAGCTTTTCCTCATAGCCTGTATAGCCGGTGACCTTCCTTCCCCGGATGACTTCCGCCTTTTCCAGAACCGTAGTGCCGGAACACATGGCCGCCACGTACTTTCCCTGCTCGTCAAACCGGCGGACCAGCCGGATCACATCCGGATTTTCCCGCAGATTTTCTCCCCCTGGCCTGCCGCCGGGCAGCACAAGGAGATCGTATTCCATAACCTCGTCGGAGAACTTCCTGTCGGCTTTCACATACATCCCGTGCATCCCTTTTACAAATTCCTCTCCGAAAGAGAAGGTATGGCACTCCACACCGGCTCTCCGCATCAGATCCACAATGGTGAGGGTCTCCCCCTCCTCATAACCTTCCGCCATCAAAACTGCCGCCTTTTTCATGCCTCTTCCTCCTCTCTGAATGAATGACTGTAAAGCATCCGCTCCTTAACCGCGCGGGAGTCCCCGCCCAGCAGCTTAGCCGCGCGGTAGGCAAAGGCATAGGCCATGGCAGGCCCCATGCCCGTAAGCAGGTTTCCATCGACCACCACCGGCTTCTTCACATAATTGCCGCGGGAAACTTCAGGGTCGCATTCCCTGTAGGCCGTGTAATGTTTCCCTTCCAGAAGGCCAGCCTCCGCCAGCACAGAGGGAGCGGCACAGAGGGCAGACACATATCTGCCTTTGCGGTTCATCTCCTGAAGGAGGGCCAAAAGCTCTTCGCTGTCTTTCATCCGTTCCACTCCGCCGTAGCCTCCCGGCAGGATGATCATATCATAATCTGTCACATCCCCGTCCAGGATCCGGTCGCATCTCACCGAGATGCCATGGGCTCCTTCCACTTCCGTTTCTTCCAGTCCCACCAGTTCACAGGTCAGTCCCGCCCGGCGCAGAATATCTGCGACGGAGAGCGCCTCGCTCTCCTCAAATCCCCGGGCCAGTATCAATGCTGCTCGTTTCATCATTCATCTACCTCCTGACAACCACAATAATCATTTTGGTCCCGAAATGCAACAGATTTCCAAAATCAGGAAATAGAAAAGAGGGAGACTGCCTCCCTCTCTCAAAATTTCCCTGCGGTCACCGGATCACATGGATCGTCCCCTCGTCGTTCAGCTTTTTGATCACTGTGGCAATCACAGGGAAAGCGAAGATTCCCACCACGCCGATGAGCTGGGCTCCGGCGTAAATGCACAGCAGGGTGATGATAGGGTGAAGTCCCACCTGCTGTCCGATGATTTTCGGCTCCAGGGTCTGGCGCACCACGGTGATAATGAGATAGAGAAGCAGGATGCCCACCCCCAGGACCGTATCCCCCAGAATCAGGAGAATCAGTCCCCAGGGAATGAGCACTGTGCCGGTGCCCAGCACCGGAAGAATGTCCACAATGGCCACCAGCAGCGCCAGAAGAGGCGCCATGGGAATATTCAGGATGGTAAAGCCTGCATACAGCTCAAAGAAGGTGATGGTCATCATCAGGGCATAAACACAGAGGATCTTCCAGATCACCACCTTGGAGCTGATGACGATTTCCAGGATCATGTTCCTGCGTTCCGGGCGGAACTGTCTCAGAATAAACTTTGTCACCCGCTCCAGATCCAGGGTGAAAAAGAAGGAAGAGATCACCGTAAAAATCAGCTGAATCAGGAAACCGGGAAATCCCACAATCCAGGAAGCTCCCAGGCCGATGAGCACTCCGGAGATATCTGTAACAGCCGACTGAACGCTGTTTTCCAGGCTGGAGAGGAGGCTCTCAATAGTCCCCTCTGATTCCGGAAAGCTGGCCAGAATCCGCTCCGAAAGCTGAGCCAGCCCAGGTTCCAGAAAGTTTCCGTAATACTCCGGCAGCTTCATGGCCTGATTCTGGAGAAAACCGATGAAACGGCTTCCGAAGAAACAGATCAGAGCGAAGATCACCGCATAGCACAAAACCAGAACGGCCACTGCCGCCACGGACTGCCGGATCTTCCATTTCCGGGAGATGATCCGGATCAGAGGCGTCAGCAGAGATGCCAGCACAAAACCAATGAGAAACGGTGCAAACATGGGCAGAAAATTTCTCAGAAGGAGAAAAACGATTCCCGCCAGAAGCACAAAATAAACACAATTGATAATAAACGCCCGCCGCGTTTCTGTTTTCCTTGGATCCATAATTGTCTTTTCTGCGGCATTTTTGCCGCATTCCTTTCCTGCAGTCCTGCTGCACATGGATATTATAGGAAGACGGGCCAAAAACCGTCAAGAGACTTCCTCATCTTTAACAGATTCTTTATTTTTCCTGCAAAATTCTTAAAATTTCAGACAAACCGTCAGTGACTCACCACATTTCTCATTTTCTCCCGGTCGCCGGCGAGGAATTTCCCCAGGTTTTCCCCGGTGATGCGGACCACCCGCTCGAAGGTCTCCGGAAGGTGGAAGCCTCCGGCGCAGTGGGGCATGATAATGGCGCGGGGAGCGTCCCAAAGGGGATGGTCTGCGGGAAGAGGCTCCGGCTCCGTCACATCCAGGGCGCAGCCAGCCAGGGAAACTCCCCGGTGAAGCACCTGGTTTAAGGCGTCGCAGTCCACCGCGTCTCCCCGCCCGGCGTTGATCAGATAACTTCCCTTTTTCATCATCAGCAATCTTTTTTCATCCATGAGATGATGGGTCTCGGAGGTGCTGGGCAGGGACATGGCCACAAAATCGGCCCGGGGCAGCAGCTTCTCCAGATCATCCATGGTGTGAAGCTCATCCATGTAATCCGGCTTTTCCGAAACATTTCGCCGGATGCCGATAGTATAGCTTCCCAGAGCTTTCATTCGGCGGGCGTATTCCTGCCCGATGTCGCCCAGCCCCAGGATCAGGGAGGTGGAATTCCACACAGAGGAAATCTCCCCTTCCGCCTGCCAAAGCTTCTTTGCCTGATTTCCTGCATACAGATCCATCTTCCGGCACAGGGCCATGGTCATGGCCAGCATTCCCTCCGCCACCGCCAGCCCGTAAGCGCCGCTGGCGCTGGTGAGCAGTACGTCCGGACGGAGTATTCCCGGTGCGCAGTATGCGTCGGAACCGGCGGAATTTAACTGGATCCATTCCAGCTTTTCTGCATCTGCCAGAAGATGGGGCGGAACATTTCCCAGAATAATTTCTGCGTTCCGCACATCCTCCGGGGTGACGGCCTCCCGGCTGGAATAGCAGAACCGGCAGTCTTTCCCAATGGCTTCCACATAAGTCCGGTGTTTTTCCTGAAACGGCATTACAATCAAAATCGTTTTCATGGTCATCCTCTCTTTCTGTATCGGTTCCGGAACGCGGCAAAAACCGTGTCTCCGTATAGCTCTATCATATAAAAGAAACAAAGGTTCCGCAAGATTTGTTTGATTTCTCCTAACTGATGATATATAATTATGAAATCTGAGTTTTCTCCACGGCTCGTCCCGGCGGGATCCGTTCTTTTCCTGCCTTTGGCCCAGAGAAAACCTTTATATTTAAGAATAGAAAGAGGACTGTATTTTCAATGATAATAAAAACAGGCAGCAGCGTATTTGACAGAGAACAGATTCTGAAAGAGGCCCCGGTATCGGAGCCCGGCCGGCAGCTCTATTTCTGCAGCCGCGTCCGGGAGATTCTGAAAGCCCGGTTTGAGGCGGAACTGGCGTCGGGAGAGGCCCTTGCCCGGTACGGTGAAAGCGGGCTGGACCGGCTCATTGCAGACGGGGCTTACGCCACTTTTCACATCGAGACCTACGGGTGCCAGATGAACGCAAAGGACTCGGAAAAGCTCTCCGGACTCCTGATTCAGTCCGGTTTCCAGGAGACGGATACGGAGGACGCGGACTTCGTCCTCTACAACACCTGTACTGTCCGGGAAAACGCCAACCAGAAAGTGTACGGCCATCTGGGCTATGTCCACAGCCTGAAGAAAAAGCGTCCCTCCATGCTGGTGGGTATCTGCGGCTGCATGATGCAGGAGCCGGAGGAAGTGGAAAAAATCAGAAAAAGCTACCGTTTCGTGGACATTATCTTCGGCACCCATAATATTTTCCGGCTGGCGGAGCTGCTCTTTGACCGCCTGACCACCGGCCGCATGGAGGTGGACGTGTGGGAAGGCACTTCAGAGATTGTGGAAGATCTCCCGGCGGAACGGAAGTATTCCTTCAAGTCCGGCGTCAACATTATGTTCGGCTGCAACAACTTCTGCAGCTACTGCATCGTTCCCTATGTGAGGGGACGGGAGAGGAGCAGAGAGCCGGAAGATATTGTGGCCGAGGTTCAAAAGCTGGCTTCTGAAGGCGTTGTGGAAGTCATGCTTCTTGGCCAGAACGTCAATTCCTACGGAAAGACCCTGAGCACGCCCATCAGTTTTGCCGAACTTCTCCGACGCGTGGAAGCGGTGGACGGAATTGAGCGGATCCGCTTTATGACTTCTCATCCGAAGGATCTGTCGGATGAGCTGATTCAGGTGATGAAGGAATCCCGGAAAATCTGCCGCCATCTTCACCTGCCGGTCCAGTCGGGAAGCACGGAAATTCTGAAAAAGATGAACCGCCGCTACACCAAAGAACAGTATCTGGCCCTGGTGGACAAGATCAAAACCGCCATTCCGGACATCTCTCTGACCACTGATATTATCGTTGGCTTCCCGGGAGAGACGGAGGAGGATTTCCTGGATACCCTGGATGTGGTAAGGAGGGTCCGCTATGACAGCGCGTTTACTTTTATCTACTCCAAGCGCTCCGGCACCCCTGCGGCTGCCATGGAGAACCAGGTCCCGGAGGAAGTGGTAAAGGACCGGTTTGACCGGCTGTTAAGCGAGGTGCAGCAGATCGCTTCAGAAGTCTGCGGCCGTGACGTTCACACCGTGCAGAAGGTGCTGGTGGAAGAGAAAAACAGTCACATGGACGGCTACGTGACAGGAAGGATGAGCAACAACACTCTGGTGCATTTTCCGGGAGACGAGAGCCTGATCGGCTCCATCACAGACGTTTACCTGGAAGAATCAAAGGGATTTTACTATATGGGCCGTCAGGAGGTTTAAAAAACAGTGGCAAAATTATCACCAATGATGGTTGAATATAAAAAGACAAAAGAACAGTATCCCGACTGTATCCTGTTTTACCGTCTGGGCGATTTTTATGAAATGTTCTTTGAGGACGCCATCACCGCGTCCAGGGAGCTGGAGATCACCCTGACGGGAAAGGAGTGCGGCCTGGAGGAGAGGGCGCCCATGTGCGGCGTCCCTTTCCACGCCGTGGAATCCTACCTGACCAGGCTGGTGCAGAAGGGCTATAAAGTAGCCATTGCCGAACAGATGGAAGATCCGAAGCAGGCAAAGGGCCTGGTGCGACGGGAGGTAATCCGTGTGGTGACCCCCGGCACTGTCACCAGCGCCCAGGCCCTGGATGAGACCAAAAATAATTTCCTCATGGGAATCGTCTACCTTGGAGACTGCTTCGGCATCGCTTCCTGTGACATCAGCACAGGAGACTTTTTCGTGACGGAGGTAAAGACCCAGAGAGAGCTTTTTGACGAGCTGGCTCATTTTACCCCGTCGGAGATCGTGTGCAACAACGCCTTTTACGTATCCGGCATTGACATGGACGAACTGAAGAACCGGTGTCAGGCATATCTTTCGCCTCTGGATGCCCGGTTCTTTTCTGATGAATCCTGCCGGAACATTTTAAAGGAACATTACCGGGTGGCTTCCCTGGACGGCCTGGGACTGGGAGAATATCAGACGGGAATCATCGCCGCCGGAGCGGTGATGCAGTATATGTATGAGACCCAGAAGAGCGATCTCTCCCACATCACCACCATCACCCCCTATTCCACAGGACAGTTTATGGTGTTAGACATCTCCACCAGAAGAAACCTGGAGCTTCTGGAGACTCTGCGGGAAAAGCAGAAAAGGGGTACTCTGCTCTGGGTCCTGGACAAGACGAAAACGGCCATGGGAGCCAGGCTGCTCCGCAGCTTTATTGAGCAGCCCCTGATCCGCCGGGAAGAAATCCTGAACCGTCAGAACGCGGTGGAGGAGCTGAATCTCAACTACATATCCAGGGAAGAGCTGCGGGAATATTTGAGCTCCATCTACGACCTGGAACGGCTCATCGGCCGCATCAGCTACAAGACCGCCAATCCCAGGGACCTTCTCGCCTTTAAGAACTCCCTGGATATGCTTCCTTATATAAAAGATATCTTAAAGGAGTTTACCACTCCCATTCTGAAAAATATCCAGGAGGATCTGGATCCCCTGGAAGACCTGCGGGACCTGATCGCCGCCGCCATTGTGGACGAGCCTCCCATCACCGTGCGGGAGGGAAATATGATCCGGGAAGGCTTCAGCCAGGAGGCGGATCAGCTCCGTAACGCCAAAACCGAGGGAAAATCCTGGCTGGCCCAGCTGGAAGCGGAAGAGCGGGACAAGACGGGCATCAAGAACCTGAAGATCAAATTCAACAAGGTGTTCGGCTATTACTTTGAGGTGACCAATTCCTTCAAGGATCTGGTTCCGGATTACTTTATACGGAAACAGACCCTGGTAAACGCAGAACGGTTCACCACTCCGAAGTTAAAGGAGCTGGAGGATGTGATCCTGGGGGCGGAGGACAAGCTGGTCTCCCTGGAGTATGATCTGTTCTGCCAGGTACGGGACCAGATCGCCGGAGAGGTTGTCCGTATCCAGCGGACAGCCAAAGCCATCGCCGGCATCGACGTGTTCGCCTCCCTGTCCCTGGTGGCTACAAGAAATAATTACGCAAAGCCAAAGATCAACGAAAAGGGCGTCATCCAGATCAAAAACGGCCGCCATCCCGTAGTGGAGCAGATGATGCGCAACGACCTGTTTGTGGCAAACGACACCTATCTGGACAACGGAAAAAACAGGATTTCCATTATCACCGGCCCTAATATGGCGGGAAAATCCACCTATATGCGGCAGACAGCCCTCATTGTGCTCATGGCACAGATCGGCAGCTTTGTCCCGGCGGACGAAGCAAACATCGGCATCTGCGACCGGATTTTCACCAGAGTGGGCGCTTCCGACGACCTGGCCTCCGGCCAGAGTACCTTTATGGTGGAGATGACGGAGGTGGCAAATATTCTGAGAAACGCCACCAGAAACAGCCTTTTGATTCTGGACGAGATCGGCAGGGGCACCAGCACCTTCGACGGACTGGCCATCGCCTGGGCCGTGGTGGAATACATCTGCAATACCAGAATCCTGGGGGCAAAAACTCTGTTCGCCACCCATTACCATGAGCTGACGGAGCTGGAAGGCACCTTAAACGGCGTCAATAACTACTGCATCGCCGTGAAGGAGCAGGGGGACGACATTGTGTTCCTCCGGAAAATCGTAAAGGGCGGAGCGGACAAAAGCTACGGCATACAGGTGGCCAAGCTGGCAGGAGTGCCGGAGCCGGTGATCCGCCGGGCAAAGGAGCTGGTGGAGGAGCTGGCGGATGCGGATATCACCGCCAGAGCCAGAGAAATCGCGGAAATGAATGCGCCGTCCTCCGCTCACCGGCCGGTGCCAAAGCCCGACGATGTGGAGATGGCCCAGCTGACCTTCTCCGACACGGTCCGGGAGGACGACATTATCAAGGAACTGGGAGAGATGGATCTCAGCGCCATGACTCCCATTGATGCACTGAACACCCTGTATCGTCTCCAGACCAGGCTGAAAAACCGCTGGGACGGAAAATAGGAGGAGCCTATGCCTCAGATTACTGTACTGGATCAGAATACCATCAATAAAATTGCCGCCGGCGAGGTGATCGAGCGTCCCGCCTCCGTGGTGAAGGAGCTTCTGGAAAATGCCATCGACGCCAAAGCCACCGCCGTGACCGTAGAGATCCGGGATGGAGGAATTTCCTTTATCCGGGTGACGGACAACGGCTGCGGCATCCCGCCGGAGGAGGTTGCCACGGCGTTTTTAAGCCACGCCACCAGCAAAATTTCCTCTGTGGAGGACCTGTTTACTGTCTCCTCCCTGGGGTTTCGAGGGGAAGCTCTCGCCAGCATCGCCGCAGTATCCCAGGTGGAGATGATCACCAAAACCAGCCAGGGACTCACCGGCATCCGCTACCGCATTGAGGGCGGGGAGGAGAAGGCCAGAGAGGAGGTGGGCGCCCCCGAAGGGACCACCTTTATTGCCAGAAACCTGTTTTACAATACGCCGGTGCGGAGGAAATTTCTGAAAACCGCCCAGACGGAGGGGGCCCATGTGGCGGATCTGGTGGAAAAGATCGCCCTGTCCCATCCGGAGGTCTCCATCCGTTTCATCCAGAACAACCAGAACAAGCTTCATACCTCCGGAAACCACAACCTGAAAGATATTATCTACACCATATTCGGCCGGGAAATCGCTGCCAACCTGCTGGCCGTGAAGGCGGACGGAGGGCCGGTGTCCCTGACCGGCTACATCGGAAAGCCGGTGATCGCCAGGAGCAACCGGAATTATGAAAATTATTATATCAACGGCAGATACATTAAAAGCAGCATCATCTCCAAAGCCATCGAGGACGCCTACAAGCCCTTTATGATGCAGCACAAATACCCCTTTACCCTGCTTCATTTTGAGATTGAGCCGGAGTTTCTGGATGTGAACGTCCACCCCACAAAAATGGAGCTGCGCTTCCGCGACGGGGAAGGAATTTATCAGATGGTGCTGGCCGCCCTTCAGAATGCCCTGGCCCACAAAGAACTGATTCCGGAGGTGAGCCTGGAAAACCAGGAGAAAAAGGCGGCTCTGGAGCTGCGCCGCCAGGCAGAGGAGCTGAAAAAGAAGGAGCACTCCGTGGAGCCCTTTGAGCGCTCCCGCATGGAATCCCTTCGCCTCCGTCCCGGAATCCGGGAGGAGCGGGCTCCCTACGGAAGTTCTTATGGGAACTCTCATGGAAGTTCTCATGAAAGTTCTCATGAAAGTCCTCATGAAAGTCCTCACGTAAATTTCCCCGGAGCCGGGAGCATAAAACCCTGGGAAGCTGACAGTCCAAAGCCGAACCGGGCCGGGCAGCAGCAGGCTTCGGCCGCCCCTGGGCTGCCCCCGGCCACAGATTCCGGATCATCTCCGGCCGCCGCTTCAAAACCGGAGCCGGAAGCGGTTCCGAAACAGCTGGACCTTTTTGAGGGGCGGCTGCTGGAGCCAAAATCCAGAGCCCGCCACAAGCTCATCGGACAGCTTTTTGACACCTATTGGCTGGTGGAGTTCAACGATCAGCTCTTTATTATCGATCAGCACGCGGCCCACGAAAAGGTGCTCTACGAGCGAACCATGAAATCCCTGAAAAACAGGGAATTTACCTCCCAGGCAGTGAGTCCTCCCATCATTCTCACCCTGAACGAGAGCGAGCAGCTTCTGCTGGAGAAATATATGGACTATTTTACCAGAATCGGCTTTGAGATCGAGCCTTTCGGCGGCCGGGAATACGCTGTTGGGGGAGTGCCGGGAAACCTGCTCTCCATCGCTCAGAAAGACCTTCTGCAGGAGATGATCGATCAGCTGTCCGAGGATTCGGCTATCACCGATCCGGACATGATTTACGAGCGGGTGGCTTCCATGTCCTGCAAGGCGGCAGTAAAGGGAAATCACGCCATGTCCGCAGCGGAGGCGGACGAGCTCATCGATCAGCTTCTGACTCTGGACAATCCTTACGCCTGCCCTCACGGCAGGCCTACCATCATCTCCATGAGCCGGTACGAGCTGGAGAAAAAATTCAAACGGATTGTATAGCAGAGCGGCGAACGTTTGTTCTGTCTGTCTGCTTTTTCAAAAATGGTAGACATAAAATTTTTATGTAAACAAAAATCTTACGCAAATTGTAAGAAATACCCAATATATTCCATGTTATACTAGGAACACCGGCCGGAAAGTTTTTCGTCTATTCTGCGTCTCTGACGCATATATTGAATACAGCACGAAGAAGCGGCCGGCTGCAAGCCTGGAGAATAGGAGAGCATATGGAAATTCAAGCGCTGCTGCAGGCCATGGCCGTGGCGGAACATCTGAAAAACAATACGCGCCATTCCTGGACGTCCCAGGGGCGCCATGAGAGTGTGGCGGAACACAGCTGGCGTGTGACGCTGATGGCCTATTTTGTCAGGGACGAGTACCCGGATCTGGACATGGACAAGGTGATCCGGATGTGCCTTATCCACGATCTGGGAGAGGCCTTTACGGGAGACATCCCGGCCTTTGTAAAGACGGAGGAGGACGAGGAGAGGGAGACCGCTCTGCTGTCTGACTGGGTAAATACCCTGCCCGAGCCGTTCCGGACGGAGATGGGGGAGCTTTACCGGGAGATGGATGCCCAGGAGACGGCGGAAGCCAGGCTCTACAAGGCCCTGGACCGGATGGAGACCATCATTCAGCACAATGAGGCTCCTCTTTCCACCTGGCTTCCTCTGGAATATGAAAAAAACCTGGAATATGGAAAGGAACAGTGTGCCTTTTCCCCCTACACAAAAGCCCTGCAGGAGATGGTAAAAGAGGTCTGCCTGGAAAAGATCAGACAGGGAGCGGCAGAAGGCGCAGACGGGAAGGAGACGAACCCATGACAGAGACACAGGCCGGAAACAGGCCTCTTCTCATCATCACAGGCCCCACCGCCGTGGGAAAGACCGCCCTGTCCATTCAGGCAGCCAAAGCCTTAAACGGCGAGGTGGTCAGCGCCGACTCCATGCAGGTTTACCGCCATATGGACATCGGATCTGCCAAGGTGACGAGAGAGGAGATGGACGGCGTTCCCCATCACCTGATCGACGTGCTGGACCCCTGGGAGCCCTTCAGCGTGGCAGTCTTTCAGAAGCTGGCCAGGGATGCGGTGGAGGACATTTTGTCCCGTGGGCATCTTCCAATTATCGCAGGAGGAACCGGGTTTTACATCCAGGCTCTTCTCTACGACATTGATTTTCAGGAGACAGAGGAAAATACCGCCCTGCGACTGGAGCTGGAACGGCTGGGAGAGGAAAAGGAGGCGGAGTACCTCCACCAGATGTTAGCGGAAATTGATCCGGAATCTGCGGCAGCCATTCACGCCAACAACCGGAAACGGGTGATCCGGGCCATTGAATACTACCGTCTTACAGGAGAAAAGATTTCCCGCCACAATGAGGAGGAGCGGAAAAAATCCTCCCCTTACCGGTTTCTCTACTACGTGGTCACCATGGACCGGGCGGCCCTGTACGAGCGCATTGACCGGAGAGTGGACCTGATGATCGAGCGGGGACTGGTGGAGGAAGTGCGCCGTCTGAAGGAAATGGGCTGCACCAGAGACATGGTCTCCATGCAGGGACTGGGGTATAAGGAAATCCTGGACTATCTGGACGGGACGTGCACCCTGGACGAGGCGGTGTATGTGATGAAGCGGGACACCCGCCATTTTGCCAAGCGGCAGCTCACCTGGTTCCGCAGGGAACGGGATACCCGCTGGCTTGCACAGGAAGATTACAATTACGACAGCGGCCGGATGTTAGAGCAGATTCTGGCTGACTGTGAGAAGGAGTTACAATGGAAATGAAAGAAATGTACGAATCGATGGGCATCTGCAGCCAGGTGCTGGAATTCGGACTGAAGATAGAAGATCAGTTAAAAGAACGATTTGCGGCGATTGATGAGACAGCGGAGTATAACCAGATGAAGGTGATCCGGGCCATGCAGGAATGCCGGGTCAGCGACATTCACTTTGCCGCCACCACCGGCTACGGCTACAACGATCTGGGACGTGACGTTCTGGAAGCCGTATACGCCAAAGCCTTCTGCGGAGAGGACGCCCTGGTGCGTCCCCAGGTAATGAGCGGCACTCACGCCCTTCACATCGCCCTGTCCGGCAACCTGCGCCCGGGAGACGAACTTCTCTCCCCCGTGGGAAAGCCGTACGACACACTGGACGAGGTGATCGGCATCCGCGAGGCGGCCGGCTCCCTGAAGGAGTATGGGGTGACCTACCGCCAGGTGGATCTGCTGCCCGACGGTTCCTTTGATTTTGAGGGAATCCGTGCGTCGTTAAACGAAAGGACAAAGCTGGTGGCCATCCAGCGTTCCAAAGGATATGCCACCAGACCCACCCTGTCTGTGGACCGCATCGGCGAACTGATCTTCTTTATCAAGAGCATCCGCCCCGACGTCATCTGCATGGTGGACAACTGCTACGGAGAATTTGTGGAGCGGAAGGAACCTCTGGAAGTGGGAGCGGACATGATTGTGGGCTCTCTCATCAAAAATCCCGGAGGCGGCCTGGCGCCTATCGGCGGCTACATCGTGGGAAGAAAGGACTGCGTGGAGCGGGCGGCCTACCGGCTGTCTGCCCCCGGCCTGGGAAAAGAGGTGGGCGCGAGCCTGGGACTGAACCAGTCCTTTTTCCAGGGCTTTTTCCTGTCCCCCACCGTGGTGGCCGGCGCTTTGAAAGGGGCCATTTTCGCCGCCAATATCTATGAATCTCTGGGCTTTGACGTGGTTCCCAACTCCACGGAATCCCGCCATGACATCATTCAGGCGGTGACCTTCGGAAAGCCGGAGGCTGTGATTGCCTTCTGCAAGGGCATTCAGGCAGCAGCTCCCGTGGACAGCTTTGTGACACCGGAGCCCTGGGATATGCCCGGTTACGACGCCCCGGTCATCATGGCCGCAGGGGCTTTCGTCCAGGGTTCTTCCATCGAGCTCTCCGCCGACGGCCCCATCAAGCCTCCCTACGCCGTATATTTCCAGGGAGGGCTCACCTGGTATCACGCCAAGCTGGGAATCCTCATGTCCCTGCAGAAGCTGCTGGAAGCCGGTCTCGTTGACCTGTAAGGACTGTACACAGAAGAAAACTTGTGATAGAATAGTACGAACTTAAACGGGAGAGTGCTTACCAATGAGAAATAAAAACTTCTGGATCCTGCTTCTCTTGCTTCTGGCAGGAATTGTGCTGGGCGGCTTTATCGGAGAGATGACCGCCGGCATGCCCATGCTGTCCTGGCTGAGCTTCGGACAGTCCTTCGGCATCAGTCCGCCCATCAATCTGGATCTGGGGATTATTGTGATCACCTTCGGGCTGAGCATTAAAATTACCATGGCCAGCATCCTGGGCATTGTGGTCGCCCTGCTGGTATTCCGCTGGATCTGAGTCCGGCGCTCCTGAGATGAGAGACTTGGAGAGTCACACGGTCAGGAGGAATTATGAATCAAATTACCATGAAGGAGCTTCCCCCGGAGGAACGCCCCTATGAAAAGTGCATCCACTGCGGCCCTGAAGCCTTAAGCGACGCGGAACTGCTGGCAGTGATCATCCGCACCGGCTCCCGTCACGACAGCTCTCTGAGCCTGGCCAGAAAAATTCTGGAACATGACGGAAGCGGGGACGGGCTGTTAAGCCTTCTTCATCGTTCTCTGCCGGAGCTGATGGAGCTGCACGGCGTAGGTCCGGTAAAGGCCAGCCAGCTTCTCTGCATCTGCGAGCTTTCCAGGCGTATCTGGCGCCGTGCCGCTGCCGGTCAGGCGCTGTCCTTTCACAGCCCGGAAGCCATTGCCGGCTACTATATGGAAGAAATGCGCCATAAGGAGCAGGAAGAGCTCCGGGCCATGTTTTTCAACACGAAGCAGGTGCTGATCAAGGACATCCTGATCTCCCGGGGCACGGTAAACGCGTCTCTGGCCACGCCAAGAGAGATTTTCATAGAGGCGCTCCGGTACCGGGCCGTAAGCCTGATTCTGGTTCACAACCATCCCAGCGGAGATCCGTCACCCAGCCGGGAAGACGCAGCCTTCACCAAGCGGGTGCGCCTGGCGGGAGAGATGGTGGGAATTCCGCTGCTGGACCACATCATTATCGGAGATAATGCTTTTTTGAGTTTAAAAGAACGGGGAATGTTATAGATGGAATCAAAGCGCAGCAAATATATTCTGATCGGACTGAGCATATTCTGCATCCTGCTCATTGGAATTTCTTCCGTAAACGACGGTTTCCTGACCCCACTGAGGAACGGTGTGGGATATGTGCTGACTCCCATCCAGTCGGGAATCAACCGGGCGGGATCCGCCGTATACGAAAAAATCCGGAATTATTCCAGCCTTCAGGCGGCTCTGCAGGAAAATGAGGCGCTGCAGGCCCAGGTGGACTCCCTCACGGAGGAGAACGGCAGGCTGCAGCAGGAACAGCTGGAGCTGAACCGCCTCAGGGAACTGTATGCTCTGGATCAGGAATATATGCAGTATAATAAAGTAGGCGCCCGCGTCATAGCCAAGGACTCCGGCGACTGGTTTCACATTTTCCGTATCGACAAGGGATCAGAGGACGGTATCCGGGAAGATATGAATGTAATCGCCGGAGGCGGCCTGGTAGGCATCGTCACGGATGTGGGTGCCAATTACGCCACGGTCCGTTCCATTATTGACGACTCCAGCGAGGTGTACGCCATGGCCATGCAGTCTGGGTCCAACTGTGTGGTGGAGGGCAATCTGACTCTTTACCGGGAGGGACGGCTGCGTCTCACCCACATTGCCCAGGACGGAGATGTAAAGGAAGGAGACAGAATCGTCACCTCCAACATCAGTTCCCGGTTTCTGCCGGGACTGCTCATTGGCTACGCCGCAGACATCTCTGTGGACAGCAACCGGGTCACCCAGTCCGGTTATCTGATCCCCGCAGCCCAGTTTGACACCCTTCAGGAGGTTCTGGTGATCACTGATTTAAAGAGTGAGATGGGTGAAGCGGCATCTTCGGAAACAGACTCATCGGACGCGGCCGGCGAAACAGCCGGTGAGACAGCCGGCGGAGGGGCAGGAGCATGAAACGGTTTCTGATTAATCTGGCCCTTGCCATAGCGGCCTTTATTGTGCAGAGCAGTATTTTTCCTCAGATTCCCTTTCTGTCCGCCTCCCCAAATCTGCTGCTGATTCTGACCTTTTCCTTTGGCTTTATCTGCGGGAAGGACTCCGGGATGCTGTGCGGCTTTCTCTGCGGAATTCTGCTGGATCTGTTTTACAGCGGGCCTTTCGGCTTTTATACCCTTTTTTATGTGGCCATGGGGTATGCAAATGGAATTTTTACCAAATACTACTATGAAGACTATATTACTCTTCCTTTGATTTTAAGCGGATTCAACGATCTGGCCTATAATCTTTACATTTACATTTTCCGCTTTCTGATCCGGAACCGCCTGAATTTTCTGTACTATTTCCGGGAGATCATCGTGCCGGAAATCATTTTCACCGTACTGGTGACCCTTCTGGTATACCGGGCGTTCCTCTTTATCACCAGAAAGATGGAAGAACTGGAAAAAAGGAGAGACAGCGACTTTGTTTGATGATTTTCTTGATCTGATAAAGACCCTGGGAAGGAAGCTCCTTTCCTCCCGCCTGGCGGCTCTGGCCGTCCTGTTTTCCTGTATGTTTGCGGTCCTGATCGTCAAGCTGTTTGATCTTCAGATCGTAAACGGGGAGAGTTATCTGCGGGATTATATCCAGCTGACGGAGAGGGAAGTGACCACCCCCGGCACCAGGGGAAATATCTACGACCGAAACGGAAACGTGCTGGCCTACAATGAGCTGGCCTACACCGTGACCGTACAGGACAACGGAGAATACGCCACCACCAACGAGCGCAACGCCATGCTTCTGCGCCTGGTGCGTATTTTAAACAAGCACGGGGAGCAGGTGGAAGGACGGTTTGAGGTTGCCCTTGATGAAAACGGGGAGATGTACTACACCTCCACCTCAGAGACTTCCAGACGGCGGTTCTTAAGCGACCTGTACGGTCTGCGGACCATCGATGAGCTTACGGGACCGGACGGAGACTATCCGGCGGATATTACCGCCCGGGAGCTTTTTGAAAACCGGATGGAAACTTACGGCTTAAACGATCTGAAGGATGAGGACGGAAATCCCATTTCCATGACCGATGAGGAGGCCCTTCAGGTGGTGAACATCCGCTATACCATGGGCCTGACCTCCTACCGGAGATACGAAGCGACCCAGGTCACCTCCTATATCAGCGAGGAGACTATGGCGGATATTACGGAGCACTCCGCAGAACTTCTGGGAGTGGATGTGACGGAAACTGCCGTCCGCGTCTACAACGACAGCATTTACTTTGCGCCTATTATCGGCTATACCGGCAAGGTGCAGGAAGACCAGCTGGAACAGCTCCAGGAGGAAAATCCCGACTATGCCCTCACGGACATTGTGGGAAGAACCGGCATCGAGTCTGCCATGGAAACGGTTCTTCAGGGGAAAAAGGGCCACCAGACCATCAGCGTGGACAATGTGGGCCGTGTCATGGAAGTCCTCTCCCAGACCGATCCGGTGGCCGGTCAGGACGTGTATCTGACCATTGACCGGGATCTGCAGAAGGGAATTTACCACCTGATCGAACAGCAGCTGGCGGGTATTCTGGCGTCAAAGCTGGTGAACGCCGATGAGAGTGTCAACGCCACCAGGGACGGTTCCAGCCGCCTTATTCCCATCCGGGACGCCTATTTTCAGCTGATCAACAACAATGTGCTCTCCATGAGCCATTTTGCCGCGGAGGACGCGTCTTCCACAGAGGCGGGGATCTACAGCAAATTTTCCTCCTCCAAAAATCAGATTTTCGACCGGCTCCGGGCGGAGCTTTACAGCGACCACCCGACTGCCATGAAAGATCTGCCGGAAGACCTGGCCGACTATATGTCCTATATCAGCACCTATCTGGCATCGGACCGGGCCGGCATTCTGGTCACCGCCAATATCGATCAGAACAACGAGCAGTACCAGGCCTGGAGAAATCAGACCATCAGCCTGCGGGAATACCTTTACGCCGGCATTGCAAACAGCTGGATCGACACTTCCGGGCTGGAGATCGACAACAAGTATTCCAGCGCCGACGATATCTACGAGGTTCTGGTGGAGACGGTTCTGACCGACCTTCAGGATGACACCGGCTTTGACAAAAAGATCTACGACCACCTGATTCATGACGGCGTTATTACCGGAAGAGAGCTGTGTCTCGCCCTGTACGACCAGGGCGTTCTGGCGGACGACCCGGCGGAAATCGCCATGCTGAGAGGAAACGGAGAGGAATACGCTTTCCAGTTTATGAAAAACAAGATCTCCAATATTGAGCTGACTCCGGCCCAGATGGCTCTGGAGCCCTGTACGGCAGGCGTAACCGTCACAGATGTAAACACCGGCGAAGTGCTTGCCCTGGTGACCTATCCCAGCTACGACAACAACCGGCTGTCCGGCACCATGGACACTGCCTATTACAATCAGCTGCTCAACGACCTGTCCAATCCTCTCTACAACAACGCCACCCAGGTTGTCAAGGCTCCCGGCTCCACTTTCAAGCCCATCACCGCCATCGCGGCCCTGGAAGAGGGGGTGGGAAATGCGGGAGAGCAGATCACCTGTACCGGCGTGTATGAAGAGGTGGCCACCCCTATCCGCTGTTCCGTTTATCCCGGCAACCACGGATCAGAGAATATGGTGGAGGCGATTCAGAACTCCTGCAACTACTACTTTAACGAGATGGCCCATCGGCTTTCCATGGATGAAAACGGCAACTATTCCACCACCCGGGGAATCGAAAAGATCAGAGAGTATGCTGCGAAATTCGGTCTGGACAGCACCTCCGGAGTAGAGCTTCCTGAAGTAGCTCCCCACATATCCACAGAGGATCCGGAGCGTTCTGCCATGGGGCAGGGTACTCATGCCTTCTCCAATGTGCAGCTCTCCAGATATGTGACGGCCCTGGCCAACCGGGGAACGGTCTACAACTTAAGCCTGATCGACCGGGTGACCGATTCCGAAGGAAATCTCATCGAGGATTACACTCCGGATGTATATTCCCAGGTGGAGATCGCCGATTCCAGTTGGGACACGGTACAGGCTGGAATGCGCCGGGTAATCACCAACACCTCTCTGAACCGTGTATACGGAGATATGGAGGTGGCTGTGGCGGGCAAAACCGGTACGGCTCAGGAGAACAGCAACCAGGCCAACCATGCATTTTTTATATCCTACGCACCCTTTGAGAATCCGGAGATCAGTGTAACGGTGAATATTCCCAACGGATATTCCTCCGCCAACGCCGCCTCTCTGGCCAAAAATGTATATCAGTTCTACTTCGGCTACACAGACCTGGATCACATTATGAATACAGGCGCGCTGGAGGCAACCAACGTGAATATCAGAGACTAATGGTATGAGGAGGTGCCAGAACGATGCACAATACGGTGGTGATAAAAGGCAATAAATCGGGGCT
>DXBC01000103.1 GCA_019116745.1 Candidatus Lachnoclostridium stercorigallinarum
GCGGGAAGCCGGGCCGGCAGATAAAACCACAGAAACGGTGAGAGGAGAAGAGAGCAGAGCATGAAAAAGAGAGCGGTATTATTGGCGGCAGTGCTGACGGCCGGACTTGCCGCCTGCGGCACCGGCCAGACTCAGGAGACCACAGGAGCCGCAGACGGGGCGGAGGACGGCCAGGAGACGGATACGGAGGCCCTGATGGCAGCCGCCGCGGTGACGTCCATGGATGAGCTGACGTTTCCCATCGGCCAGGAAGTTTCCGGAGCGTTTACGGGAACGGCTTATCTGACCCCCATGATCATGAACGACGAGGTGTACAATTTCCCCCAGACCAACAACGTGACTTTTGAACCGGGAGCCAGAAGCTACTGGCATTCCCACGGCGGAATGATCCTGGTGGGAACCGGCGGCGTCGGCTTCTATCAGGAGGAGGGAAAACCGGCCCAGATCATCCGGGAAGGAGATATTGTAGAGTGTCCGGAGGGGGTGCGCCACTGGCACGGAGCAGCTCCGGACAGCTGGTTTTCCCAGATGGTGATCTATGACTCCCACTATACGGCGCCGGAGGATGCCCCGGAGGAGGAGCCGGTGACCGACGAGGAGTATGAGAATCTGGAGATTGCGGATTATACGCCTCAGGTCAGCGAGGACAATCAGTTTATGTTCCAGAAGGCGGCGGAAGCCATGGAAGCGGATACTTTTAACGGCCCGGCCTACGTATCCAGTCTCATCGGAGACGACAACGTGGCGGGAGCTCCGGGACTTCACTATGTGGTGTTTGATCCCGGCGTGATCAACAACTGGCACACACATGAGGGAGGCCAGATCCTCATTGCCACCGACGGAATCGGCTACCACCAGATCGAAGGGCAGCCGGTGGAGGTGCTCTATCCGGGAGACGTGGCTCTCTGCCCGCCGGGAGTGAAGCACTGGCATGGAGGCAGCGCCGGCACCAGCTTTGCTCATATCGCGGTCAACACCAATCCGGAGCTGACCGGCCTGGAGTGGCTTGACCGGATTTCCGACGAGGAGTATGCGTCTCTTCCCACGGAAAAACCGGCGGAGGAATCCATTGCAGAGGAAACCGCAGCGGTGGAATCCAATGAAACAAAATAAACAAAAACGGATCGGTGGGAAAAACCAACCGGTCGGAAAAGGCGGCACGCCGGATGTGCCGCCTTTTCTGGAACATTTACTGATGTAAAAGAAAAAGAAGACAGGTGATTTTGCTGGCTGCCCTGACCCTTTCCCTTGCGGCCTGCGGAAACGGGGCGGAGACGGAGACGACTCAGGCTGCTGCGGAAACAGAAACGACGCAGGCTGCCGGGGAGACGTCAGCGGAGGCTTCTGAGGCGGTTTCGGAAGCTGCGGAGGAAGAAGCTGCCCCGGAGTCCGCACAGGCGGAGAGCGCAGACGGGGATGGAGAAAGCGGAGAGGAAAGCCGCGTCCTGATCGCTTACTTTTCCGTGCCGGAGGACGTGGAAGTGGACGGGACGGACGCCAATTCCGGAGCCAGCGTGGTGGTAAAAGACGGAGAAGTTCTGGGAAATGTTCAGTATATGGCCCAGATTATCCAGGAATCCACGGGAGGAGATTTATTCCGCATTGAAACGGTTCAGCAGTATCCTTTAGATCACGATCCCCTGGTGGATCAGGCCGCAGCAGAGCAGGATGAAAATGCCCGCCCGGAGCTGACCGCCCAGGTAGAGGATCCCAGTCAGTACGATGTGGTTTTTTTAGGGTACCCCAACTGGTGGGGAGACATGCCCATGGCCCTGTACACGTTCCTGGAGGAGAATGACTTTTCCGGAAAAACCATCATTCCCTTCTGTCCCCACGGAGGAAGCCGGTTCTCCAGAACGGAGCAGACCATTGCGGAGCTTCAGCCAGGGGCTGAGGTGAGCGAAAACGGCCTTACCATTTCCAGAAACGATGTGGCAGGCTGCGAGGAAGAGGTAAAAGCGTGGGTGGAAAGCCTGGGCCTGTAAAGGAAACCCGCTGTTAAGCCCTGCAAAATAAAAACAGAGAGGAGAAATCTGCAATGAAAGGACGATTTTTTAAACTTGCGGCACTGACATTAACTTTTGCGATTCTGGCGGCATCTACTGTCTTCGGGGCGGGATGGACCCTGGGACAGGGAGCAAACAGCTCCAGATGGTGGTATGATCTGGGAAATGGCCGGTATTACGGCGGCAGCGGCCAGACTGTGGAATGGCAGTGGCTGGACGGAAACGGAGACGGAACGGCGGAGTGCTACGCCTTTGACAGCGAAGGCTGGATGTATGCGGATACGGTGACACCGGACGGATATACGGTGAACGAAGACGGTGCCTGGACTGTAAACGGAGCGGTGCAGACCATGGCTGTGGCTGCCGGCTACGGGGGAACCAGGGCTCAGGCCGAAGGGGAAGAACCTGGGGCAGACAGCCGGATTCTGATCGCCTATTTCTCAAAGACAGGAAATACGGAGGAAGCGGCCAGAAGAATTCAGGAAGTGACCGGGGGCGATCTGTTTGAGATCACCGTGGCGGATTCCTATCCGGAGAGCTATCAGGATACGGTGGACCGGGCCAGGAGAGAACTGGACAATAACGCCCGCCCGGAGCTTTCCTCCACAGTGGAGAATATGGAAGACTACGATGTGGTTCTGGTGGGATACCCCATCTGGTGGCACACGGAGCCCATGGCC
>DXBC01000104.1 GCA_019116745.1 Candidatus Lachnoclostridium stercorigallinarum
CAATGGCCATAATGGGATTCTCCACTCCATAGGTGTAGAGCTTCGGGTCTGTAATCTGAAAGAACACCACAGTATCGATCTGCATGGTTACATTGTCCTTTGTGATCACCGGCTGAGGCTCAAAATCCACCACCTGCTCCTTTAACGTCATCCTTCTCACCACCCGGTCCACAAAAGGCAGTTTAAAGTGAAGTCCTGCCGACCATGTTCCCTGGTAAGTTCCCAGCCGCTCCAGCACCATAGCATGAGCCTGGGGTACGATGCGGATGCAGGAAGCCAGAATCATCAGCAGAATGATCATCAGGATCATCAGCAGTACCACCGTTACTATTCCATTCATTTCCATTCTCCTTCCCACCGGTCTATGATTCGCCTACCATTAGCTTGACGCCTTCCACCGCCCGGATCACCACAGTCTCTCCCGCAGGGAAGCGGCTCTGACCGTCATAGGCACGGGCTGTCCACT
Source organism: Candidatus Lachnoclostridium stercorigallinarum (assembly GCA_019116745.1). Taxonomy (GTDB): domain Bacteria; phylum Bacillota; class Clostridia; order Lachnospirales; family Lachnospiraceae; genus Lachnoclostridium_A; species Lachnoclostridium_A stercorigallinarum. Next base: position 467 of record DXBC01000104.1, read on the forward strand.
CCTGACCGGCCACCACCGCAGCCCCGGTTCCCAGCTCATTGTCCACTGTTTCTGTCACTCTGGCGCTCTTTCCGATCAGGCTGTCCACATTCGTCTTTGTTTCATTCTTTCCCGTTTTCATGAGACGGGACGCAAACGGTCTGGTAAACAGCAGGAGGAAAAAGGAAACCACGACAAAAACTGCCAGCTGAACTTCCACCTCTGCCCCTGCAAGAGCCGCCAGAAATGCTGCCAGAGCGCCTCCTGCAAACCAGACCGTGGTCAGGGCCATGGTAGCCGCCTCAATTCCCACAAGAATCACAAAACCAATCAGCCAGTAAACTGCCGCCATTATTTTCCTCCTCTCTCCGGTAATTGACCATATCTTAACACACCTTCCGATTATTTACAATCTCTATCCGGAATTTGTAAGAAATTGTCAGAATTTGAAACGAAAGCTTTACACCGGGCCGTTTCCTGCCCGCCGCTGTCTCGCCGCCTCAAACATAAGCACAGACGCCGCTACCGCCGCATTCAGGGACTCCACCTTTCCCAGCATGGGGATTTTCACATAGCAGTCCGCCAGAGCAGCCGCCTCATCGGTCAGCCCCCGGGCCTCGTTGCCGATGAGAAATCCGCAGCCCTCCCGGTAATCTTCCCGGTCATAAGAATTTTCCCCTTTCAGATGAGCTGCGAACAGGCGGATCCCCTTGGATTTCGCCTCTCCCGCTGCCAGAGCCAGGCTGTCCGTATATACAAAAGGTACCCGGTACACAGATCCCATAGTGGAGCGGATCACCTTTGGATTAAAGATATCCGCCGTTTCCCGGTTCATGATCACTCCCGTGATCCCGGCCCCCTCTCCTGCCCGGAGAATGGTCCCCAGGTTTCCCGGATCCTGAAGAGTTTCCAACATGATAATATGCGGTTTTCCCCCATTCCATACATCGGCCAGAGTCCATCTGGGCTGGTGTACCAGAGCCAGAATCCCCTGGGGCGTCTGAGTGTCGGCCATGGCCCTCATCACCTCGGCGCTCACAAACTCCCAGGAAACCCCTTCCGGCTCCCCATATTCTCTGGCATACTCTTCCGTCACATAGACCTTTTCCAGCCAGCTTTTTGGAGCTTCTTCATACATTTTCCGGCCTTCCACCAGAAACAGCCCCGTCTGCCGCCTCTCCCTGGCCTTTTTGGCCAGGGCCGCTGCCTGTTTTACCTGACTGTTGGACGTGCTGGTAATCATGACAGTTCCTCCACTTCCGCCAGCCACAGGGCTGCCGCCGCATCGCTGGGCATTCTCAGATCTCCCCTGGGAGACACGGCCACAGAGCCGACCTTCGGTCCGTCCGGCAGGCAGGAACGCTTAAACTGCTGAGCAAAGAACCGGCGGTAGAAGACTTTCAGCCATTTTAAAATCGTTTCCCTGCCATACTGTCCCTCAAAGGCCAGAAGGGCGGTGCGGAAGATCTTACGCGGCCGGCTGCCGAACCGGAGAATCTGATACAGGAAGAAATCATGGAGCTCATAGGGCCCTACCAGATCCTCTGTTTTCTGGGAAATGGCTCCGTCCTCCGGAGGCAGAAGTTCCGGGCTCACCGGGGTATCCAGAACATCCAGAAGCACCTCCCTGAGAGCCTTCTCTCCGCAGGTGTCAGCATAGTAGCGCACCAGATGGCGCACCAGAGTCTTTGGCACGGAAGCATTGACCCCGTACATGGACATATGATCTCCGTTGTAGGTCGCCCAACCCAGGGCCAGTTCCGACATATCCCCTGTTCCGATAACCATGCCGTTTACCTGATTGGCGATGTCCATGAGCACCTGAGTTCTCTCTCTGGCCTGGGAATTTTCGTAAGTCACATCGTGGACGCTCATGTCATGGCCGATATTCTGAAAATGCAGGGTCACCGCTTCCCTGATATCCACCTCCCGCAGTTCAGCCCCCAGCTCTTCCGTCATCCGGCAGGCGTTCTGGTAGGTCCGGTCCGTGGTTCCGAAGCAGGGCATGGTGACGGAATGAATCCTGTTTCTGGAAATTCCCAGAAGATCGAAAGCTCTCGCCGTCACCAGAAGGGCCAGAGTGGAATCCAGGCCGCCGGATATCCCTACCACCGCGTCTTTGCATCCGGTGTGCTCCAGCCTCTTCTTCAGGCCCATGGCCTGAATGGAGAGAATCTCCTCGCACCGCTTCTCCCGGTCCGCCATGTTCCCGGGCACAAAGGGAGCCGGATCAAAGGTTCTCTCCAGTCTGGTCTCTTCCATATTCAGAGAAAACTCCACCTTCACATACTTTTCTCTTCCCTGGATTCCATAGGTACTCATCCGGCGCCTCTCGCTCTCCAGCCTCTCCAGATCCAGATCTGCCGTCCACAGTCCGGTCTGAAATCTGGGAGACTCCGCCAGCACATTGCCGTTTTCCGCAATAATATTGTGGCCGCCGAATACCAGATCCTGGCTGGACTCTCCGTCTCCGGCGCTGGCGTAGACGTAGCCGCACACCAGTCTGGCTGACTGTCCCGCCGTCAGGCTCAGGCGGTAATCGCTCTTTCCCGTAGTCTCATCACTGGCAGAGCAGTTTGCAATCACCGTAGCCCCTGCCACGGCGTGTTCCGTGCTGGGCGGACATGCCACCCACAGATCCTCGCAGATCTCCGCTGCCGCCTGGAACATGGGCATCTCCCGGCACACAAACAGAATCCGGCTTCCCATGGGAATCTTTTCCCCTTCCCAGTCCACCCAGACCGGCTCTTCATTTCCAGCCCGGAAGTTTCTCGCCTCATAAAATTCGCTGTAATTGGGGATGTGAAGCTTCGGCACCAGTCCCAGCACTTTTCCCCCTTTTACCGCCGCCGCCACATTGTAGAGCTTTCCGTCCTGAGCCCAGGGAAGACCCGCAAAAATCAGCATATCCAGGTCCGCCGTTTCAGCGGCAAATCTCTTTAATCCCTCCTTCGCAGCCTCCAGCAGGAGCCTCTGGCCGAACAGATCCCCACAGGTATATGCCGTCATGGCCAGCTCCGGAAATACCAGCAGCTTTACGCCTTTCTCTCCCGCTTCCCTGGCCATTTCCGTCATCCGTTCCCTGTTATAGGATACGTCCGCCACTCTCACCTTCGGAGTCGCAGCTCCCACCTTAATAAATCCGTCTCTCATAGTTTCCTCCAAATGATAGTTTATTCTTCCGGCCCCTGACCGGCTCACATTTTACCGTGTCTCCGCCGTCTTCGGCAGCCACTTGGCCTTCCAGCAGTAGAGCACATCCATCAGCATGGTGGTGATCCAGGTGATGGGATAGCAGAGCACTACCGCGTGATAGCTGGGGAAATAGGGCACCAGGAAATTAATGTAGAGCATTCGCAGAATACACATATTTCCCACGCCGATGAGCATGGTGACCACCGTCTTTCTAGCCCCCCGCAGAGTACCCATAATGATCTGATGCACCGTCATGGTCAGATAGAAGGGCGCAATAAT
>DXBC01000105.1 GCA_019116745.1 Candidatus Lachnoclostridium stercorigallinarum
AAAAAATTACCGCGTTTATAATGATAAACGGCAGAACATAAAAAAGGATGACGGTTTTCAGATCACTGGATTCCGTCTGCCTCCTTCTGTGTGTCCGATTCTGCTTCATGTAGCGCCTCCTGATGAATTCCTTTATTTTCGATACTCTGTCCTATAGCATAGCAGAAAATTTCTTCTCTTACAAGTTTTAACTTCTAAATTTCAGCTGTCTGTGCTATGATTAAGATAATAGAAAGAATCGTAAGAAAAAAGTGCATTTTGGCCGTCGGCCGGAAAGGCAGTTATGATAAAAGAAGCCGTGGAATTTGCTGTGGAGGCCCACAGAGGGGCCGTAAGGAAGGGGACGCGGATCCCTTATATCGTTCATCCGCTGGAGGCCGCGGTGATCGTGGGCAGCATGACGGAAGATGAGGAGCTGATTGCGGCGGCCGTTCTTCATGACGTTTTGGAGGACACCGATGCCGGGGAAGCGGAGATCCGCAGACGGTTCGGGGATCGGGTGGCAGACCTTGTGGTGGATGAAACTGACGACAAACGTCAGTCCTGGCTGGAGAGGAAGGCGGAAAAGCTGCGGCGTGTGGAGACTGGCAGCCGTGACCTGAAAATAGTGGTGCTGGGGGACAAACTGAGCAATATCCGCGCCGTGGCCAGAGATTATCTCATTGTGGGGGAGAGTCTGTGGGATCGCTTCAACGTGAAGAGAAAGGATGCTCACGCCTGGTATTACTGGAGTATGGCGGACCGGCTCAGGGAGCTGGAAGAGTACGAGCCGTACAGAGAGTATGTGAGCCTTTGCCGGCGCGTATTCGGCGAAAAGAAGAAATGGGAAGAAGCAGAAAATGGCGGGAAAAGGTCTTGAGCTTTTTCCCGTTTTTCCGTATAATGAAAGAAGCCTGTCTGAATGTTCAAACAGCCGCCGGTTCGCGGCGGTATTTTCCAGGGAAAAGAAAACTGCATAGAAAATAAAATGACATGGAAACGGTGAAACCGCGGCGCCTTTCTTATGGAAGGAGCTGGGAAATGATGAAAAAGTGGTTGTGTATTCTTGGCCTTTCTGCGGCCGTTGTCTGGACGGCGGGAATGAGCGGAGAGAATGTGTCTGCGGCATCGGCGCCGACAGGAGAGAAGACGGTCGTCTACCGGGACGCGGAGGGAATTACGGAAATTCCCCAAACGGTGGAGGGAGAGAACGGAGAAGGCCCGTATTATCTGGCGGAGCGGGAGAGGCTGCGGGAGCGGTGGGAGGACGATTTTGCTTTTACCGTGGTATTTGAGGAGTACGGGTCTGATTTTTACATGCTGGAAGGGGTAAAGCTGGCTGCCGGCCGGAAGGAGCCCTTTAATGAGGACAGAGGGGGACTTCTCCTGTCAGCTATCGGGGTGAGCCCGGAAGACTACGCGGTGGAACAGGTGGTCTGGAATGGGGAGAGCTACCGGAATGAGGACGGTGTTCTCTGCCGGAACGCCCTGGCTACGGGAAAGAAGCGGGTCTGGGACGAAAGAGTGATTTACCGGAGCGGAAAAGAAGAAAACGGGGAGAAGCCGGCGGGAAGAAACGTCCCGGAGCAGGGAAACAGAGGGAGCCGGGAGACGAAACAGGAGTCTTCCGGGGCAGGGCTGTGGTTTCGGGCGGCGGCGTTGATTCTGTCTCTGGGGCTTTTGCTGCTTTTCGCGGCAGCGGTCCTTTACTGGTACAGGGAGAAAAAGAAAAAGGCGGAGCAGGAAAACGAGGGCTGCTGACGGCGGCCGGGAGTTCCTGTCCCGCGGTTTTGGGCGGTAAGCCCGGCGGACAATAGAAAGGGATCTTCCCTGTCCGCCCCGTTTCTTGAAAAAAATATGTGAGAAAATCCAGGTGGGATCCGGAAGATTGTCAGGCATCAGGCAGGCTGTCGGGAATCTGGCGACCCTCGTGATCGATGTGATAATTGTCCTGATAAATCAGCTGGGAAATGGGCACCAGCTCATAACCGGCATCCTGAAGACCGGTGATGACGGCTTCCAGGGCAGCCGGCGTGTATTTGGCGCCGTTGTGCATCAGAATAATGCTGCCGTTTCCAAGATGCTTGTGGTTTAAAACCGTATTGATGATGGATTCTGTCCCGTAGTCTTTCCAGTCCAGGGAATCCACATCCCACTGGACCGGGTAGTAGCCCATATCCCTGGAAACGGCGACCACCTGATCGTCATAGTCGCCGTATGGCGGACGAAACAGGGTCATCTCCTGTCCGGTGAGGGCTTTGACTTTGTCGTGGACAGCCTGAAGCTCCGATCGGATTTCTTCGTCGGAGAGCTGGCTCATATTTTTATGACTTTCACTGTGGTTTCCCAGGTCATGTCCCTGAGAGGCGATGTATTTCACATCTTCCGGAAAGCTCTCCACCCAGCTTCCCGTCATGAAAAAGGTGACTTTGACGTTGTGTTTTGCCAGAATGTCCATGATCTGCCCGGTGTCTTCGTTTCCCCAGGCGGCGTCAAAAGAGAGGGCCACCTGTGGTTTGTCGGTCTGGACGCAGTAGATGGGAAGCTGGCGTTTTCCGACCAGATGGCTGGCGGTTCCGTCCGCCTGAAAGATGCGCATGGAGCTGGCGGTGAGAGCCAGGTTTCCCTGCTGATAAAAGGTGACGGCGGCTCCAATGGCAAGAAAGACAATGGCCATCCAGAAGAGGGCGTTTTCAGAAAGGCGGTGTTTCAGTTTCATAGACAGATCTCCGCGGGACGGGTATTTAATAGCATTGTATGTGAAATGTCCGTCTGGTATGACGGGATGGTTTTTCCCGGGGAAAAGAGACGGTTCTCCTGTTGACAATTTGAGGAAAATGGCGTAGAATCAATCTACAATATGCAAAAGGCGATGAAGAGGAATAGTAGGTTTTCAAACATTTCAGAGAGGCTGCCGGCGGTGGAAGGCAGCTATGTCCCTGGATTCCGAACCGGCCCCGGAGCCCCGTATGAGGAATGCGGCGTACACCGGCGTTAACGGGTTATGAGGAGAGCGGAAAGCACAGCAGAGCATATGTCTGCCGGCAATGTCCGCTAAATTGGGTGGTACCGCCGAGCGTCTCGGTCCCTTTTTTAAGGGATCGGGGCGTTTTTTGATTTAACAGGAAACTTTGAAAAGCCTTTCCGCGAAAAAGCAGGAAAAATGAGAAAAGAAGGAGAAAAAGACATGGCAAAGGACAAGAAATTAGTGGAAGCCATCACATCCATGGACGTGGATTTCGCCCAGTGGTATACAGATGTGGTGAAAAAAGCAGAGCTGATCGACTACTCCAGCGTAAAGGGCTGTATGGTCATCAAGCCGGACGGCTATGCCATCTGGGAAAATATCCAGAAGGAGCTGGACAAACGGTTTAAAGAGACGGGGGTACAGAATGTATATATGCCCATGTTCATTCCGGAGAGCCTGCTGCAGAAGGAGAAGGACCATGTGGAGGGCTTTGCCCCGGAAGTGGCTTGGGTGACTCACGGAGGCCTGGAGCCCCTTCAGGAGAGAATGTGCGTGCGCCCCACTTCCGAGACCCTGTTCTGTGATTTTTATGCCAGAGACATTCACTCCTACCGGGATCTGCCCAAGCTCTACAATCAGTGGTGCTCCGTAGTGCGCTGGGAGAAGACCACCAGACCCTTCCTCCGTTCCAGAGAGTTTTTGTGGCAGGAGGGGCATACCGCCCACGCCACAGCGGAGGAAGCCGAGGAGAGAACCATTCAGATGCTGAATCTGTATGCAGACTTCTGCGAGCAGGTACTGGCCATGCCGGTGATCCGCGGCCGGAAGACGGACAAGGAGAAATTTGCCGGAGCGGAAGCCACCTACACCATCGAGGCTCTGATGCACGACGGAAAGGCTCTGCAGTCAGGAACCAGCCATAACTTCGGAGACGGCTTTGCAAAGGCTTTTGACATTCAGTTCTCCGACAAGGACAACAAGCTGAAATACGTTCATCAGACTTCCTGGGGCATGACCACCCGTCTGATCGGCGCCATTATCATGGTACACGGCGATGACAACGGTCTGGTGCTTCCGCCGGCAATCGCTCCCACTCAGGTGGTGATTGTGCCGGTTCAGCAGCAGAAGGCCGGAGTTCTGGACAAAGCCTTTGAGCTGAAGGAGACCCTGTCCAACTTCCGCGTGAAAGTGGATGATTCCGATAAGAGCCCGGGCTGGAAGTTCAGCGAATCGGAGATGAGAGGCATCCCGGTCCGTGTGGAGATCGGTCCCAGAGATATTGAAAACGGTCAGGCAGTGCTGGTGCGCAGAGATACCCATGAAAAGACCACTGTGGCACTGACAGAACTGAACGAGAAGGTGGGAGAGCTGCTGGATGAGATTCAGCGCCATCTGTTTGAGAAGGCAAAGGCTCATCGTGACGCTCACACCTATACGGCAACTACCCTTGAGGAGTTTGAGAAGACGGTCAATGAAAAGCCGGGCTTTATAAAGGCCATGTGGTGCGGATGCCAGGAGTGCGAGGATAAAATCAAGGAGCTGACGGGAGCCACCTCCCGGTGCATGCCCTTTGCTCAGGAGCAGATTTCCGACAAGTGCGTGTGCTGCGGAAAGCCTGCCAAAAAGATGGTTTACTGGGGTCGGGCGTATTAATTTCATGCCCGCTGCGTGTACATTAACAGCAGGAAGCCGGGATTTCCCGGCTTCTTTTGACTTGGCAGGCCGGCCGGAACGGCTTTCCCGGCGTCAGGAAATCATTTTTCTGGGCAAATCTGGAGAAAAATGATATGATAAGCAGATGAGCGACAGAAATGAGGAGGAAAACAGATATGGAAATTCCCCAGGCGGTGGAAAAAATCATAAATACACTGGAAACGGCAGGTTTTGAGGCCTACGCGGTGGGAGGCTGTGTGCGGGACACCCTTCTGGGCCGGGAGCCGGAAGACTGGGACATCACCACCTCCGCCAGGCCGGAGCAGGTAAAGAAGCTGTTTCGACGGACGGTGGACACGGGTATCCAGCACGGCACGGTGACAGTTCTGGAAGATCACCGGGGATATGAGGTGACCACCTACCGGATCGACGGAGAATATGAGGACGGCCGTCATCCGAAAAACGTGGAATTTACAGCCAGCCTCACAGAGGACCTGAAGCGGCGGGATTTTACCATCAATGCCATGGCCTACAGCAAAAAGACGGGGATTGTGGATGAATTCGGGGGAATGCAGGATCTGGAGAAAGGGATTATTCGCTGCGTGGGAGAGGCCAGGGAGCGGTTTACGGAGGATGCCCTGCGGATTCTGCGGGCCATCCGGTTTTCCGCCCAGCTGGGCTTTTCCATCGAGGAGCAGACGCTGGAGGCGGTGAGACAGATCGCCCCCAACCTGGTCCATGTGAGCAAGGAGAGGATTCAGGTAGAGCTGACGAAGCTGTTAAAATCCCCCCACCCGGAGCGGATGAGTCTGGTATTCGATACGGGGATCGCTCCCTATGTGAGCGCCCATTTTGCGGATGCCGGCAGACCGGAGGACGGGACGGCAGGCGGCAGGCGGCTGTCCGCAGGGTTCAGCCCGGAAAAGTACGTCCGTTGGGCTGCATTTCTCCGCACCATGGATGAAAAGGGAGCGGTGCAGGTGCTGAAGGAGCTGAAGCTGGACAACGACACCATTTCCAGAGTCCGCCTTCTGGTGGAAAACTGGAAAGAGGAGCTGGCGGCGGACCGGTACCAGGTGCGAAAGGCCATGAGCCGCATGAGCGGGGAGATGTTTGACTGCCTGCTGGAGTTTCGTCGGGAGGCAGGGACAGACAGCCCGGAAAAAACGGCGGTGCTTCAGGCCATAGCGGAAGAAATCCGCCGGGCAGGAGACTGCGTTTCCCTGAAAGACCTGGCTGTGACGGGAAATGACCTGATTGCCGCCGGAATGAAGCCAGGACGGGAAATCGGCCTCAGGCTGGAGGAAATGCTGGAGGATGTGCTTCGCCATCCGGAGCACAACACAAAAGAATATCTCCTCCGATTCTAAAAAAGTTTCCCTCCACATACCCTAGAAGTAGCCGGACAGGAGAGTCCTGCCCGCATGAAACGAGAGGAATGTGGAGGGGCGGCCGTGAATGAAAAATATATAGAAATTCTGCAGCAATATGATCTGGAGCTTTTGTCAGCCAGAAAAGGAAGAGGAGCCTGGCTTTGTGAGACGGACCGCGGCCTTAAACTGGTAAAGGAATACCGGGGAACTGTCCGCCGGCTGGAATTTGAGGACGAGGTGCTGGGCTTTGCCATGGAAGAAGGCGGTCTGCTGGCGGACCGCTGTGTGCGGAACCGGGAGGACGGGCTTTTGTCCCTGGCGGATGACGGAACCCGCTACATCGTCAAGGACTGGTTTTCCGACCGGGAGTGCAATTTAAAGGATACAAGAGAAGTTCTGAGGGCTTCGTCAAAGATAGCTTCTCTCCACGGCATACTCAGCCGGCTTCCGTTTAAGGAAGAGTGGAAGATGGGCTCCATTCTGGGGGAATCTCTGGCGGGAGAAATGCGCCGCCACAATCAGGAGCTGCAGCGGGCCAGGAATTTTGTCAGAGGCAAGCGGAAAAAGACAGACTTTGAACTGCAGGTGATTTCCGGTTTTCAGAAGTTTTACGAGCAGGCCCTGGAAGCGGCGGACGGCATGGAAAAAATATTTGCAGATCACAGCGGCCAGGGCCTTTTTTTATGCCACGGAGATCTGGACCAGCACCATCTGCTTATGACCGGCCGGGATATGGCCGTCATCGAGTTCAACCGGATGCACCTGGGCGTCCAGGTTACAGATTTATACCATTTCCTGAGAAAGGTCATGGAAAAACACGACTGGAACAGTGCCCTGGGCCTGTCCGTCCTGGACATCTACGAGAAAACCCGTCCCCTGGCCGCTTTGGAAAGAGAATGCCTGTATTATCTCTTCCTCTATCCGGAAAAATACTGGAAACAGATCAATTTTTACTATAACGCCAACAAGGCCTGGATTCCGGAAAGAAATGTCGAAAAGCTGAAAAAACTGGAGGAACAGGAAGAAAACAGATGGAAATTTTTACGGCAGCTGCGCGGATGATACTTCCTTTTTTGTGCAGAATGTTGTATAATATCCACGTCAGCAATGAGCCGTGCGCAGGGGGACAGAGGCAGATCCGCGTTGTGCTCGCACAAAAGCGGAGCTGCCTCTGTCCCCCTGTATAGGGCGAAGCCCGTGAGAGGGCCGGAAGCGGTGACCTTCCGGTCACTGTTTCCGGCCCTCTCGCAGCACGGCGGACTCTCCCCGCCCGCCCAGGCCGCCAGGCCGTCGGCGAGCCGCCACAGCGGGCCCGCGCAGCATACCGCGCCGTACCCGCACCCCAGGGAGCCCGCACCCTTCCCCTCATGCACCGGCTTTCCCGCTGACGCCAAATATGCCGCGAACCACGCGGAATTCAGGAGGAGACAGCATCTATGAAAGATTACATGAAAATTTATGAAGAATGGCTGAGCAATCCGTATTTTGATGAAAAGACAAAGGAAGAGCTCCGCGCCATCGCCGGAAATGAAAATGAGATCAAAGAGCGTTTCTACATGGATCTGGAGTTTGGCACCGCCGGCCTGAGAGGAATTATCGGCGCCGGAATCAACCGCATGAACATTTATGTGGTTCGCCGCGCGACCCAGGGACTTGCCAATTATATTATCAAGCAGGGCGGAGCAGACAAGGGCGTGGCCATTGCTTTTGATTCCCGTCACATGTCTCCGGAATTCGCTGAGGAGGCGGCCCTGACCCTGGCTGCCAACGGCATTAAGGCATATAAGTTCGAATCCCTCCGTCCCACCCCGGAGCTGTCTTTCGCAGTGCGGGAGCTGGGCTGCATCGCCGGCATCAATATTACCGCCAGTCACAATCCGCCGGAGTACAACGGATACAAAGTATACTGGGAGGACGGTGCTCAGTTTACGCCGCCTCACGACAAGGGCGTTACGGAGGAGGTACTGGCCATTGAGGACCTGTCCACAGTGAAGACCACCACCGTGGAGGAGGCTGTAAAGGCTGGAAAATATCAGATCATCGGAGCGGATATCGACGACAAGTACATTGCCCAGGTAAAGGCTCAGGTGGTAAATCAGGACGCCATTGACAAGATGCAGGACAGCATCAAGATCGTATATACGCCCCTTCACGGCACAGGAAATATTCCGGTGAGAAGAGCCTTAAAGGAGATTGGATTTACTCACGTGACCGTAGTTCCGGAGCAGGAGCTTCCCGACGGAGACTTCCCGACGGTGAGCTATCCCAACCCCGAGTCCAAAGAAGCCTTTGAATTGGGCTTAAAGCTGGCCAAAGAGCAGGATGCAGACCTGGTGCTGGCCACCGACCCGGATGCGGACCGTCTGGGCGTTTATGTAAAGGATACGAAATCCGGCGAATACATTCCGCTGACCGGAAATATGTCCGGATCCCTGCTGTGCGAGTATGTGCTCAGCCAGAAGAAGGCCAGAAACCTGATTCCGGCCGACGGCCAGGTGGTAAAATCCATCGTTTCCACCAACCTGATCGACGAGGTGGCGAAAGGCTACGGCGTGGAGCTGGTGGAGGTGCTTACCGGCTTTAAGTGGATTGGACAGCAGATTCTGAAAAACGAGAATACGGGAAAAGGCACGTACCTCTTCGGAATGGAGGAGAGCTACGGCTGCCTGATCGGAACCTACGCCAGAGACAAGGACGCTGTCTCCGCAACGGTTGCTCTCTGCGAGGCTGCCGCTTACTACAAGACCAAAAACATGACCCTGTGGGATGCCATGGTGGAAATGTATGAGAAATACGGCTACTGCCTGGATGCAGTGAAATCCATCGGCCTGTCCGGCATCGAGGGACTGGCAAAGATTCAGGCCATCATGGATTATCTGAGAAACAACACGCCGGAGGAGATCGGCGGATACAAGGTGGTCTCCGCCAGAGACTACAAGCTGGATACCATCAGGGATATGGCTACAGGCGAGGTGAAGCCCACCGGACTTCCTTCCTCCAACGTGCTCTACTACGATATGGAAGGCAGCGCATGGGTATGCGTGAGACCGTCCGGCACGGAGCCGAAGATCAAATTCTACTATGGCGTAAAGGGAACCTCTCTGGAGGACGGACAGAAGAAGTCTGAGGAGCTGGGAGATGCCGTGATGGCCATGGTGGACAAACTGATGTAAATCAGGCCGGCAGAAAAAGATGACATCATAGAATATACGGGAGACGCTGCCTCCGCAGGGGAATTCCTCCGGCGGCAGCGCCTCCTTTTGTGCCATAAGCCCGGCAGGCGGCTGCCGGGCTCGCTGTAAGTATGGGAAAAGAGGGACCAATGGGAAAAAGAGACGAGCGCATTGACAATGTAAAAGGAGTTCTGATCATACTGGTGGTGATCGGACATTTCCTGCTGCCGGTGGCCACCACCCGCTTTACCACCAACAGTCTGTACCTGATCTACACCTTTCATATGCCGTGCTTTATTTTTGTTTCCGGCTATCTGGCAAAAGGCGTTTACCGGGAAGGCAGGTTCCGCTGGGACAGACTGGCCAGGCTGGTGTGGCTTTACATTTTGTTTGAGCTGGGAGTTCATGTCACGGAAGGAATGCTGGCCGGCTACATTGGATGGAGGGTGGATTTTTTCCACGAGAGCGGGGCGCCCTGGTATCTGCTGGCCCTGATTTTCTGGTATCTCCTGATTCCCGTGTTCTATTACATGAAAAAATGGCTTTCCCTGGCCCTGGTCCTGCTGGTCGGCCTGGCCGGAGGATATGCGGGAAGCCTGGGAGATTTTCTGGCAGCCGACCGGGTGCTGGCTTTTGCCCCGTTTTTCTATCTGGGATATTTTTTTACGGCGGAAAATCTGAGAAAACTCTGCTCCGGCAAAATGCGCATTGCCGCAGTGGGAGCGGGAGCTGCGGTGGCTGCTGTGATCTTTCTGGGGACCTATGACTACCTGGAACCCTACCGCCTGGCGGTGTACGGGGCAATGTATGACCGGTTTGCGCCGGAGCTTTACTCCGCCTGCTGGCTGATCCGGCTGATCTGCTATCTGGCCGCGGCGGCGCTGTCCTTCGGGCTGATAGCCTTTCTGCCGTCCGGAAGACTGCCCTTTCTCACCCGGCTGGGGCAGCGGACCCTGTCTGTGTATGTGCTGCACCGGCTGATCCGGGATCTGTGCCAGTATTTTGATCTGTACCGGTTTTTCAATGTTCACTCCAAGATTCAGGTGCTGATGCTCATGGGAGGCTGCGTGGTGCTGTCATTGATTCTCGCCTCAGGCCCTGTGTACCGGGCGTTTCAGTTTCTGGCGGAGCTTCCGTTTCTGCTGGCGGAGATGCTGAGACGGGGAAAGGGAGGCGGCGCCGGAAAAGTCAGAAAAATGTAAGAATAACAGACTTGCGGGAAATGGTCTATTGTGATAGACTTCTTATAAAAGAAGGACTATTGCAATAGACCATTTTTGCGTTGGGAAGACGGCTTTTGACGGAGGGATGAGATGGAGGAATTAAAGTTATATGAAAGCGAGTACCGGTTTATGGAGCTGGTGTGGGAGGCTCAGCCGGTGAGATCTATGGATCTGGCCAGGCTGGCGGCCTATGAGCTGGGGTGGAAGAAGTCCACCAGCTATACGGTTTTAAAGAAGCTGGCGGGGCGCGGTTTTGTGAAGAATGAGGAAGCGGTGGTGACAGCCCTGGTACAGAGGGAGGATGTGCAGCGTTTTGAGAGCGAAGCCCTGGTTGACAGAAATTTTGGCGGCTCTCTGCCAGCGTTTCTCACAGCCTTTCTGCAGGATCGGAAGCTGACGAGAAGGGAGGCGGATGAGATCCGCCGGATGATCGAGGAGGCGGTGGAGGATGACTGATCTTTTTATCTCTGTTCTCAATCTGACATTGGCCGGAAGCGCGGCCGCGGTCATCGTTCTGGTGCTTCGCCTGCTTTTAAGAAGAGTTCCCGGAATCTACTCCTATTTTCTGTGGATATTTGTGTTTTTCCGGTTTCTGAGCCCTTTTTCCGTGGAGACAGCTCTCAGCCTGTTTCCCGTCAGCCGCCAGGCGGTGGAGCCCAGTCCGGCCTATGAGCTGATTCCCTCTGTGCATACGGGGATTTCAGCGGTGGATGAGACGGCAAATGCAGCCCTGGTGTCGGCGGCGGGAGCCAATCCCGCCGGTTCGGTGAGCCCCGTTCAGGTGATGTTTGCCGCAGCAGCCCTGATATGGACGGCGGGAGTTCTTCTGATTGGGGCGGTACAGCTCTGGCGTCTGATCCGGTTTCTGCGGAATGTGCGGACAGGGGTGCGTATGGAAGGAGAAGAAAAGGTGCGGCTGTCAGAGTGGGCGCAGGTGCCGGCGGTAGTGGGAATTCTGCGGCCGGAAGTGGTGCTGCCCTACGGGATCCCTGAAAAAGACCGGGGGTATATTCTGGCTCATGAGCGGACTCACATCGCCAGAAAGGATCATCTGGTGAAGGCGATATGCTTTGCAGCGGCCGTGATTCACTGGTTCAATCCGCTGGCCTGGATCAGTTATGAGCGAATGTGCCTGGATATGGAAGTCAGCTGCGATGAGAAGACGGTGGCGAATATGGATCTGGAGAAGAGAAAAGAGTACGGGACGGCTCTGCTTCAGTTTGCGGGAAGGAGAAGCGGTCTGTGGATTTCTCCTGCCTTCGGGGAGAGCCATACCCGGGAGCGGGTGAGGCGGGTGCTGAAGTTTCGCAGGCCGAAAGCGTGGGCTGCCGCTGCAGCCGGCATCTGTACTGTGCTGGCGGGCTGCGGCCTTCTGACCAGCCCCGAGCCGGATATGGCCTCGGCCGTGTCCATTATCGGAGGCGCCGACGGGCCCACTTCCGTCTTTGTGGCAGGAAAGATGATGGAGGACGAGGGAGAGATTTCCATTTCCTATGAACCGGCTTCATGGGCCGGTACGGAGGCGGCGGAGGGAATAGTGCTGGACGCTGCCGACCCGGCGCTGCCGGAGGAGGGAAGCGTGGCGGTTCTTCACGGCCCCAGGGGTGTGTTTGTGTTCTGCGGGACGGGAGAGGAGCTGCTGCAGGCGGCGTCCGTGGATATGGCCGGTGTGGATGAACAGTACCGGGCAATGTATGAAGGCGGGCAGGAGTATGGAGGCCCTGTTTTTGCCGCCCGCGGCGGAGGGGGAAATGCCGTAGTCATGGGATTTATGGAAAATGGGGAGTGGATGGAAGATCACATGTATCTTCTGCTCCTGGAGACGGGAGAGCTGATCCGGACACAGAACGGCGCCAGGCTGGCGGAAATCTTTGACAGTATGACCGCGGCAGCCGGCGGGGAAGAAGGGGAAAGAGAGGAGCGCCTGGTATCGGAGACCGGGCTGCTCCAGGATCTTATGCTGGAAATCACAGAGAACGGGGAAACAGCGAAATATCCGCTGTTTCCCGGGAGCTCTGGGGAGACCGGAAGGCTTTCGGAATAGTTTTGGCTTCATCAGCGCCGGTTTTGCCGGCGCTGTTTTTTTGCCTGTTCAGACAGCTCTTTCAAAGCCTCGCCAAACCGGCCGGAAGCGGCGGTGGGGTTGCGCAGAAGAAGGTTTCTGCGGCCGCGGCTGAGCTGGGAGGTGAAGGAGCGGTGCTTCTCCAGAAGCTCCTGGCCGCGGGAGAGGAGAGCGCTGAATCTGTCGTTTCCGGCAGTCTGAGCCTGTCCCATTTTCTGAAGGGTTTCCGTTTTCAGGCGTTCCACCTGCAGAGCGGCATCTTCCCGGTAGTCACTGAGCCGCTGAGCGGCATCCTCCCGGTAGTCGCTCAGCCGATGGGCAGCGTCCTCCCAGTAGTCGTTCAGCCGCTGGGCAGCGTCCTCCCGGTATTCATCCAGCCGGTCGGCGGTCTCCGCCTTCAGCAGGGCGAGCTGTACCTGAACGTCATCCAGCTCCGCGCGGATACTGGTCATAGCTTCCAGGGCCCGGCCGAGATCCAGAGCATCTCGTACGGACTGGACAGTATCTTCCAGAAAGAAAACGGAGATGATGAGCACTCCGCCGATGACGGCACCGGCGGGAAGTCCCAGCACAAAGCGGGAGACGGGGGGATGAAGCACCTCTGTCAGAAAAATGGTGAGAAAGCCCCAGGCGATGGAAGAGCTGAGACAGATATAGCCGTTCAGGTTGAATTTCTGATTGCTGTAATCCCAGTATTTCATCTTAAACAGCCGCTCCATGGCCCAGCCGGTCACATATTCCAGGGCGGTGGCGGCCAGAACCCCGGAGAAGTACACCAGGAAAAGGCTGTCCTGAAAAGGCAGGGAAACCCACAGCATCATCACTGCCCCTGTGCCGTAGAGGGGGAGCAGGGGAAGTCGGAGAAAGCCGCGGTTTACCAGCCGTTTTTGCTGGATAGAAACGTAAGCGGATTCAAAGACCCAGCCGGCAAAGCAGTAGAAATAGAAAAAGCAGAGCCACTGGTACCAGGTGTAGCTGTATATGTGCATAAAACCTCCTTAAAAGGGATGGCCGGAAACAACAGAAGAATCAGGCCGTCGACTGTCGTCTGTGGTGACAGTATATCACAGATGGAGAAGAGGAGAAAGAAGGTTTTGCAAAAAAGAGTCCTGGGACACCGAAGTCGAAACGGTGTCTCAGGACTCTTTGCGTCATAAGCCCGCAGCAGTTTTTTAATGTCCGGCAGGCTGAAGCTCTCTCAGATGCCGGATCGTTTCCGCCACTGCGTTCAGAGTCTCTTCCTTGGAGCAGATCAGACCGGACTCCGGCAGATAGCAGTAAAAATCACGGAAGGCGTCCAGAAATGAAGGTTCAGTGATGCGGATATAATTAAATTCAGAGTGAATCGTGTCAATTCCGCAGAAATCCAGCACGTCGCTGCCCCGGAGCGCGGCGTAAAAATAGCGTGACAGCCGGAAAGTGACGGGATTGATCAGTCGGAGAAACTCCCGGTCCTCCTGGCAGACATTGTACATGGTGGTGAGAATCCGGATGCGGTCTTCGATGTCCAGAGGATAGGCATACTGGCTGGGAATGTCGGAAATCACGCCGGTCTGGGCGAATTCCTCCATACCGCTTCTGCTGAAAATGCAGGAGTGTTCCTCCATGCCGGCCAGCTGCCGGATTCTGGCGCAGCCCAGGCGGATGATCTCCTCTCTTCCCGGCAGGTCGGGGATGACGTATTTTTCCACCATTTTTTCCGTGAGAAATGTCGCCAGACAGGGCTGCCATTCCAGAGTGTGAAGCGGTCCTGCGGGAAAATCGTCTTCCAGCATATTCTGGAGAATGGAGACCGGGGTGGTCTGAGAAAACACCATGGAGGTAGCTTTGCTCAGGGAATCCAGAAACAGGTTCCGGAAATGGGCGACGATATCCGGCTTGGTCAGGCACAGAGCCGTCTGTCCGTCGCAGGAAAGCAGAAGAACGATGTTGTCAGCCACCATATAATAAGGAAATGCGTGCTGAACCGGTTCAGGGAGCAGTTCGCGGGAGTAGAAGCAAAATACTTCGTAGCGAAAATACTGAGAAATGGTAAAAGGAAAAACGTTAAACAGGATTTCCAGGTTGGTCAGGGGCGTTGCTGCCGCCGCCGGAACTTTGATCATCGGAGTGATGTGCCGCAGCCTGGTGGGCGCGTGAGAACCGCCGGAAAAGATCCTGGGAAAGAGCAGGGCCTTCAGGGCAGAGAGATTTCCCGGAGCGTACAGGAGCAGTTCTGCCCCCTCTTTTCTCTGAGCATAGCGGGCAATGGAGTATAAAAGATGGCGGACACTGGGAAGGCCTCGCACAAGAGAAGATTCCGCCTGGACAATCAGTTCCTCCTCCTGAAACGCAAAAGAGGTCTCATTTATCGCCGGGGAATGAGAAAACCATCCGTCCAGACCGGCCATGGCTTCGATCGAACGTTTGATATACTGCCTCTGCAGGTAGACGTCCTCTCCGATCTGCTGGATTTCAAACAGCTCCCTCAGCTCTTTTTCTTCTGAGGGAGACAGTTTCAGAATGGACAGGAGCTTTTTAATCAGTTCCTCGGAGGCATTGCGCTCGTCAGACAGGACCTTTTGAAGGGTGGTCCGGTTGACGCCGGCCATGGCTGCCGTTTTATATATGGTCAGCCCATTTTCCGCGATATATTTTCTTATGAGATTTCCTAAGCTTTTCATACGTTTCCCCTTTTTAAGACAATTAAGAATTTCTTATCATGAATTATGGAATGTGTCAATTGTGTGACAAAATATTGAGCAAAACTGTCACAATTTCTGCCACATATTGATAATGTGTGTCAATAAGATATAATTTTAAGAAAAATAGCTGAATTTGGCTTTGGCAGAAATAGATTTCTGGACTCATCTGTACGGAAAAATGCCGGGCCCGGCGGACAGGAGGATAAGAGTATGAATTTGAAGAAATGCAGCAATGGGCATTACTACGATGGAGATGTGTATTCCAGCTGCCCTCACTGCAAAAACCAGCAGTCTTCTGAGGGAAAGACAGTTGCCCTTGACGTTTCCCCCTCAGGCGGCGGAGACGTGACTGTGGCGATGTCCACAGATGAGGGACCCACATTATCGGGAATGGTACAGGCGGTAAAGGAAAACTTTGGAAGCGGCCTTCCTTCTGACGATCAGAAGACTGCTGGTTTTTGCAGTGAGGGCAGCTGGAAT
>DXBC01000106.1 GCA_019116745.1 Candidatus Lachnoclostridium stercorigallinarum
ATGAAAGCCCTCGGACCGCTCCGTGCTGCGCACTCATGCGATCCGATCTGCATTTGCAATCCGGCCTGCCGGCCTTCTTGCTCATACAGGTTAGCGTCTCCAAAGCAGAGACGGTCCGGTCTGCAAGCAGCCCGTTCCGCCTCTGCTTTGAGACCGGGCTTTCACAGCAAAAAAGGGACCGCCCGCGGCGAAGCAGTCCTGATCTTCGCCGCGGGCGGTCCCCCGATTTCTATTCCCTATTTACATTCAGATCGCCCTGGTATATTCCTTCAGCCAGGCAGCTTCCTCCTCCGTCAGATGGGGAGCGATCTTCTCATACACCTCTTTGTGGTAGGCGTTTAACAGGTCCACATCTTCCTGGCGCATCACGGATTTGTCGATGGCGTCCAGATCAATGGGCACGAAAGTTACAAACTCAAACCGCATAAACTGGCCGTACTCCGTCTTCTCCGCCTTGCGGCACAGGATCAGGTTTTCCGTGCGGACGCCGTGGCTTCCCTCGATGTAGATTCCCGGCTCGTCGGAGGTGAGCATGCCTTCCTCCAGCACTCCGCTGTCCTCCCGCTCCGGCACCACTTTCCAGCGGATGCCGTTGGGACGCTCATGAACGTTTAACAGAAAGCCCACGCCGTGTCCGGTGCCGTGGTCAAAGTTCAGCCCTCTCTGCCAGAACACTTCCCTGGCCACATAATCCAGGTTCAGGCCGCGGCAGCCGTGAAGGAATTTCACATTTCCAAGGCGAAGCATACTCATCACCGTCAGGGTGAAATGCTCTTTCTCCTCCGCCGTCAGCTCTCCCAGAGCGATGGTTCTGGTAATGTCCGTGGTGCCTTCATAGTACTGGCCGCCGGAATCGATGAGATAGAGTCCCCTCGGCTCCAGCACCGCCTTGCTCTCCTCCGTGGCTGAATAGTGGCACATGGCCGCATTGGGGCCGTAAGCGGAAATGGTGTCAAAACTGGGCTCCAGATAGCCTTCCTGCTCCTTCCGGAATTCTTCCAGCTTGTCCGCCACGCTCATCTCGTCCATGGGGATCTTTCCGATATTTTTCTTCAGCCAGCAGATGTATTTGGTCACTGCCACGCCGTCTTTGATATGAGCGCGGCGGATATTTTCCATCTCCGTCTCATTTTTTACCGCCTTGGCAAGAGCCGTGGGATTCATCCGGTTGATCAGGCGGCAGCTGGAATCCAGGTTGTGGCAGAGGGCGTAGTTGACCCGGCCTTTTTCCACCATCACAGCCTGATCCCGAAGAGTTTTCACATACTCATAAATGCTGTCATAGGGCTGAACGGTCACATCCAGATCGTTCAGGTAAGCCTTCACCTCATCGTCAAGGGCTTCCTCCTGAACAAAAAACAGAACCTGATCTTCCGTTACCGCCAGATAGGAGAGAACCACCGGATTGCAGGGCACGTCATTTCCCCGGATGTTTAACAGCCACACGATGTCATCCAGAGCCGTCAGCACGTGAACGTTGGCCCCGGCCTTTTTCATGGCCTGACGGAGTTCGCCGATCTTCTCCCGGGCTGATTTTCCGCTGTACTTCTCATCCAGAATCCACACCGGTTTCCTGGAAAGGGGCGGACGATCCTCCCAGATCATTCCCACCAGGTCTTCCCCGTACATCACAGTGCCGTGCTTTCCGGATATAACGGCCTCCATCTCCTCTCCCAGAAGTTCATTAATCACCCGGCCGTCAAAACCCAGCTTTCCTCCTTCCGGAATGGCCTGGCCAATATATTCCAGAACGGTGGGAACGCCTTCCACACCCATTTTCATCAGCGTCACGCCGCTGTCTTTCAACTGCTTTGACGCCTGAACAAAATAGCGGCCGTCGGTCCACAGGCCGGCATCCGTCATGGTCACCACCGCTGTACCCGCAGAACCGGTAAAGCCGGTAATGTATTTCCGGCAGGCAAAATGTGCTCCCACATATTCTGATTCATGAAAATCGGAAGTAGGCACCACATATACGTCAATGCCCCTCTCCTTCATCTTCTGTCTCAGTTTCTCCAAACACTCCCTCACAGTTCCTCTCTCCTTTCCTTATCTGAAAAAATGAAAGTGCTCACAGGCTTTCCAGATTCCGTCTTCTCCCACCGAAGCCGTCACATAATCCGCCACCTGCTTCAGCTCGTCCATGGCGTTTCCCATGGCGATTCCCAGTCCGGCAGTCTGAAGAATCTCAAAGTCATTCATACTGTCCCCGAAGGCTACCGCATCCTCCGGAGTCAGGCCGTAGTACTGGCAGAGACGGATGAGTCCTCTGGCCTTGGATGCCTCCCGTTCCACCACATCCGCTCCCAGCCGTCCGGCAAACATGAGAAATTTCAGCTGAGGAAACCGTTTTTCCATATCTATGGCGCCCTCTTCCCGGCCCACATAAGCCAGCGTGCGCACCCCCTGTTCCAGCAGGGATCTGGGATCCTTAAAACGGCGCTCGGAACGTCCCCAGCGCAGCCGGTCCGTCTCCTCCACCACTTCCGGATGAAGATAGTAGTCCTCATTTCCAATGGTCACTCCCAGGGCATAGCCCGCCCTGTCGGCGTAATCCAGGATCTCCTTCAGCAGGGCCCTGTCCATCTCGTGTTCATAAATCAGTTCTTCACCGACTGTGATCTTCGTACCATTCAGATGAATCACTGCGTCCGGCCGCACCGCATCCCGATACTGCCTGCTGTAGTAATTGTCCATGTCCCGTCCCGTGGACAGCACAATATAAAAATCTTTCCGCAGCTCCTCCACTGCCTTCAGCGCACTTTCAGGAATCTGATACGTCTCATGATCCAGCAGGGTCTGATCCACATCAAAGCTGGCAATCCTCTTTTTTGACATCTTCACCGTTCCTCCTTCCGCCCTCCGGCGGCGTACACATTGATCTGATTTTTTTATAACAAAAAATGCCGGGAACCTGTTCTCAGGCACCCAGCACTTTTTATTCATCGGGGCAACAGGATTTGAACCTGCGACCTCTCGGCCCCCAGCCGAGCGCGCTACCAAGCTACGCCATACCCCGTCATATGTGCGGCTGTTTCCAGCCGCATTCCATCAATTATAAATTTTTTCCGCAGCACTTTTTGTATTTCTTTCCGCTGCCGCAGGGACACGGATCATTGGGATAAACTTTCTTCGTCTGACGGCGTACTGTACCGGAAGCTTTCTGCTCCTTGTAAAGCTCTTTCCGTCTCTCTTCGCTGAGAATGCTGTCCCACTGAGGAAGTTCATAAAGCCAGTTGGCCTTTGCCTCCACCATGTTGTAATACAGCTTTTCCGGATCAATCTCGATCTTTACCTGAGTATTCTCATCCATGGTTTCGATGGGATTCTCATATCCCTTCAGGCTCTCGTTGATGCCGTCCAGAAAACCGGTCATGATCAGTGTATCTGTATTATACTTATCAGCAAGCTCCTTTACCGTTCCCTCAACCACCTGTGCGGGATCTGTCAGGATCTGCTCATAAATACCTTTTTCAATCTGGAAATATCTGCTCCAGAGCTCTTCCTGCTGCTTCTTTGCCAGGCCGTCTCCGTATGCAAGATTTCTCCATGTTTCCAACATTGTTGCCATTG
>DXBC01000107.1 GCA_019116745.1 Candidatus Lachnoclostridium stercorigallinarum
CCAGTGACGATAAACCGGCATTTTTCCGGGGCGTCAGTTACGAATGTGCGAAAAGACTCCTTTCCAAACACCATACGGTGTGCGGGAGGGAGTTTTTTGTATGACCGTAAAAATAAGCACCAACATTTCTGGACTGAAAAGTCGTTGCTTACTCTTTTGGATATTCTGTTTTGATATTGCTTGCACCTGTGATGTAATCCATAGATATATTGTAAAATTTCGCCAATTTCAAAAGATTATCAACAGGGATTCTTGTTTTGCCACTTTCATAGTCTGAATAAGTACGTTGCCCTACGTGCAGCAAGCCAGATTTTAAAGGTTAGTACAGATT
Source organism: Candidatus Lachnoclostridium stercorigallinarum (assembly GCA_019116745.1). GTDB lineage: Bacteria > Bacillota > Clostridia > Lachnospirales > Lachnospiraceae > Lachnoclostridium_A > Lachnoclostridium_A stercorigallinarum. The sequence continues at coordinate 332 of DXBC01000107.1, forward strand.
ATATATTAACGGGAACACAGACAAAAAATGACGTGGACAGGCTTGCCGGGCAGATTGCTCAACTTGACGAGGATAAGAGGAAAATGATAGAGGTTCTCGTTGCCTATTGCCTAAAAGAATTATAAAGCCATATGAGAGAGGACGGTGCACAGAGTATCGCCCTCTTTTTCTTCTCGGTTCCTATCATTTTACGCATCTGCCTTTTCCTGTCTCTATACCTTCTCTTTTCCCTCCTTTTTGCTTTTTTTGAAAGGAAATTAACAGTGTAGACGTTGGAGCGTGTTGTGAAGGCGGCAGGGGCGTTTGCGAAAATTCGGGATTGTATTCGTGTGAGTCTGCATACATGCAGACATTTTTATGCGCAGAGCCAATTAAAAAATGGGTGCGATTTATATACGCTGTCTAAGCTGCTGGGTCATAAAGAGAAAAAGGGGAAACAAAAGATTTATCCTTGCATATCTTGACAATATAATCCTAATGCGTTACATTGTATATATAATAGATTGCAAAAAGGAGGGATATTATGGCTACTACCAATATAAATATACGCACAGATGTAGAAGTAAAGGCGGCGGCAGAACAGCTCTTTAATGAACTGGGGCTAAATCTCACTACTGCTGTTAATATATTTCTCCGTCAGGCTATCCGTACCGGTGGGATTCCTTTTGAGATAAAGGTTGATACTCCCAATGAAATTACTGCTGCTGCCATTGCAGAGGGCAGGCGGATTATGAGGACAAGAACACAAAAGGCTGTCACAATATGGATGAGTTGAAGGCGGCGCTGGAAGAATGAAGTATGAGGTTCGGTTTACCGGTCAGTTTAAGAAGGATTTAAAACTGGCCAAAAAGCAAGGGAAGGATACGGACGAATTATTTACCGTGATTGAAAAACTTTCCAATGGTGAAGCATTGGAGGCCAAATATCGTGACCATAGCCTTAGTGGAAATTATAAAGGATGCCGGGAATGCCATATAGAACCGGACTGGTTATTGATTTATGAAATTGATGATGGTATCTTGGTTCTTATGCTTTATCGGGTGGGAAGCCATTCGGAATTATTCTAAAGAGAGCAAGCCGTCCTTTTTGGGCGGCTTTGCTTATTTAGAGAAGCTGTGCGTGATTCTGTATCGCTTCTTCTATCCGCTGCGGCTCTATGCCGATATACCGTTGTGTGACGGCGGCGGAACTGTGCTGTAAAAGCCTCTGCACAAGGGCAATATCGTAGCCGTTGTTTTTATAAATTTCTGTGGCGTACCACTTGCGGAAGTTGTGGGTACTGATACCCTGAAAGCCTAGATAATCACAGACAAGATGGAGCTGTTTTTGTACGGCCCGTTCCGTAATAGGGAAAATCCGGTCATTATAAGGACGCTTTTAAACAGATATTCAAATATGCGGATAAGGATATGCCCATTGCTCAAGGTTCCGGACGAATGCAATATTCTCAGAGAATTCAGAAATGAATCTATTTCACGGTTTTCAGAATTTTTCCGGCCTATCGTATAGGATGAAGAGTAATGATTTCCCTGAGGGCGCCGCAGATTTTATATTGTACTTTCCGCAGATTTTCATGTAAAATTGTTACAGAGCGGAAAAGATGGGGACCGGCATGGCCGGCAGCCTGCGAAACCGCGGTAATCTTTATAATTGGCAAGGAGGAAGAGATCATGAGAAAAAATTTTGGAGCGAAACCGATGCTGTATCCGCAGATGGTTATGATCATCGCCAGTTACGGAGAAGATGGGGCGGCAGATGCCATGAACGCCGCGTGGGGCGGAGTTGCGGGAGGAGACAGAATTTTTCTGTGTCTGAGTCCCGGCCATAAGACAGTGAAAAATATCCTGAAGAGAAAGGCATTTACCGTCAGCGTGGCGGATGAGAGTCATCTGACAGAGGCGGATTATGTGGGGCTGGTATCCGGAAATGATGTGCCGGATAAGCTGGAACGCGCCGGTTTTCATACTGTGAAGAGCGAATTTGTGGACGCGCCGGTGATCGAGGAACTGCCTGTGGCGCTGGAATGCCGTCTGATCAGCTATGACGAGAACGACCACTCCATGATCGGGGAGATTGTCAATGTCGCGGCAGATGAGTCTGTGCTGGACGAGGAGGGCATGGTGGATCCGGCCCGCCTGAACCCCATTATTTTTGATCCTTTTAAGAGAACTTACTGGAATCTGGGACAGAAAGTGGGAAAGGCCTTTGAGGACGGCAATAAACTGAAATAACAGAACGTGCAGGCACTGTAAAACGTCAGGCAGCCGCTGGGGATTTTTCAGCGGCTGCCTGGCGTTTTTCCGTGATGAGTTCAGCAGCTCCCTCTACTTTTTCAGCAGGCGGGAGCCATAATAGCCCAGGAAAATAAAGGTGCCCATCATAGCCAGATAGTCCAGGTAAAAGAAGAGGATCGGCTCATTAAAATCCAGAAATACAAATTCAGTCTGAAGGAACATATAGGTGGGCAGATCCCGGCGGAGGAAGGCGAAAAGTCCCCATGCCGCGATTCCTGTTCCCAGGGAGGAAAGCAGGATTTTCCTCAGGCGAGAAGGCTGCTTCAGCTTCAGAAGCCTGCGGGCTGTGGCGAGAAATATGCCCCAGTGCAGTCCGAGATGAACGGCCATGAGGACGAAGCCCCAGTAGGCGGAAACCATGTGCAGAAGGCGGGCAAAGGGGGTTCCGCCCTGGAGGTGCAGAAACGTGAATACGTGGTTGGAGAGGATAACGGCGCTGACCATCAGTCCGGCCATAGAGAGAAACACCAGGAGATTCGTTGCCAGCAGAAGGACGCGGGCCGGAGAGTATTTTCCTTTGAGCAGGGAGAGATGCCAGTTTTTGTTTAACAGGTGATGAAGGATAAAAAGGAAAAACATACCGGCTCCGACCCACTCATGGGCAGCCTCTTCCCAGAACTGATAGCCCACCAGGAACAGCAGGGCGGCGGTCATCAGAATATCCACCGTGATTTTGAACATGAATTTTGGTTTCACAGACGGCCTCCTTTTTTGACGGCGGGATGTTATTCCGCGATATCGATGGTGATGGTTCCGGAGAGCTGGCCGATGAACTCTTCTCCCTCTGTGGCCTGACCCAGCTCATAGAGGGAAGAGTTAGGGCTGTAGCTGTCGTAGAACATGACCACGTCCCCCCAGGGAGCGTAATAGGCCAGGGTGCCGGCCCCTGACTCTGCCAGCGGGGAATCGCCGGTGTCCAGGGGAGAGGGGGGATAAAAGATTTTTTCATTGGTGCTGTAATCCTCTGTTTCCAGGGTGAGGGGAAGCTGTTCCAGGAGAGAAGCTGCGGCCGTTCCGTCATTAAGTTCATAAATTATGGTATGGTCTGCGGACTGTACGGAAATTCTCTGCGCCCCGGTGTTTGCCGGGGCAGTTTCTGTTTTCGGCATCACTTCCCTGACCCAGGCCTGGATTTCTTCCTGAGAGGAGGATGCGTCTTCTTCATAACAGTCGAAAATATTTTCGGAAATGACGGCTTCCGGTGCGGCTTCCGCAATCAGGTTTACGCTGTTTGCCAGTCCTCCGGTTCCGTGGGAACAGAACAGGTATACCTGTTTGCCGGACAGATCATTCTGCTCCAGGAAAGAGAGAAGGGCCATGGGAACCCCGTACCACCAGTTGGGATAGCCCAGGAAAACCGTGTCATACTGTTCCGGATTTTCTACATTTGAAGTCAGCTGAGGACGGGCATTTTCGCCCCGCTCCTCATTGGCCCGTTCCAGACATTCGTCCCAGCTGCCGGGATAGGGCTCTGTGACCTGGATGGAAAACAGATCGCCGCCGGTTGCCTCCCGCACCCATCCGGCCAACTGCTCTACATTGCCGGGAGAAAAAACGCTGGGGGAGGTGACGGCATCCGTGCTTTCATCCGGCACGGCGTTGTCTGCCCAGGAAAAATAGGCGACGAGGACGGAGCTGCCGTCCTGAGACGGATCTGCCGTGTCAGGGGTATCATGGTGAGATACATCTGCCGTTTCCCGGGAAAGGCCGTCCGGTGAGGAATCGGTGACGTTTTCTGGGGCGGTGTCCGTGACAAATGGGGTCTGAGTGACGGTTTCTCCGGCATCGGCTGCCGGGGACTCAGCAGTTCGGCAGGCTGCGGAAGAAAACGTCAGAGCAGCCGCCAGAAAAAGAGAAAGTATTTTTTTCATTGCAAAGCCTCCTTTGTCTGAGCCGCAGAATACATGCCTGTAAAAGCGGCGTGATTTTGGGGAACGTTCCGTTTTTGGTTGGCTTTATTATAAGGCCGGGCCTTTTTTGTGTCTAATACCTGCGTGATATTTCTTTTCATGCCTTTTACGCATGGCTTTTGAAATATTCCGGTATTGATTCGGCAAAGCTGCTGTTTTACACTGAAAACAGAGGGCATTCCGAAAGGGATGTTTTCCGGTTTGCCGTCCGATGTACGGAGTAGCCGGAAACGGGAAGAAAAGAGAAGAGAGAAGAGGATTTTACATGAAGCATATGAACTGTATTGTGGTGTTTAACCGGGAAAAGGACCGGGTGCTGTTCTGCAAGAGGGCGAAGGATCCCTACAGAGGACTGTACAACTTTACGGGAGGCAAGGTTGAACCCGGGGAAATGTCCACGGATGCGGCTTACCGGGAGCTGAAAGAGGAGACGGGAATCGGGAAGGAAGATATTCGCCTTTTTCGTCTGATGGATTTGACCTATTACGCTCAGGGCTTTGTCCTGGAAATCTACGTGGGGCAGCTGCAGAAGGAAGTGACTCTGGTCCAGGAGGTCAACGAGCTGGAGTGGCTTCCCCTCACGGAGAATTTTGCGGACTCGGGGAAATATGCGGGGGATCAGAATATTGCCCATATTGTGAATGTCGCATTGAAATATCCTCTGGATGAGAAATTGAATGAAGGGGGGACGTATCATCTGGACGGCGGACTCTCTGTGGGGGCTGACGGGTGCAGGGGAGGCTGGATTGCGGCGGCAATCAGAGACGGGGCTTTGAGCCTGTGCAGATATTCCGATCTGAAAGAGCTGACGGAAGAAATTCCCTTTGACTCCTGTCTGATTGATATGGTTATAGGTCTGCAGGGAAGCGCAGAGCAAATCCGGCCGGATTCCGCAGCCAGGAAAATTCTGAAAGGAAGAGCTTCCACCGTATTCCCGGCGCCATGCAGGAAGGCAGTGTACGGGAAAACAAAAGAGGAACGCCAGGAAGCCAATGTTCAGGTGCTTCATAAGAAGTTTACAAGCCAGACGGACGCCATCATTTCCAAGATGCGGGAAGTGGATGAATTTCTCCAGGCTAATCCATCCTATAAAAATGTGATTCAGGAAAGTCATCCGGAGGTCTGCTTTGCCAGGCTGAAAGGAAGTGTCCTCATGACCAGCAAGCACGATCCGGAAGGAATCCGGGAGAGAGCGGCCGTAATCAGAAACTATTTTCCGGACGTGACAGAGGAATGGATCCGTTCCCGTTCTGCGGCAATGAAATGCGGGGAAGATGATATTGTGGATTCCATCTGCCTTGCCATTGTAGCCAATCTGATGCTGCAGAAGAAGACGGAAACAATTCCGCCGAAACCGGAGACAGATGACACGGGGCTTCTCATGCAGATGGTGATTCCCAGGGAGATTCAGTGATTCTGATTCTGAACGAAGAGGGAGGCGACAGGACAGTCAAGAAAATGTGTATGCCTTCCTGTGCCATCTGGCTATTCTCCCCGGAGACAACTGTTCTCATGGGAACCAGATGGAGATCCGGGCAGAATTTGACGGGGTGGTCCTCTACCACACCACGGCTCCGGGAGTGGAGAAGGGGAGCGCCCTCACCGCCTACGGCCGGCCGGAACCAGCCGGTAGTTTATAAAAAATTTATTATTTTGTTAGGAAAATGTTAGCCTCCTTCTTTAGAATAAATCTAACTGTATTTTTGTCTGCAGCGGGAGGAGGATGTATATGAGAAAACGGATACTGGCAATGGCCGCCGCAGGTACTCTGGCGGCGGCTGTTCTTGTAGGATGTTCAGGCGGAGAGGCGGGTATCCCGGCGGAAACGGCCGCCGGAGCGGAGACATCGCCGGTCGGAGCGGAGACGCTGACCGTAAACAGCGGCCAGGAGATCCCCCTGGCTTCTCTGGAGCACCTTACCGATTCGGAAGAAGCTCCGGAGGTGTATTTTATCTCTGACATCACGCCGGAGTCCCTGATGGAGATTTATCAGGCTCTGGACTGGGCGCCCGAGGGAAAGGTGGCGGTGAAGCTCAGCACCGGAGAACCGCCCGCCAGCAATTACCTCCAGCCGGAGCTGATCGGTGATCTGGTTCAGTCGGTAAACGGAACCATTGTGGAGTGCAACACGGCATACGGTGGTTCCAGGGCGGAGACGGCCATGCACTATCAGGTGGCGGAGGATCACGGATTTACGGAGATTGCCGACGTACAGATCCTGGATGAGAACGGCTCCATGTCCATACCGGTGGAAGGAGGAACCCGCCTGACGGAGGATTTTGTGGGAGCAGCTTTTGCCGATTACGACTCCTATCTGGTGCTTTCCCATTTTAAGGGCCATGCCATGGCAGGATACGGAGGAGCCATCAAAAACATTTCCATCGGCCTGGGTTCCAGCGAGGGAAAATCCTGGATTCACACAGGCGGAACGGGAAAGAGCGGCATTATGGGCGATCAGGATGCCTTCCTGGAAGCCATGGGCGACGCGGGAAAGGCGGTGTCCGACTATCTGGGAAGCGGAGAGCGGATCACCTACATCAGCGTGTTAAACCGCCTCTCCATCGACTGTGACTGCGACGGAAATCCGGCGGAACCGGACATTCACGATCTGGGAATCATGGCTTCCGACAACCCGGTGGCTCTGGATCAGGCCTGTATTGACCTGGCGTCCCAGGCGGAGGGAAGCGAGAGCCTGATGGCCAGAATTGAGGACCGCAACGGAATCCATACCCTGGAAAATGCGGAATCCATCGGACTGGGGAGCAGGGAGTACCGCCTGGTTTCCCTGGACCAGTAGGCCGGAGCCCGGACGCTTTGCCGGCAGAGGGATCCGGCCGTCAGAACGCGGCTGCAGCGGCCGCCCAGACGTGTAAAAACAGCAAAAAAATCTTTTCAGCCGGTTTTCTCATCCCGGGAATGGTGATACAATAAAAGCAAATGAAAAAGGAGGAAAACCACATGAGCTTTCGAAAAGATTTTCTCTGGGGCGGCGCGGTTGCGGCCCATCAGCTTGAGGGAGGTTACCTGGAAGGCGGAAAAGGCTTGAGCATTATGGACGTGACTACCGCCGGAAATTACAAGACTCCCAGAAGAGTGACGGACGGGATTGTGGAAGGGGAAAACTACCCGAACCATGAAGCAATCGACTTTTATCATCATTATAAGGAAGATATTGCCCTGTTTGCGGAGATGGGCTTTAAGTGCTTCCGCACCAGCATTGCCTGGACCAGGATCTTCCCCAATGGCGACGAGGAGACTCCCAACGAGGAGGGTCTGAAGTTTTACGACGATCTGTTTGACGAGTGCTTAAAATACGGCATTCAGCCGGTGATCACCCTGAGCCATTTTGAGATGCCCCTTCATCTGGTGCAGGAGTACGGCGGCTGGAGAAACCGGAAGCTGATCGATTTCTTTGTCCGCTTTGCGGTGACCTGCTTTGAGCGCTATAAAGACAAAGTGAAATACTGGATGACCTTCAACGAGATCAACAATCAGGCCAATTACAATGGTCTGTTCCAGCTCTTTTCCAATTCCGGAATTATCACCGGCGAGGGAGAGGACGCGGAGAAGCTGATGTATCAGGCCGCCCATTATGAGCTGGTGGCCAGCGCGAAGGCCATTGCCGAGGGCAAAAAGATCAATCCGGACTTCCAGATCGGCTGCATGATTGCCATGTGCCCCGTTTACCCGGCTACCTGCAGGCCTGAGGATATCCTCATGGCGGAGAAAGCCATGCAGAAGCGCTATTACTATACGGATGTCCATGTTCACGGCGTTTATCCCCACAACATCACTGCCTACTGGAAACGGAAAGGCTGGGAGTTTGATGTGACGGAGGACGATCTGGAGATCCTGAAGCAGGGAACTGTGGATTATATCGGCTTCAGTTATTACCTGTCCTACTGCATCGAGCAAAAGGAGAACAATCCCTATTATGATTACCACGAGGATACGGATCTGGTTCCCAACAAATATCTGAAAGCCAGCGACTGGGGCTGGCAGATTGACCCGGTGGGACTGCGCTACAGCTTAAACTGGTTTACGGACCGCTATCCCGTTCCCCTCTTCATTGTGGAGAACGGCCTGGGCGCCTATGACAAGATGGAAGAGGACGGCTCCATCAACGACGACTACCGCATCGATTATCTTCGCAGCCATATTATGGAAATGAAGAAAGCGGTGGAAGAGGACGGGGTGGACCTCATCGGCTACACGCCCTGGGGCTGCATCGATCTGGTGAGCGCAGGTACAGGAGAGATGGACAAGCGCTATGGCTTTATCTATGTGGACAAGCACAATGACGGTACGGGAGATCTTCACAGAAGCAAAAAGAAATCCTTTGACTGGTTTAAGAAAGTGATTGAGAGCAACGGAGAGTGCCTGTAAACGTCAGCGGAAAATAAAATCGGAAAATCGGGGCCTGAATAAGGCCCCATTTTCTTTGGTATCTGCCCGGACGGCCCGTGTACCCTGCAGGCGGACGCAGATTGTAAGGAGGAAGAGGAATGGAACTTGCCGTTTCTGTGATCAGAAGAGAATTTATATATCTGTGGTACTATTTTACCCTGCAGCTTCAGCAGACCTTTCCCTACTGGGTATTGGGAATGGGGATCGGATCTCTGGTTTCCGTGCTGGGAAAAAGCAGAATCTACGGCCTGCTGTCCGGCCTTTCCGGGAAAAAACTGGGCGTGCTGGGAATCGTTCCCGCCTGTCTGCTGGGAATCGCCTCCCCTCTCTGCATGTACGGAACCATTCCCATAGCGGCCTCCTTTTCCAGAAAGGGAATGCGCCACGACTGGCTGGCTGCTTTTATGATGGCGTCGATCCTGCTGAATCCTCAGCTGATTGTATACAGCGCCGCTCTGGGAAATTTTATGCTGGGCGTTCGGGTGGTGTCCTGCTTCTTGTGCGGGATCGCGGCGGGGCTTCTGGTGTTTCTGTTTTACGGAGACAGGCCGTTTTTCAATTTCACATCTTTTGATGAGCCGAAAAACCGGGATACGGACCCCAATCTCCTGATACGGCTTATAAAAAATTTCGGGAGAAATGTGAAGGCTACAGGTCCCTGGTTTCTGTTCGGCATCCTGCTCTCTGCCCTGTTTCAGCGCTATGTCCCCTCAGACGCCTTTGTCAGTCTGTTCGGAGAGTCCAACGAGGGCTTTGGCGTGCTCATGGCGGCTACCATCGGCGTTCCCCTCTATGCCTGCGGAGGGGGTACCATCCCTCTTTTGCAGCAGTGGCTGTGGGAGGGGATGAGCCGGGGCAGCGCTGCTGCTTTCATGCTTACCGGCCCGTCCACAAAGATCACCAATCTGGGAGCTTTGAAAATCGTGCTGGGGGCCAGACGCTTCGCCGCCTATCTCCTGTTTGTCATGGCTTTTTCCTTTTTTACCGGAATCGCTCTGGATCTGCTGTTCTGACAGAGCGGTTCTTTTTTCTGACTTTTTTCAAGGAATTTTCACAGGGAATTCAAGAAATACCGGTAAACTGTTTCAAAATAACTCCTGGTGACGTTTGCCGTGGAAGAAAGAGGTGAAAACATGGGACAGATACAGTACAGTTTTCAAAGGTATGAAAAGAAATACCTTGTATCGCCTGTCCGGTACAGAGAACTTCTGGCAGGGCTGGAAGACCGGATGGAGACGGATGAGTATGGGATTTATACCATCTGCAATCTTTATTATGATACGGAAGATTTCAGGCTGATTCGAACTTCTCTGAAAAAACCGTCATATCTTTTTGTGGAAGGAGGCATGGTGATCATTGACGGGCCGTCCGGCAGAGGAAACGGAGCCATTGACGTGGGAACGGAAAACGGAGGTGTCTGTGAGATCAGCGGTGGAACAGTTCTGGCGGTGGGACCGGCCGGCATGACGGAGACCTTCGGCAGCGGCTCTTCCCAGTATTCTTTCAGCTGTCAGCTGGAGACGCCTGTGGAGGCCGGGGAGGAACTGACCATTTCAGACAGCGAAGGGAACGTTCTTATCAGCCACAGGACAAAACGGCAGATTTCTTCTGTGATCTTCAGCTCTCCGGAGCTGGCTGCCGGGGAAAGTCTGGTGCTGACTGCCGGTGATCAGACTGTGGAAATTACCCTGGATCAGGTTTCCGCCTCCGCAGGAGCAAATTCCCGCCGGGAAAGATGATGGACGTAAAGGAGACAGAATTTTCTGTCTCCTTCTTTGCTTTCCCGGGATTTCCGGGAAGCTTTTCAGAATACTTTGTTACTGCAACGGTTTAATCTGGGGAATTGATAGAAATGTATTTCAATGATATAATTTGTAATTACAGGTTGGAAAACAGGGAAGTTTGACGCCCGGAGGGTGGATCATTTCCCAAAAAGGAGGAAAAGGCATGGATAACAGAGAATTTGTATGCAGAGCTGTGGATGCGAAGCGTGATGAAATCGTAAACGTAAGCGACCAGATTTTTGATTTTGCTGAGACCGGCTTTCATGAATTCAGGACGGCAAAGCTCTATGAAGAAGTTCTGAAAAAAGAAGGTTTCCAGGTGGAAATGGGCCTGGCGGGAATGCCCACGGCGTTCAAGGCTCAGTATGGAGAGGGAAAGCCGGTGGTAGGCTTTCTGGCAGAGTATGACGCTCTTCCGGAGCTGTCCCAGAAAGGCGGCTGCACCATGAGAACGCCGGCGGGAGACGGCAATCCGGACGGCCACGGCTGCGGCCACAACCTTCTGGGAGCGGGAACCCTGGCGGCAGCGCTGGCGGTCAAGGCTTATCTGGAGGAGAATCCCGGAAAGGGAACGGTGGTTCTCTTCGGATGTCCCAGCGAGGAAAAGGGAAACGGCAAGACCATCATGGCCAGAGACGGTATTTTTGACTGTCTGGATGTGGCATTCACCTGGCATCCGGGAGATGTAAACTGTGTGGCAACCTATTCCACTCTGGCAAATGTAAGCGTATTCTTCCGATTTAAAGGAGTGACCTCCCATGCGGCGGCAGCGCCGGAATTCGGCCGTTCTGCTCTGGATGCGGCGGAGCTGATGAGCGTAGGCGTCAACTATCTGCGGGAGCATATCATTTCTGATGCCAGAATCCACTATGCTTACCGGGATGTGGGAGGAATCGCCCCCAACGTGGTTCAGGGCCACAGCTGCGTTCACTACTTTGTCCGGGCACCCAAGTCCTGGCAGGTACAGGAGATTTACAAGAGAGTGATCGACGTGGCGGAGGGAGCTGCGAAAATGACCGGTACGGAGATGACCTACGAGCTTTACGCAGGACTTTCCGATTACATTCCCAACCACGTTCTCTCCCAGGTTCTTCAGGAATCCATGGAGGAGATCGGAGCCCCTGATTTTGACGAGAAAGACTTTGAACTGGCGAGAAAATTCTTCTTTGAGACGGCCACAGAGTCGGAGCTGGAGGCAAAGAAGGCGGATCTGAAGAAAAAATTCGGAGCGGACAATCTGGAGAAGGTTCTGGAGCGCCCCCTTCACACGGAGATTGCGCCCCTTACCTGGAACGGCGCCATTCTGCCCGGATCCACCGATGTGGGAGACGCCAGCTACGTGGTTCCCACGGCTCAGCTCTCCGAGGCTACGGCTACGCTGGGAACGGCAGGCCACACCTGGCAGATGACGGCTCACGGAAACACGGAAATCGCTCACAAGGCCATGCTGACCGCAGGAAAATCCATGGCTCTGGCCGGAATCAGGATGATGGAGAATCCGGAGCTGGTGAAGAAGGCGCGGGCCGAGTGGAAGGAAGAGACCGGCGGCGTTTACGAGTGCCCCATCCCCAAAGAGGTTGGTCCCCGTCTGGAAGAATAACAGATATATTATCAGGAGGAAATACATATGTCACATTTAGATATTGCAAACAGCTCTGCTATGGCGATTCTCTGCGGAATTACCATTCTGATCGTGCTCCTGCAGCCGGTGCTCTTTATTTTCGCAGCGGTGAAACGGTCCAAAGAACTGAATATGCCAAAGGAAGAGCTCAAGGAAGCCGCTGTCAGCAGCGCGGTGTTTTCCATTATCCCGTCCCTGCCTATCATCATCAGCTATCTCATTCTGGTGCCATCTCTGGGAAGATATTTCCCATGGCTGCGCCTGAGCGTGGTGGGATCCGCCTCCTATGAGACTATGGCGGCAAATATGGCGGCTGAGGCCTTCGGCCTGGAGTCTATTTCCGTGCCCGACATTCCCGTGGACGTATTCGTGTCCATCGTATTTGTGGTAACAGTAGGAATTCTGGGAGGAAACATTTTCAACGTTTTCTTTTTAAAGACCTATGATAAAAAGGTGGAGTCCTTAAAGAACAAAAACGCCAGACTGGTTCCTGTCATCACCACGGCTATGTTTTTAGGTCTTTACGGAACCATGTCGGCCCCCCACATCACAAACTTTACCAACATTCCGGCGGTGGCTGCCATTGTGGGAGCCGGTGTGGCTGCTCTGATTTTTGACCGGCTTGCGCGCAGGGTAAAGAGACTGAAAGAATTTGCATTTCCTCTGAGCATGATTGTGGGAATGCTGACGTCCTGCGTGGTAAACGCCATGATCGTATAGGAGGAGACGAGACATGAACGAGAAAAGCTTTTACACAAGAATCCATACTCTGGGAAGAATCACGGTTGTGCTGGCTCTGATCTGCTTTATGGCAGTTCCCTTCGGCCTGTCCATCGTGTATGATCAGCCTCTGAATCTTGCAGCCTGCATAGAAAACGGAGCGCCTATTTTCCTCACCTTTGCCATTTCCGGTATCTGTGAGAACCTGTCCTTCATGCCCATCATCGGAAGCGGGGCCCTCTATATGGCCTGCGTGACCGGAAACGTGAGCAATATGAAGATTCCGGCTGCGGTAAACGCCATGGATGTGGCCGGCTACGCACCCGGCACGGAGCGGGCGGATGTGATTTCCATTATCGCCGTGGCGGCGTCCACCTTTGTGACTACGGCTATTGTGTTCCTGGGAATGCTGTTTCTGGCTCCCCTGTTTGAGCCGATCTACAATATTCCCTTCCTTCAGCCGGCGTTTGCCAATATGGTTCCCGCGCTGATGGGCGCCCTGGTAGTTCCCAACGTGGTGAAGGCCCCCAAACAGGCCATTGTGCCCATTCTCCTTCCCATCGCGGTGATCTTCATTGTGGGAAGAACCTTCTTCTCCAGCTATCAGAGCTACATTATGATGATCGTGATCATCTTTTCCGCCCTGTATTCCTATGCGCTTCACAGGAAAGGAATCATCTGACAGAATCTGAGAATTCCGGAAAATCAGAATACAAAGAAGAGAAACGAAAACTGGCATGGTTTAAAATTTGCTTTCTGGCTATTTTAAATCATGCCAGTTTTGTTATACTTCTCAATACATAAAATGATTTTGCCGGAAGGCGCAGTAAAGACAAAAGAAATCAGGGAGGTATACACATATGAAACGAATTATCACTCTTCAGGACATATCCTGCGTGGGGCGCTGCTCCATCACCGTGGCTCTGCCGGTGATCTCCGCCATGGGCGTGGAGTGCGGCATTCTGCCGACAGCGGTGCTGTCCACCCACACCATGTTTAAAAATTTTACCTGCAAGGATCTGTCGGATCAGATCGAGCCCATTTCTGACGTGTGGGAGAAGGAGCAGATCACCTTTGACGGCATTTACACCGGTTATCTGGCTTCCGCAGAGCAGTGCGGCCAGGTGTGCAGCTTTTTTGACCGGTTTTCCAATGACGGCAATCTGACCCTGGTGGATCCTGCTATGGCGGACAACGGAAAGCTGTATGCGGCTTTTGGACCGGAGTTCCCCGCAGCCATGGCAAAGGTCTGCTCGAAGGCGGACGTAATTGTCCCCAATATCACGGAGGCCAGCCTGCTGACAGGAATGCCTTATAAGACGAAGTACGACGAGGCGTATATCCATGAGCTGCTGGAGCGGCTGCTGGATCTGGGCTGCGGCACTGCGGCCCTGACTGGTGTCAGCTATGAGCCGGATAAGCTGGGCGTAGCTTATCTGGACAGAAACGGAAAGGAGTTTTCCTATTTCACCAGAAAATGTGAGCAGAGCTATCACGGAACGGGTGATTTATACGCGTCCACAGTGCTGGGAGGCCTGATGAGAGGTCTGGAGCTGGGAGAGGCCCTGGCTCTGGCGGCGGATTTTATTGTGCTGTGCATTGACGCCACGGCGAAATCCAACAGCGCCAGATGGTACGGCGTGGAATTTGAGTCTCAGATTCCCCGGCTTTGCCGGATGCTGGACGAGCGGCTGAAGAAAAAAGAAGAAAACCGGTGACATTCCGGCTCCGGAAATAGAGCACAGGCATCGCTTTTTATATAAATCAGGTATTAGACAACGGCGGCTGATTCTGGTATTCTATTCTCAGATTAATATTGGGAAAAATATCTGTTATCAGAAGGAGGAAGAGAATTGAGCACGGTACTGATTATTGAAGACGACAGCCTGATCGCGGAGCTGGAACGGGACTATCTGGAGGCGGCAGGATTTGACGTGGTAGTGGAGTTAAACGGGGACTCCGGCCTGCGTCAGGCCCTGGCAGGTACCTACGACGCCGTGGTGCTGGATGTGATGCTTCCCGGCAGGAGCGGATTTGACATCTGCAGGGAGGTGCGCAGGGAGCTGAATATTCCGGTGATCATGGTGACGGCAAAGAAGGAGGACGTGGACAAGATCCGGGGCCTTGGGCTGGGAGCGGACGACTACCTGGTAAAGCCTTTCAGCCCGGCGGAGCTGGTGGCCCGGGTGAAGGCCCACATTCAGATTCATGAGCGGCTGCTGGATCAGAAAAAAGAGAGGCTGCCCCGTTCCATGAACATCCGGAATCTGACCATTTATCCGGAGGAGCGGCGGGTGTTTTCCAACGGAAAAGAGCTTAGCCTGACAAACAAGGAGTTTGAGCTTCTCATGTTTCTGGCGGAAAATCCCAATATCGTCTTTTCCAAAGATACTATTTTTGACCGGATCTGGGGAATGGATGCTGCGGGAAACACCGCCACGGTTACGGTACATATTAACCGCCTGCGGGAGAAGGTGGAGGAAGATCCCTCCAATCCGAAGCTTATTGAGACAGTGTGGGGAGCGGGATACCGTTTCCGGATCGAGTAAGCGGCCGTCTGCGGCGGGATCCGCAGCGGAAAGAGGCGCCGGTTCAGACGTTTGGAATGTTTATAAAAAGTTTAACCTTTTGTTAGCATAATGTTATGAGGGTTGGGTATGATAAGAACGTACCCGAGAAAGGTACCGAAATTCTTAATTCTTAATTGTACCGCATAATAAATGCAGCTTTTTCCTGAAAATGAGGCTTCCGGAAGACGGAGGCTTCATTTTTTGTTTTATAAGCCCGTCGGGGCACCCGCAGTTTCCGTAATCTTTGTAAGAAAGTAGAAAGACCAGTTTAGAAATTGTTTATCCTTTTGTTAGGACCATGTTAGAAGGAAATTTTACAATCTACTTGTTCCCAAAAAAGAAAAGGAGTTGATACAATTATGAGAAAGATGACAAAAGCAGTGACGTTCTGCGCCGCAGCTGCGCTGCTTACCATGGGAGCTTCCATGACATCCTACGCGGCATGGCAGCAGGAAGGAGGAGAGTGGATCTATACAGACAATTCCGGAAGCATGGTCCGGGACAGCTGGAGACAGTCCGGCAACTACTGGTTTTATTTGGGATATGACGGATATATGGTGAGAGACCAGTGGATCGACGACACCTACTATGTCAATGAGGACGGAGCCCGGCTGACAAACCAGTGGGTGTATGTGGACGAGGGAACCTACGATGCGCCCAACTCCGACGGCGGCTGGTTTTATCTGGAAGGCGACGGACAGGTAGCCACGGACGGATGGAGAACCATCAACGGCCAGAGATATCATTTTGATTCTGACGGAACCATGGACTATGGCTGGCTGAATGATGAAGATGAGCTCTACTATCTGGGCGATGAAAATGACGGAGCCATGAAGACCGGCTGGCTGTGCCTGGATTTTGATCCCGACGATGTGCCGGATGACGGCGATGTTTCCATGGTTCTGAATTACGGAGACAACGGAACCTGGTTCTACTTCCAGACCAACGGCCAGGCTGTGAGAGCGGAAGAGGACGATTACGTGCGCCGCACCATCAACGGATACCGCTATTATTTCGATGAGAATGGAGCCATGGTGACCGGCTGGGCTGCTGTAGGCGATCCGGAGGAAGGGGATGCCACCGGCATCAGCACCCTGAAGTACTTCGGCGGCGCAGACGAGGGCCAGATGGCTACGGGCTGGAGATATCTGTACGACAATCCGGAGGATTCTGAGGATGACAACTATGACTTCAGCTTCTCTGTAGCTACCGGCAGCGAGTGGGACGGCGGTGACGGAGACGGCGCCTGGTACTACTTTGACAACAGCGGCGTTCCGGCATATCTGAATTCCAACGCGACCACACTCTCTGAGGCGACCACCAGCGTCAACGGCCAGAGATATTTCTTTGACCAGTACGGACAGATGCAGAGCGGCCTTCTGGGCATCGGTCTGCCGGATGGAACCATTGTCAGCGCTTACTTCGGCGCCGATGATTCCGACGGAGCTATGAAGAGAGAGCGCCAGACCAATGTGTATGACGACGACGGAGAGCGCGGAACCTACTATTTCAACGGCTCCGGTGAAAACCGCGGTGCAGGCTACAGCGGCGACAGAAACGGCTATCTGTACTACAACGGCAAGCTGGTAGAGGCGGAAGAAGGAGAGGACTTCCAGGTATTTGAGGTAGACGGACAGCTTTACCTTGTAAATGAGGCCGGAAGAATCCAGGACAGCAACCGTACCTACCGCGTGAACGGCGAGTACTACTATGAGTACGATGAGGGTACCATTTACCGTATCAACGACGACCGCGAGAGACTGTATGAGGTGACCTCCGCAGACGCAAGACGTCTTCCCAGCATTTCCTACAGAGATATTTACTACTTATAATCTGATCTGAACCAATACAGGCAGAGGCTCCTGCGGGGGCCTCTGTTTTTGCGCGATACGCCCGGCAAGCGGCCGCCAGCTTGGGGCGGACATTTGCCGGGCAACGGACAGCGAACAGCAGAGCGCTTTTTCTTGTGTTTTCCTGTGTTCTGTGATAGGATAGCAGCATATCGAGTTAAGAGCAGCCGGTGCCGCTGCCGAATCTCCCCGTTTTGGAGAGCTCCGGCGGCGGGTAAAAGGGAAACAGGTGAAAATCCTGTGCGATCTCGTCACTGTAAGTACGGAGCCCTGAGCCAGAGTCGCGGACAGCCACTGATTTTTAATTGGGAAGGCGGCCTGGGGCGCGGAGGTACAAGTCAGGAAACCTGCCGTCTGCTGGTACGGGAAGTTCATTCCAGGTCACGAGCAATTGATTGTACCGGCCCGCGGCGCCCCTGCGTCTGCGGATTTCTGACTCAGACAGCGGCAGAGAAAAGAACATGAGCGCGGCTTTAAAAGCGCGCCGGAAGAACTGTCAGTTTGAGCCCTTTTCATCAGGTGCGGATTGAGGATTCCCGTCCTTTCCGATATGGATTTCCTCAAAAAGACAAGGAGGAATGAATGATGAAACTGGGAAAACTGGCAGTTTTCTTTGTGTTGGCGGCGGTGACTGCGTTAGCGGCCGGCTGCGGAAGAGATGGAGACAGAGGAGGAAACGGATTTGGCACAGACAGAATATGCAGCCCCCGGGGCAGACGAGGAGAATTATGACACGGGAGACGCGTCCCTGGACGATCCCAGAAATCAGGATGGGATCGGAGAACAGGAGCTTCTGGTGGTGAGCTTCGGCACCAGCTACAACGACAGCCGAAGGCTGACCATCGGCGCTGTGGAGGAGGCGATGGAGGAGGCATTTCCGGAATATTCTGTGCGAAGGGCCTTTACCAGTCAGATTATCATTGACCACATCAGTTCCAGGGATGGGGTGTCCATAGACAACGTGACGGATGCTTTAAACCGGGCTGCGGACAACGGAGTGAGGAACCTGGTGGTTCAGCCCACCCACCTGATGAACGGTCTGGAATATACGGATCTGATCAATGAGGTGGCGGAGTTTTCCGACGCCTTTGAGAAGGTGACGGTGGGAGAGCCTCTGCTTACCTCCGAGGAGGATTTTCAGGCGGTGATGAAGGCGGTGACCGGGGCCACCGCAGAATATGACAGCGGGGAGACGGCCATCTGCCTGATGGGCCACGGCACGGAGGCGGAGTCCAACCGGGTGTATGCCAGAATGCAGGATACGCTGGAAGCTGCGGGATATGCCAATTACTACGTGGGAACGGTTGAGGCGGAGCCGGCGCTGGAGGATGTGCTGGCGGCAGTTCAGGCCGGAAACTATAAAAAGGTGGTGCTCATGCCCCTCATGGTGGTGGCAGGAGACCATGCCAACAACGATATGGCCGGGGATGAGGAAGATTCCTGGAAGACTGCATTTGAGAATGCCGGCTATGAGGTGACCTGTCTGGTGAGAGGCCTGGGAGAGCTGGAAGGAATCCGGCAGCTCTTTGTGGATCACGCCCAGGCTGCCGTAAGCAGCGTGGAAGAGTGAGGCGCCCCATGAGAGCGTGGATGAGAGGAATGGAGTTTCCGGCGGCGGTCTGGATGATCATAGGCGCCGGAACCTCCGTCAGAGGAGCGGCAGCCGGGATGATCGCAGGCGCTGCCCTGATATTGTCCGCCTGCAGCGGACAATATCAGGGGGAGCCGGCAGCGTCGGCGGAGAGCAGCCAGGCAGTGTCGGAAGAAAGTTCTTCCACATCGAAGTCGGCCAGCCAGGAAACAGATTCTTCTGCGCCGGAAATATCCGGCCAGGAAGGACTTTCCGTGGCGGAGTCTTCTGTCCCTGCTGCCGGTGAAGAGAACGGGACGGGAAGTTCCCCCGTTCTGAAGGACGGGGTCTATTCCATACAGGTGGACTCCAGCTCCAGTATGTTCCGGATCACAGACTGTTTTCTGACTGTGGAAGACGGCTCCATGACCGCCGTTATGACCATGGGCGGCACCGGATATCTGAAGGTATTTATGGGAACCGGGGAGGAGGCGGAGAACGCCTCTGAAGCAGAATATATTCCTTTTACGGAGCAGGCGGACGGCACCCACGCCTTTGTGGTGCCGGTAGCGGCCCTGGATGAGGAGATTCCCTGCAGCGCTTTCAGCAAGCGCCGGGAGCAGTGGTACGACAGGACGCTGGTATTCCGGTCCGACTCCTTGCCGGCAGAGGCATTTGCGGAGGACAGCGGGGTGTCAGCGGAAAGTCTCGGGCTGGCAGATGGAAATTACCGGGCGGAGGTGGTGCTGGAAGGCGGCTCCGGCCGGACCGCAGTGGAATCTCCGGCCGCCCTGCGTGTGGAAAACGGCACGGTCTGGGCCACCCTGGTGTGGAGCAGTCCCAATTACGATTACATGATGGTGGACGGAGAGCGCTATGACCGGCAGAACACGGACGGAAATTCCCGGTTTGAAATCCCTGTAGCCGTATTTGACCGGAAGATGGCGGTGACGGCGGACACGGTGGCCATGAGTGTTCCCCACGAGATCGAATATACCCTGACTTTTTATTCTGACACCGTGGAGGCGGCAGAATGAGGGGAAGGAGCCGGAGGCTGACAGTCTTGGGAGTGGGACTGGCGGCCTTCCTGGCGTTTGGAGGAGGCTGCGGCGGCAGCGGGAAGAATGTGACGGAAGGGGCTGATGCAGTTTCCCTTTCCCAGGCAGACGGAACCGGGACTCAGGCGGACGGAGCCGAGCCCCAGGCAGCCGAAGGAGAGGACTGGTCTGCCCTGTCCCCCGTCGGTTCCATGGAGCTGGACTATGCGGAGCAGTTTTCCGTGGATTATTATGAAAACGGATGTGCCCTGGTGAAAATATCCGGGAGCGGCAGCTACCTGACGGTGCCGGAAAACTGCCCGGTGCCGGAAAATCTTCCGGAGGAAATTACGGTGATCCGGCAGCCGCTGGACCACATTTACCTGGCGGCCACATCTGCCATGGACCTGTTTGCCGGGCTGGACAGCGTGGACAGGATCACTCTGTCCGGGACGGATGCCTCCGGCTGGTACATCCAGGAGGCCAGGGAGGCCATGGAAACCGGCCGGATGGCATATGCGGGAAAATACAATGCTCCCGACTATGAGAGGATCCTGGCGGAAGGCTGCGATCTGGCCCTGGAGTCCACCATGATTTTCCACTCTCCGGAGGTGAAGGAGCAGCTGGAACGGCTGGGGATTCCCGTGCTTGTGGAGCGGTCCAGCTACGAGAGCCATCCCCTGGGCCGCATGGAGTGGATCCGCCTCTACGGCGTGCTTCTGGGAAAGGAAGAGGAGGCAGAGCGCATTTTCCGGGAAAAGACGGCGGCGGTGGAAGAGGTGCTGAAGGCGGAAAAAACGGGAAAAACCGCCGCGTTTTTCTATATCACCGGAACCGGCAGCGTAAACGTGCGCAAGTCCGGGGACTATGTGGCGAAAATGATTGAAATGGCCGGGGGAACTTATGTGCCTGCCGGCCTGGGCGGAGAGGAGAATGCCCTGTCCACCACCAATATGCAGATGGAGGCTTTTTACGCGGAGTCGAAGGATGCGGATGTGATCATCTACAACAGCACCATTGAGGGAGAGCTGGACAGCTTTGACCAACTGCTGGAAAAGAGCAGCCTTCTGGAGGATTTCAGGGCGGTAAAGGAGGGAAATGTCTGGTGTACGGGAAAAAATCTGTTTCAGGAAACTCTGGGACTGGGAGAGATGATACAGGATCTCCATCTGGTATTTGCGGAGGAGAATCCCGATCCCGCGCAGCTCACCTATCTGCACCGTCTGGAATGAGGCGGGGAAGAGCGGCGGCTGCCTTTCTTCTGCTGGCAGCCGCCGTCTGTATCCTGGGGGTGTGGAATGTGTGCTCCGGCAGCGTGGCGGTGTCCCCTGCCGATGGGGTGAAAGCCTTGACCGGGAAGGGGGCGGACGAGACAGTCCGCCGGATCATCTGGGATCTTCGCCTGCCCCGGGCAGCGGCGGCGGTCATTCTGGGCGGTGCCCTTTCCGTGTCCGGATTCCTGCTGCAGACTTTTTTTGCAAACCCCATCGCCAGCCCTTTTGTTCTGGGGATTTCCTCCGGGGCGGAGCTGGCGGTTTCCATATTGATGATCGCATTTCTGGAGAGAGGGCTGGCGGTCAGCTCCCTGTCCATGATTCTAGGCGCGTTTGTGGGGGCCATGGCAGCCATGGCCCTGGTGCTGCTTCTGTCCGGCAGAGTGAAAAATATGTCGGCCCTGGTGATCTGCGGCGTGATGATCGGCTATATCTGTTCGGCGGTGACGGATTTTATGGTCACGTTTGCGGATGACGCGGACATTGTCAACCTCCGCAGCTGGTCCATGGGAAGTTTTTCCGGCATTTCCTGGGAAAATGTGAGGGTGATGGCGGCGGTGGTTCTGCCGGCGCTGTGTATGGCCTTTCTGCTGTCAAAACCCATGAGTGTCTATCGGCTGGGAGAGGTGTATGCGGAGACGGCCGGGGTGAATATCCGCCGGTTCCGGGCGGAGCTCATTCTCCTCTCCAGCGTGCTTTCCGCCTGCGTGGTTGCCTTCGCCGGCCCCGTTTCCTTTGTGGGAATTGCGGTGCCTCATCTGGTGAAGAGGCTTTTAAAGTCCACGGAGCCGGCGGCGGTGATTCCCGGCTGCTTTCTGGGGGGAGCCGCTTTCTGCCTGTTCTGCGACCGGATTGCCAGAACCATGTTTGCCCCCACGGAGGTGAGCATCAGTTCGGTGACAGCGGTGTTCGGCGCTCCTGTGGTGGTTCTGATCATGGCTGGACGGAAAAGATGGGAGCGGGAGGCATAATAATGAAAGAATATCTGAAAACGGACCGGCTGGCGGTGGGATACGGCAGGGAACCTCTGATGAGGGAAATCTGCCTGCATGTGCGCCGGGGAGAGATCGTCACTCTCATCGGCCCCAACGGCGCCGGGAAATCCACTGTGTTAAAGACGATTATCGGCCGGCTGGCTCCCTTAGGCGGAGCGATCTGGCTGGACGGCCGGGAGGCGGCGGGGTTTACGGAAAAGGAACGGGCAAGGAGAGTGTCCGTGGTGATGACCGACCGGGTGCGGCCGGAACGGATGACCTGCCGGGAAGTGGCGGCGGCCGGGCGGTACCCCCATACGGGCCGGCTGGGAATCCTGTCGGACAGGGACTGGGACGCGGTGGACAATGCCCTCAGGCTGGTGGGAGGAGAAGATCTGGCGGAGAAAGATTTCCGGAAGGTGAGCGACGGGCAGAGACAGAAGATTCTGCTGGCCAGGGCCATCTGCCAGGAGCCGGAGCTGATTGTGCTGGACGAGCCCACCTCCTATCTGGATGCCCGCCACAAGCTGGAGCTGCTGGGGGTGCTGAAGCGCCTGGCCAGGGAAAAACAGCTGGCGGTGCTGCTGTCCCTTCACGAGCTGGATATGGCTCAGCGCATCTCCGACTATGTGGCCTGTGTGGACGGCGGCGGCATCCGCTTTTGCGGAACGCCCGAGGAGGTGTTTACTTCCGCCCGCATAGAGAAACTCTACGGCGTTCCGGGAGGCAGCTACCTGCCGGAATACGGCTGCCTGGAATTTCCGCCGCCGGCGGGAAAGCCGGAAGTGTTCGTCATAGGCGGACAGGGAAAGGGGATTCCCGTATACCGCCGTCTCCAGAGAGAAGGAGTTCCCTTCGCAGCAGGAATCCTGTATGATAATGATATAGACGTTCCTGCAGCCAGGGCTCTGGCGGCGGAGGTGATCTGCGCGGAGGCCTTTGAGCCGGTGAGCGGGGAGATATACCGGAGAGCGGAAGAAGTGATGGATTCCTGCCGTCACGTGATCTGCTGTCTGGAGCGGTTCGGAACCTTCGGGGAGGCCAACCGGCGTCTGGCGGAGCGGGGACGGGAAAAGCTGATAAAAATGGTGAAAGGAGACTTGTCATGAGAATAGGCCTGGTGGGAAACGGAACGATTGTCAGACGGTTTTTGAAAGACGCCGCCGGGGCAGAGGGGGCTGAGACAACGGCCATCTGCGTCCGGGAGCGAAGCCGGGAAAAGGGAGAGGAGCTGGCCCGGGAATACGGGCTCAGGGTTTTTACAGATTACGGCGGATTTCTCAGGGATGAGGAGATAGACGCGGTCTATGTGGGCCTGATCAATACCTGCCACTACAAGTACGCGAAACAGGCTCTGCTGGCGGGGAAGCATGTGATCTGCGAGAAGCCCCTTACAGTGACAGCGGCCCAGGCGGAAGAGCTGGCGGATCTGGCCAGGGAGAGAAATCTGTTTCTGTGGGAAGCCTTTAAGCTGCCCTACGGCCCTACTCTTCCTGCGGTGAGGGAGCATCTGGACCGCATCGGGCCGGTCCGCATGGTGCAGTGCAGCTACTGCCGCACGGGGAAAGCCTATGAGGAGTATCTGGCCGGTTCTGTGCGCCCGGTGCTGGATCCGGCCTGCGCAGGCGGCAGTCTGTACGATGTGAACGTGTACAATCTTCACTTTGTCATGAGCCTTTTCGGCACCCCGGATCAGGTCTGCTACACCGCAAACCACGGCAAAAACGGCGTGGACACCTCCGGAACCGCCGTTTTGCAGTATAACGGATTTCTGGCGGTGTGTACGGCGGCCATGGACTGCAGCAGCGACAATTTCACCATGATTCAGGGGGAAAGGGGCTGGATCCGCACGGAAGGCCCCATCAGTTCCGCCTCCCGGGCCGTTCTCTGCGCGGATGGGAAAGAGCAGGTGCTGGCGGAAAATCCGAAGGGAGGCAGTCTGGAACCGGAGATCAGAGAGTTTGTCAGACAGTTTCAGGAGGGAGACCGGAAATCCTGCTGTGAGATGTTAAAACACAGCGTCCAGGTCATGAAGATCCTGGACGCTCTGAAAAACGGTATCTGATTTATTCCGGGACTCCGGACTCGGCCGGAACGGGAGCATAATCCCATCCGGCTTCCAGATAGTCATCCATGCGGTCCCGCATGGCCTGTTCTGTCTCCAGATATTCCGGATAACCGGCCAGGATGGCCTCCTCTGTCCGGCCGTCCCGGTAGATGATCCGGTAGCGGCAGATTTCCGTATCCCCGGAGTCATCATCTTCCGCCATTTCGGAAGCAATGTCTCCGGTGCCGTAGGTAATGGTAATCCGGCTGCTGTAAGTCTCCCAGCATTCCTCCTCCAGCAGGGAGACGGAGGGGCCGGTGCTGAAAGTGACGGTTGCTTCACTGCTGTAAACATCCGATTCCGGATCGTAGTTTTCCCTGTACTGCACATGGGAGGAACGGCCGTCGGATCTGGTTTCCCAGGCGGAGAGGAGAGTTCCGTATTCGTCGTACTCGTAAACGGTGGTTCCGTCCAGGCTGCCGTCGGAGGAGACGGAGGTCTTTTTTGACGGATAGCCGTTGGAATCCAGTTCCCAGGTGCTGTTTATGGTGACGCCGTCAGGGCGGGTGACTGTTTCGGATAAGGGGGCGTCGTCAGAGGTATAGGCTTCCACTGTCACTGTGCCGTCAGCATCCAGGCTGGTGATATTGTAGCTGCCGTCGTCGGCGTAAATGGTTTCGTTGGTCTGTACGCTGCCGTCTGCGTCCCGGCTCTCCTGGTAATAGCGGAGAGGAGCGCCGCTTCCGTCGTTTCCGCCCCTTTCTTTTTCCGCATATTCTGTGATTTCAGAGGCTCCGTCCGGGGATTCTGTCCGGCGGGAGAAGGAATAGATCCCCGCCTGGGAGGAAGTCTTTGTGACGGTGGTATTTCCCATTTCATCGGTGGAAGTGGTCATTTCCTGGCCGTTAAACCGTGTGACGGTGGTGCTGGCAATGATCCTGCCGGTGCCGCCGTCCCGTTTTACATAGTAGGAAAGTTCCCCGTCCCCGTCATAGGAGTATTCTTCCACAGTGGATATGCCGCCGGCGGTGGAAATGACCTTTACCGGCTGGTTGTCCGACGGTCTGCTCCAGCTCTGTATCCTCGTCTCATTTCCGGAGAGATCCCGGGAGGTTTCCACAGAACGGATGGCGGCAGCGGGTCCGTCCCCCTCGGTCCAGAGCTGAGAGCTGGCGGTGATTCCCGTAAGGGCATCGTAGGAGGAGTCGGAGGTGCGGACGGCGATGCCGTTCTCGTCATATTCGTATTCCTGGCGTCTCCAGCTTCCGGTGGTGGAGGAGGAATTGACGGAAGTCAAGTCGCCGTCCTCACTGTAGACGTAATCCGTCTGCTGGATGGAGCCGTCGGTGGAGACGGAGATCTGCTTTAACGGACTGAACCAGTCAGAAAACCAGGCTTCGCTGCTTTCCGAGAGGCCGTCGCTGTAGGTCAGGGTCTGCTTCTGATGAGAGACGTGTCCCTCCGGCGCATATTCCAGCTCTGTGAGGAGCAGGGTGCCCTGTGAGGCGTCATACTCGGAGACGGTCTCTCCCGAGGAGACTCCGTTCTGGTCGTAGAAATACCTGGCGGAGTAGGTGGAGCCGTCCCGGTAATGAATGTCATAAACGGTCTGGTTCCCATCTTCATCATATTCGTAACGGGCCACGTCCTGCGTCCCGTCTTCATATTCGGTTTTAATCCGGCTTACCGCCCGCTCGCTGGCGCCTGTCGTCAGCCCGGACAGGGGCAGAAAGGCCAGGATCAGGGAGAGCAAAGCTGCTGTCAATCGTTTCATATTCCATTCTCCTTCTTTTGGCAGACGTTTACTGGATGTACCAGGAAGCGTCTGAATAGTCTGCCATATGTCCCAGCATTTCCATAAGCAGGAACATCCCTTCCGTTTCATCTAAGAGGGTGGTTTCCTCCGTCCGGCCGTCCCGGTAAAGAACCCGGTATCGGTATACGGTGCCGAAGAACTCGTCCTTCTCCAGAATTTCCTGACTCACTTCTCCATGGCTGTAGGTGAGGTGGATGCGGCTGCATTCTGCCAGTTCCTCCGTGGTCAGGGATACGGACCGGCCGCTGCTGGAGACGGTCTCCAGGGAGAAGCCTCCGTTTTCACTTTCTCCGGTCAGATCCTTTAACTGTGTGACGGCGGAAATGCCGCTGCTTCTGGTTTCTGTGACGGAAAGGGTGCTGCCGTCGGATTCGATCCTGGTTTCCCCAGTGGTTCCGTCTGAGTAGGCGGTATAGATGACGGAGGACTGGCCGGATTCGTCAGCCGCCAGGAAGCCGGAACCGATGATTCCTCCCGGGGCGGCGCTTTGGACTGTGAGGGTTCCGTCCTGACCGATGCGGGCGGACAGGTTCAGGCCGCCGGAGGTGAGAATGGAACAGAGGAGATCCCCCTCGTCCGTGCCGCTGATCTGGAAGCTGGCTTCCGTCCCGTCCCCGCCGGTGACAGAGCAGCGGAGCAGAAGGCCGGACAGAATGCCCCCGTTTTCCCCGGAGAAACCAGTCTGTTCGGCCATCCCGGCCTGTCCGCCTTCTCCCGTCTCTTCCAGGCTGAGGGAGAGCAGGGAAAAGATGCTGGGAAGGGAAAAGGAAAATTCCCGTCTGGTGCCGTCTGTCCGGACAATCTCCTCGCTCATGGCGATGCTGTAGTCCTCTCCCATGCGGAGGGAAGACTGAAGAACGGTTCCCAGATAGTCTCTGGCGGTGGTTTCCACCGTCTGGCCGTCCGGGTAGGCGGTGGTCTGCTCATAAAGCAGAGTTCCGGCCTCGTCGGTTCTGGTCAGACGGGTCTGGTCCCCGTCTTCATCGTAGCTGTACTCCTCCGTGATTCGGGAACTGCCGGAGGAAATTACCTTTTTTATGGGATTGATCCCGTCCAGCCACAGCTCCGTCACGGTCTGCTGTCCGTCCGGTTTTGTGACCGTGGCGGAGGAGCGGCTGATCTGCCCGTCCCCGTTTGCCTCCGACCACAGAGTTTCTTCCGTCCGGATACCGGTGTCGGAGGAGTAAGAGGAAATGGTTTTCTTTTCCAGTTCTCCATCTTCTCCATAGAAAGAACGTTCCTCTGTGGTGGATCCGTCGGAATCGATCCGGTATTCCCGGACCGCATTTCCGTGCTGGTCATAGCCGTACTCCTCCCGGTCTCTGGTTCCGTCGGTGTACTCCGTGGTGATCCGTGTCACCTTCGGCTCTTCCGCGGCCAGGGGGGAGAGGCAGGGCGCCGCCAGGGCCAGGGTCAGGACGGCGGCCGCCAGTTTTCTGCACTTTTTCATTGTTTCCCACTTCTTCTTTGCCCGGCGCGGAGCAGATCCTCCCCGCCGGTATTTTTAATTTCATTGTAATACAATTTTCACAAAAGTGGGAATTGTTTTCACATAAAAACGGTAATTTTTACAAAATCTCATAATTTCCGGCCAACTCATCTGTGATCAGCAGCCTGGCAGCCTCTCCCTCAGGGCTTAAGGGGCGGTATTTGGGCCAGGCCAGGATCCGGTAATAGCTGCGGGCTGCGGCGGAAGGAAGAATTCGGCAGTCGGAAATGGCTTTTGCCATGGATTCCGGAAGAAAAGTGACGCCGCTCCCGGCCAGCATCAGGTCTCTGGCCACAAGGAAATTTTCTGCTTCATAAACGGTTCCGGGAGAGATCCGGGCGGCGGCCAGCATCTCTTCTTCCAGGGGGCGGAAAAGGGAGCCGGTATTTAAAAGGATAAAGGGCAGATCTCTGCATTCATCCAGACTGAAGTCTCCGGAACCTGGAGGAAGGAGGGAGACAGGCAGGACGGCGGTGAGGCGGTCCGTGCCAAGAACTGTCTGCTCCAGAAGGGTGTCACCTGCGGATGGAAGGCAGATCAGGGCGATGTCTGCCAGATCGTTGAGAAGATACTGGCATGCGGTGCGGGAATCTGCGGGAAGAAGGTCGAATCGGGATCCGGGAAACTGCTCCTGAAGCAGGGGAAGGATGGCTTCGGAAGTTTCTTCCAGTAGCTGATGGGAAGCGGCGATTCTCAGAGCTGCCGGGCGGGAGGAAAGCCGGCGGATCCGGCGGTAGGTCTCCTCCCTGATCCGCAGGGCTTCCCTGGCGTACCGGAGATAGATTTTTCCCGATTCCGTGGGGATAAACTGCCCGTCCTTCCGGCGGAAAAGAGTGCAGCCCGTCTCCTGCTCCTCCCTGGAAAGACGCTGGCTGAGGGCCGAGGGGGAGATGAAAAATTTTTCCGCGGCCCTGGTGAGAGATCCGGTTTCTTCCAAGGCGATCAGATATTCCAGTATGGTTATGTCCACAGTTCCATATCCTCCTGCTTCATTTTTTTCTGTATATAGTAGGACGCATAATTTCTCAGGTATACCGGGGCTCCCCAGTTTTTCATGGTCAGATGGATGAGATGCTGTTCGGCGTCCGTCAGCCGGTGTCCCTGTTTGAAGGCGATTCCCTGGTAGGCGATGAGCTTGGGGCGGAAAGAGTAGACCGAGATGGAATCTTTCGGAGAAAAATAGGCCCGGGGAATCAGGGCGGCTCCGCAGCCATTGCGAACCATGTCGTAGAGGAGGGGAATGACATTGGAACGGAAGATGATGGAGGACGCCAGACCCGCCTCCTCCAGAAGCCGCATGACAATGGGATAGTAGGAGGTTTCCGACTTGCTGATGAGCATGGGGGTGCCGGCCAGCTTCCGGAGTTCAATGGAGGGCAGATCGCTTTCCGGGGTGACTTCGGAGGAATCGTAGGAAAAGGGATGGCCGGGAGGCAGCATGAGAACCAGCTCCTCGTCGGCGATTTTGATGAATTCCAGATCGGGAAGGCTGGCCTCCGTGGCGCCGAAAAGGCTCAGGGTGACTGTCTCGTTCAGAAGAGCTTCTTTTAATTCATTGTTGCGGCCGGAGATAAAATCCAGGTCCACATCCGGATATTTCCGGCGAAAGTCTGAGAAAATACAGGCGAAGGTCCTGGCTCCCCGGATGGGACTTCCCCCCAGAATAATGGATTCTTTCAGGCCTCTGGCGGAGGCGGACAGGGCGCGGGTCATCTGGGTTTTCAGCTGAATCATACGGCGGCAGCCGTCCAGATAAATATTTCCCGCCGGTGTGAGGATCAGGCGGCGGCCGGAGCGGATAAAAAGAGAGGTCTGCAGTTCCTTTTCCAGATCGGCCAGCCAGTTGCTCAGGGCAGGCTGAGAGACGCCCAGACGCCTGGCGGCCCGGCTCAGGGAGCCTTCTTCGGCAATGGCGTCCATATACTGCATATGACGGATATTCATAAAAACCATTCCTGCTTTCTATAATATTTTCTTAAATATTATATAAACAAAACGAGTTTGTCAAGAAACTATGTATAGTTTATACTAAAAATATCCCGGGAACAAGGAAAAATAATTCAATATAACGAAGTCTCACGGAAACGAGGAATGCAAAAATGGAAAATATGCAGTTATATATTGTACTGGCGATCACCGCCTTTATGATTATTTCATTCGTAGTGGGAAAGATTCCCTACGGCGTTACCACCAT
>DXBC01000108.1 GCA_019116745.1 Candidatus Lachnoclostridium stercorigallinarum
CCGGCCGCCCCAGCCAGTCCGGTCGCGCCAGTTGCTCCCGTAGCCCCAGTTGCTCCCGTAACCCCAGTCGCTCCCGTAACCCCGGTCGGACCTGCAGGCCCAGTGGGACCTGTTGCCCCCGCTGCTCCGTCCTGCCCTGCTGCTCCCGCAGGACCCTGAGGGCCAATGGGACCTTGAGCTCCTGTCGGACCGGTCACCCCGGTCGGGCCGGTGGCTCCTGTCACTCCCTGAGGGCCTGCCGGGCCGGTGGGACCTGTGGGGCCGGTGGCTCCCGTAGCTCCTGTAGCTCCTGTAGGGCCCGTAGCTCCCGTAGCGCCCACCGGGCCCTGGGGACCGATGGGGCCCTGAGCCCCCTGAAATCCCTGAGGGCCTCTCGGGCCCTGAGGACCCTGGGGGCCTGCCGGACCTCTCGGACCAGGGCATCCCATAGGGCCCTGAGGACCGGTGGGACCAGTGGCACCCCGGCAGCAGCAGGACGGCCCGGGAGGCGGCGGACAGGGAGGCCTGCATCCGCATCCCCGGCTGGAGGCCATAAATCCATCCTCCGGATCCGGATAACCCATCATCATATTACCTCGCATCATATCTCCAACTCCTTTTCATTCTTTTCCATCCGGCCCGGCTTCTCATTTTCTGCCGGTCCGGCCCACACCGGTCCGGTTTTGTCCGCTCCGGTGTTTGTACTATATAGTATGAAAAGGAAACAAGTTGTGTTCATTCCCTCACTCTGCGGAAATACTCCTCGTTATACCGTACTTCCGGCGCCTCCGGACGCAGCCGCTTTGCATTCAGATGATGAAGATAGGCCTGCTTACAGTCTCCCATCCGATCCAGGCAGACGCACAGCTGCATCTCCGGAATATAGTCATGGCATTCCTCCCGCACAAAGCCTCCGGTCTGGTCCTGCTTCCCGCATTTTAACGCCTGCTCATACCAGAATGCCGCCGTCTCCCACTCCTCCTTATCCATAAAACAGCTGCCGATCCCGCAGCAAAGCTCCGCCCTGGGCCGGTCATACTCCAGGGACCGCAGCAGGGCCCTCAGGCTCTCCTCTTTTCTCCCCAGAGCCTGCAGACAGGCAGAGAGATTTTCACAGGCCTCAATCTGATTCTCCTTCCAGCCGTCTTTCCGGTCCAGAAACTCCTGAAATACCAGGACGGCCTCCTCTGTCCGGCCTCCGTACATCAGCTCCCTGCCGTAATAAAACAGCTCCCTGGGGCCAAAGATCTCCCCCTCCTCCCGCATTTTCTCATAAATCCCCAGATTTCTCCCCGGCTCCCCCGCCCCCTCTTTTTTGTGGTATATGGCCGCGTCCCAGTAAACCGTCTTTCCCCACGGTTCCACCGCTTCGTGAACACGGCCTTTCCACCGAAGCTCCCTCCTGTTTTTCAGAATCCGCTCCCGGTAATACACAAAAGAAGGGCGGTCCTCTTCATCAAAACCTGCCGCGTACTTTACCATTACCACATCCTCGGTCCCGTCCATTTTTCCCTTATATTCCAGCAGCTTCTCCAGGTTTTCCTCCGATATTACATCGTCGGCGTCCAGCCACATACAGTATTCCTTTTCCGCCATGGAAAAAGAAAAATTCCGCGCCTGGGAAAAATCATCCCGCCACGGAATTTCATACACCCGGCTGGTGTACTGCCTGGCAATCTCCACAGTCCTGTCCTCCGAGCCCGTATCCACGATCACGATCTCGTCTGCCAGCCTCTTTGCCGATTCCAGGCAGCGCTCCAGCACCTTCTCCTCATTCTTTACAATCATGCACAAACTGATTTCTGCCATTCTGATCTCCCGACAGCCCTTTACTTCAGTGTATGAGCCGCAGGGAAAAAGATCCTCTTTATCCGGCCAGATTTCCGGTCACGGTCTCAGGTATGACAAACTCCACCGCGCCCATATAGCCGGGAGCCACCTCGTATTCGCCAAAAGTTATTATAAGCTCCCCATTTTCGCTGAAGTAAAAGCTTTCATCCCCGTCCAGACCTTTGAAATCCTCATCCGGCATATCAGAATCCAGGAAATATATTACGTTTTCATCCGCAGCCATCTGTTCCCGCATCTGCTCCTTTATATTATCGCTTATGGCTGTCAGCATCGCCTCGTCATTTCCCACCAGCTCCATCAGGCTCACCGTCTGTCCCGTAGCCTTGTCTGCGGTGAATATTTTCACAAACTGTGTGCCGCTGGCCATGGTCACTGTGGTATTGATGCGGATGCAGACATATTTGTCGTTTTCAAACACCACATCGTAGGTGGAATCCAGGCTGTAATTTCCCTGGCCTTCGCTGGCCCGGATCTCGCTCTCATAAGCCTCAATCAGGCTGTCGGCATATTCTTCCATGTCCCGGTTGGCCGCCGGCGCCTGGCCTTCTCCTTCTATCTGCGGGATTTCCACATTAGCTTCCCCTCTCCCGCTGTGATCCTCATACGTGCGGAACGTGACTACCTGGGCGATGGAGCCGATCACCGGGATCTGTTCCATGGCCTGAGCCGCAGTGGGGCTGACATTCACCAGTACTGTAATGGCCGCCACCGCTGCAACCGCCGTTTCTCCTGCTCTCTTCAACCAGATCACCGCCCCGTTTTTCCTTTTCTTCTCTTCTTTTGCCATCTGAATTCCCTCCTCTATTCTCTTCCGGGCTTCCCCTGGCACCGGAATTTCTTCATACTGTTTTTTCAGTTCTCTCTTCCAGTCTTCCATTCCATTACCTCCTCCCGCTATCCTCCGGCTCCAGCTCCAGCTTCATTTTCTTCAGAGTCCGGTAGAGCCTTGCCTTTACCGTGTTTACATTTTCCCCTGAAATTTTCGCTATGTCCTCCAGCTTCAGGTCGTGGAAATATCTCAGCACCACTA
Organism: Candidatus Lachnoclostridium stercorigallinarum; assembly: GCA_019116745.1. Lineage (GTDB taxonomy): Bacteria > Bacillota > Clostridia > Lachnospirales > Lachnospiraceae > Lachnoclostridium_A > Lachnoclostridium_A stercorigallinarum. Next base: position 2,861 of record DXBC01000108.1, read on the forward strand.
CGGTCTTTTCCTTCTCATCCAGCCGGTCCAGAATCTCCCTCAGCTCCAGCCCCTCATGGGAGGGCTGCCAGCTCTCTTCCCGCCAGCCTTCCTCCAGAGAAGTCTCCCTGCCTCTGCGTCTTAACGCGTCCAGAGCCGTATTTACTACGATCCTGTAGATCCAGGTGCCGATATATTTCTTCTCCTTCACTCTGCCGCAGTCACGGATCGCTTTGTAGGCACTCTCCTGCACCACATCCAGGGCATCCTGTTCTGTTTTCATATAGCTGTACGCCAGACGATAGTATTTGTCATAATTTTCCAGAAGGATCTTTTCTGTCTCCTTTTCCACTCCGGTTCTCATGGGCCCTTCCTCCTTCCTACTACTTAGACGTACCGGCTCCCCAAAAAGTTTCATGCAAATACGCATTAAAATACCCCGGCATGACAGACAAGTCATGGCCGGGGCGTCCTGCCGCGTTACTGTTCCTGATTTCTCCACTTGAAATTGGGAACTACATCGCTCCATTTTTCGATTCCGATAATTGATTTGGCAAATTCCGTAGTCTCCAGAGTCCGTTTTGAGTTGTCAATATCCCGGAATACCTCCCAGATCTTTCTTCTCTGCTGAGGAATAATCTGATCCGGCTGGCTCATATCGCAGGTCCAGAGCCCGAAAGCCAGTCCCTGGCTCACCTCAGACGGCGCGTCCACCTGACGGCTGAGAATATAGGCATCGATATAGGGGTTGCTGTCTACCAGATAATAGGAGTAGGCGTACGCCGCCGCCTGAATCTGGGACAGATCGTCTCCATTGGCGTTGGTGGCCGTAAAGCCCTCTTCCGTCAGCATGATATTCCGCACCTCACCGTTGGACTTCTGAAATGCCGTCGTGGCCAGATAATCGGTGAGCACATTCAGGTTTATGAAGTTCACCACCGGAGAATTCACGTCATTGGTAATCAGCCCTGTGCTGGCGTCATCCCAGAAAATAGCGTCCGTCATGGGGCAGGGATAGGGATGGTAAGCCACTCCCCAGTCCATCTGACCCTGCACATTGGCGATGGAGTTGAAATAATCGATGATTTCCTTTCCGCCGTATTTCAGCTTTCCATCCGCCTCATTGTTCCAGTTGTAGTCCAGGGAGAAGAAGACCCTGTCATTGGCGCTGGTGCTCTTGATGGCCGTGTAAAACACACGGAACGCCTCCTGGTATGTCTGCACGTAATTGGTAATGTCCGTGGCTCCCATGTGGTTCCACTGCTGATTGTTGATCTCGTTTCCGATGATCCAGTTGGAAACTTTTCCATAATTGGGATTGTCTCCGTTGTACCGTTCTGCCAGAAATGCAGCGATGGCTCTGGTCTGCTCAAAGCCTTCCTGGGTCTGCACGTTGGGCATATAGTAGAACACGTTGGACTTTTTTGTCGTGCCCGGCACCAGCAGATTAGGCGTAGCGTCATTCCAGCCGTTTAAAATGATGGCTGTCACCGTGATGTCCTTGTTGGACATGGCGCTGATGGTCTCATCATAGGTCTCAATGACCGCTTTGCTGAAATGATAGGTCTTTCCGTCGTACTCGTAGTCAATTCCCTCCCCCAGAATCTGGTGAAAGGCGATGTTTACGCTGCTGTGCTTTACGCCCAGCTGAAAGGCGTCTCCCAGCTGGCTCACTTCCATCTGCAGTCCTTTTTTGGACAGGGGCTCACGGTAGGGATCCCGGTTGGCCGCAACGGTCTCCGGATTGGTAATATAGTGATAATCGCTCACTTCCTCATATCCCTCGTCCGTCTTTACCGCCACCACAAACCGGCTGTAGAGGCGGTCCTCCGCCGTTCCCCTGTTTAAATCCAGAGTAAAGGAGGCCGCGGTTCCTCCATCGGCCCAGGCAGCATAATCCGTCCTGCCTCCGATGACATCCTCATAGGGCTTTAACTCAAACAGGTACAGGTAGCCGTCGGTGTTTTCCATATCTCCGTTGCTCTCCGCCTCCACCTGAATGGTGCTGCCGTTTCCGGTGATCAGGCAGGAAGTGATGGAAGCGGTAGTGTTCACTGCCCCCGTATCCTCCGCTGCCGTCTCGCTTTCCGCCTCGGCGGAGGCAGCCGTCTCACCGGTGCCGGCATTATCCGCAAAAGCCGTGGCTCCCCCCGCCGCGCACAAAAACGCCGCGCAGAAAAGAGCCGCTGCTCCTTTGATCCAATGTTTCTTTATCATTTTTTCAGGCCTCCCATTCTGTCAAAATTTCACCTTTTTATCATAATCGTTTCCGCTTTCCGGTTCAATAACAAAAACATTACGGATTTTTAAAGATTTTCACCCGGCCGGAACATCCCGCGGCCTGAGATGTGGGATGTTACAGAATCTTTTTAGCATCCTCCCGGTTGGTCTCTCCCACAATGCAGTGGGGACGGCCCTTTACTTCCATATAGGTTTTGGCCAGATACTGGCCCATGATTCCCATGCACAGCAGCTCGATGCCGCCGAGGAACACGATAATGCAGGCCAGAGACGGCCAGCCCGCCACCGGATCGCCGAACAGCAGCTTTCTCACTATGATAAACAGGATCATGACAAAGGATACTCCCGTCAGCCCGATGCCGCACCAGGAGGCGATGGACAGAGGCGCCTGGGAAAAATTAATCATTCCCTCCACCGAATATTTCAACAGCCCCCAGAAGCTCCATTTGGTCTCTCCCGCCGCCCGCTCCACGTTTTCATAGGGCAGCCAGCAGGTCTTAAACCCCACCCAGCCGAAAATCCCCTTGGAAAAACGGTGGTACTCGCTCATGGCCACCACCGCGTCCACCATCTCCCTTTTCATCAGCCGGAAATCTCTGGCTCCGTCCACAATATCCGCGTCGGAAATCCGGTTGATCAGGCGGTAAAACAGCCTGGCCCCCAGGGAACGGATCTTCGGCTCGCCGGCCCTGGACACCCGCCTGGCAGCCACGCTGTCGTATCCTTCTTCCATGAGCCGGAACATCTCCGGCAGAAGAGAGGGGGGATCCTGCATATCCGCGTCCATAATGGCGGCGTAATCCCCTTTCGCATTGCAGAGGCCGGCATACATGGCCGCTTCCTTGCCGAAATTTCTGGAAAAGGACAGATACGTCACCCGGCTGTCCTCAAGGGCCAGCTCCTTTATTTTTTTCAGCGTCCCGTCCTTTGAGCCGTCATCCACAAAAATAAACTCAAATTCACTCTTTTCCCGAAGCTCCTCTGTCACCGTCTCCAGGCTGTGCCAGAGCAGGGGAAGTACATCCTCCTCGTTATAACAGGGTATGATCAGTGACGTCAGCATATGTAAAATCCTTCCTTTCCTCCGCGCTGTCCGGCTTTCCTGAATCTTATTGTCACAGTCTAGCAAAGGAGGAGAGCAAAGTCAATACGGAGCCGGCATTACGCCGGCTCCGTCTGATCAATCGCATGTTTTATATCTTCCACAGTCAGATTTTTCCTGGCCATCAGATCCAGAAGCTCGTCCGTCTCCAGGCTGCGGAGCGATTTCTCGCACTCTTTTTTCTCCGCCTTCAGCCGTCCCAGGGCCTCCTCCTGTCTCGCAATGGCCTCCTCCAGCTCCCTCAGCCGCTCCGTCAGTTTCTCTCTGCTGCATTTTCTTCCTCTCGCCATATGGACCTCTTCCTCCCTTGCCGCAAATTTGGAATGCTATCCATATATGTATGCAGAAACCGGAAAAATTATGCGGCTCTTTCTCAGTAAATCATCTTCACCTTGCGGATGCCCTGAATTTTCTTCAGATATCCCGTTACCTCCTCCTGAGTCCTGTCCTCCGGGTTTTTGATGGCCATGATGGCGTTGTAGTCCCCGGAGCGCTTGGAGTGATTGAGGGTGGTGTCCAGCACCTGCAGCCCGAAGCTCTCCAGAGTGGCGTAAAAGGGCTGCAGATCGCTCATCTCGTCAAATTCCACATAAAGGCGCAGGATCATGTCGTTGTGGGTAAAGTGATCGGAAATGCTCTTAAATTTGGAAATAACCACGTATACCACCACTGTGGCGATAATTCCCCCCAGGTAAAAGCCGATGCCGATGGCCAGACCGATGCAGGCGGCCGTCCACAGTCCCGCGGCGGTGGTCAGGCCTCTCACCTTCGTCTTTCCCTCCACGATGATGCTGCCGGCTCCCAGAAAACCAATGCCGCTGATTACCTGGGCCCCCAGCCTGGCGGGATCTCCCGTGGAAAACCTGTCAAACATATACTGCCCGGTGAGCATCACCACAGTGGCTCCCAGACACACCAGAATGTAGGTTCTCATCCCGGCGGACTGGTTGGCCCGCCCTCTTTCAATTCCCAAAATCCCCCCGCAGATGACGGAAAGCGCCGTCCTTGCCATCACAGAAAACAGGTTGATTCCCTCCGCCATGTCCTGTATCGTTCCCGCCCACTCCATATTGTTCCCCCCCGTAGCCTAAAAGAAAATTTCCCATGAAACAGGCGCGGTACCTTTTTCCGATACCGCGCCTCCACATCCTGCAGCTGATGCCCGGCTTTGGCCGGTCTTCTGCATTCCTTATTTCTTCAAAACCTTTTTCGCCATTCTCTTGTGTCTCCACTTCCGGATAGCCTCCATGCCGTTTCCCTGTCCGAAATACAGGGCAATGGAGGAAAGGATCATCAGCACCACCGTATACACAAAGCTCATGCACTTGGCGTCGATGCTGGCGTTTTCATCGGAAGCCGCCTTCACCACGATGCCCAGCGGCTGGAACAGCGGGTGGTACAGGAATGCCGTCAGGTCGTAATCTGCCAGAAGTCCGTTGAAGTTTAAGATCACCACGGACAGTACCGCCGGCAGAATCACCGGAATAATCACCTTTCTCATGGTGTAAAAGGTGCCGGCGCCCATACATTTTGCAGCGTCCTCCAGATCATCATCCACCGCAAAGAACGCGGAACGGATCATCCGGTAGGAGAAGGGGAGCTTGATTACCACGTAGCCGATGAGCAGAATCACCGTGGTTCCCACCAGAACCTTGTTGAAGATCAGAGGATTCCTGTCTCCGTACGCCATGGTCAGGCCCAGGGCGATCAGAGTGCTGGGAAGCAGCCAGGGAATCAGAGCGCCGTACTCAAACAGCTTGTTCAGCTTATTCTTCGACTTCTGCACAAAGCGGACGCAGATGATGGAAATCACTGCCGCCAGAAGCGCCGCCGCCAGAGAGTAGGCGATACTCACCAGATAGGGCTTCACCGCCTCCACAGAGGTAAACAGCTTTCCGTAGTTCTCCAGGGTAAAGGAAGAGGCTGTAATCTCTCCCGTCATAATCGTGTTGTAGTCGCAGAACGAATAGATCACGATCAGCACGATGGGCAGCATATAGATCACAAACATCAGCCATGCCACAAAATGAGCCAGGGCATTTAAAAACGGATTGTTGATCTTCTGCTTCGTCAGCTTCGCCTTTGTCTTTGATACGGAAATGTAGTTTCCGTTTTTCTCAACACGGCTGAATACGGACAGCAGGATAATCGTGGCAACGCCCAGGATAATGGCCAGAAATGCCGCCACATCCCTGGAGTAATTGGACTTTGAAAACGTAATGATCATGGGGTTGATGGTCTGAAAATTCTCACCGCCCACAATCAGGGGAGCAGACATGGCTCCCAGACCGGTCAGGAAAGTCAGAATCGTAATAGCGAAGAATGTGGGCTTCAGCACCGGCAGTACCACTTTGAAAAAGATGGCGGCGCCGCTGGCTCCCATGTTCTTGGCCGCCTCCACGGTGTGATAATCCAGTCCGTGAATGGCATTTTTCAGAAACATCATGTGGTTCTGAGTACAGGAGAAAGTCATGACAAACACAACGGCTCCGTAGCCCACAAACCAATGATCAGCGGCTCTTTGGAGATGCTCTGTGCGTTTTGGGCCGGTTTTTCCGCTGTGTTGTTCATGGATGTTCCTCCTTGCGCTCTGT
>DXBC01000109.1 GCA_019116745.1 Candidatus Lachnoclostridium stercorigallinarum
GCCTCCTCCAGCTGGTCCTCCGGAATACAGGGCGGATCCGGAACCGTCACTCCCGGAATAAACACGTCCGTATTGTCCGGAAGAGATGCATTCATCAGGCCGTAGCCGTATTCAAACTGTAAATTTTTCATTATCGATACCTCATTTTATTTCCGCCCCGCCGCATCCGGCTCGGGGCATTTGATTTTTTCCGGGCCGGCATCTACTGTACGCCCAGGTAAATTCCAGCAATTTCCAGATACTCTTCCGGATAAAAACCGATGTCACCGGAAAAGCGGGTCAAAGCGATGAGTCCGCCGTCAATGGACGGAATCTCCGACAGCATCTTCGCGTTATCCTGCTTTAAGCCGCCGCCGTAGACCACGTCCCGTCCTCCTGATACTTCCTTTACATAGTCCGCGATCTTTGTGATGTAGGCCTGATCCGGCGGAATCTTTCCCGGTCCGATGGCCCACACCGGCTCATAGGCGATGACCACCGGAGCGTCCTTCGGCACTCCCGCCAGCCCCGTCTCAATCTGCTCCCGCAGCACTTCCTGCCAGCGCTCCTGCTCCTCCGCCTTCTCCCCGATGCAGTAGAGAACGGAGAGACCGGCTTCCACCGCCCGGCACACCTCCTGATTTAACAGACGGTTCACAGCCGCCGTATCCGTCACCCCGGCCTCCGCCAGAATGCCGGTCTTGTCGTTTCTCTCCTCACAGTGGCCGATGAGCACGCTGCCGCAGCCCAAAGCCTTCATGGCCTTCGCCGTGCGGTTTGACGTAAAGGCTCCGAAATTATGGCCTTCCGCCGCATCATCCCGGAACACGCTCTGGCAGCCGATAACCACCGGACTGTCTGCCGTCTTTGCCTGCACCGCCGGAATCACATGGGCTTCCGGAAGATACATGACAAACTCCGTTTCTTCCCCGGCGGCTGCCTGCAGCTTTTTCACCCCATCCTGGGTATGGCTCACAATATAGCCTCCCCACTCTGCCGGCTCTGCAATGCTGTTGACGCCGCCCCACGCTCTGGGTATATCAAAGCGTTTCAGATTCAAAAAAATATGCTTCATTCTTCTCCCTCATTTCCAGCCTGAAAATCCACGAAGTCTCTGAGTTCCGGACCGATGAGCGGCCGGCACCAGTCTGTAAAGGCCGCCGTCACGTCATTGCCTTCGGGACTGATAAACTCGTCCGGCATGGTCTTTTCCACCATCATCACCTGCTCAATGGGAACCAGGAAGGTGTCGATTCCATACTCCCGGCCTTCTCTCCGCTTAAAGCCCACCATCACTCCCGTATGGCCTTCCAGGGCGGCTTTTAACGCCTCGGCCCCCGCCAGAGCCGCTTCCTCCCGGTCCACCGGAGACTGCCAGGCGATGGACGCCCGTCCGCAGAGGCCGGGCTTCTCACTTCTGGCCTTGATGCCCAGACGGCGGATCACCAGATTGGCCAGATGAGCGCTCACATCCCCGTAGTAAACCGCCCGCTCCGTCTTAAAGATGGGATCTACAATGGGGGTTCCGTCCGCCTTCTTTAATCCCTCGCTGACCACCACGACAACGCCGCCCAGGCGGTCATAGAGCTCTTTCACATCCTTTAAGAACTGTTCTTCGTCAAAGGGTCGCTCCGGCAGATAGATCAGATGAGGGGCATCGTCTTTTTTCTTCCGCGCCAGGGAGGAGGCGGCGGTGATCCAGCCGGCGTTCCGGCCCAGGGCCTCCATCACGCACACATGGATGGGAAGGGACCGGACGTCCGCCCCCACCTCCTGCACGGAGGCAGCCATGTACCGGGCGGCGCTTCCGTAGCCGGGGGTGTGGTCCGTTACCGCCAGGTCGTTGTCAATAGTCTTTGGAATTCCCACCACCCGCAGATCTCCGTAGCCTTCCTTCACACACGCCTGATAGATTCTCCCGCAGGTATCCATGGTTCCGTTTCCGCCGTTGGGCAGAATATATCGGATGTTGTATTTTTTCATGATTTCCGGTGTTTTTTCATAGTCCTCTTCCGTCACCGGATAACGGGAGGAACCGATGGCCGTTCCGGGAGTTTCCAGGAGTTTCTGAAGAACCGAGTCATCCGCCTGGGAGAGATTGACAAATCTCTCTTTAAAAATCCCTTCCATCCCGCCGAGGGCTCCATACACGCATCCGATCTCCGGATGCTTTCTGCTCTCCATGATTACCCCGTATAAAGAGGCATTCATCACGGGGGTCGGTCCTCCCCCGTGGACAACCAGCACATTTCCTGTCATGTTCCCTCCATAGAACGTCAGCGTCCTGCGTTCTTGTAAAATTCTTTCATTTCTTCCAGAGTGGGCTGTTTTACCAGCGGGGCCTTTCCGTAAGCTCCAAACTGCACGATCAGCGTTCCCACTGCCTCTTTCACGCCCTTTTCCACACACTCCATGAGACGGGCCACGTCCCCATCCGGCACGTTTCCGTACATCACTGTATCCATCACCGGCGGCAGGAATACCCGGGGATCAAACTGGTCTTTATTCTCCTCCAGCAGACGGTACACGCCGCCGATGGACGGACTCTCCCGAAGCTTTGGGCTGCCTGCAAACAATTCCTTCATATTTCTGGTCACCGCCAGGCGGATATCCGTGTCTACGTTGATCTTATTGATGCCGCACTTGACGGCTTCTTTCAGCTCCTCCAGGGAAATGCCGTGGGCATTCTGAATATTTCCTCCCAATGCGTTGATCTCGTCCACAATATATCTGGGAACCGTAGAAGATCCGTGGGATACCAGACCGCCCCGGATCCCCTCATGGTTTAAGCACTCCCGGATGGCAATGGGAATCTGCCTTCTCAGCTTTACATCTTTTCCCTTGGAAGCCCCGTGCATGGTGCCGTAGGAGATGGCCAGGGCGTCCACCCCGGTCTTCTTGAAAAATTCCACCGCCTTTAATGGGTTTGTGTAGGTGGAATTGCTGGCAAACACGTGATCTTCCACGCCGGCCAGCACTCCCAGTTCGCCTTCCACGCTGACGCCTCTTTCGTGGGCGTATTTCACCACTTCTCTGGTCAGCTCCACATTCTGGTCAAACTCCAGGGAAGAACCGTCGATCATGACTGAGGTGTAGCCTCCGTCAATAGCCGCTTTGCAGGAGTCGAAATCCCGGCCGTGATCCAGATGAAGAACCACGGGAATGCTGGCGTTCTCCCCGTATTTTTTCACCGCGTCCGCAATCAGCCTGGCTCCCCGCTTTTTATCCTCCAGGGTGGCGTTTTTAAAATCCACGCAGCCGCCCATAAAGCCGTTGGCAAGATCGGCGCCCTGAAGCACCGCCGGAGCCCGGAACATTTCGTGAACTTCAATTACAGCCTTTGCCTGGGCCACCGCGTTTACATTAAACGCGCCCTGTCCGTAGCCGTAATCCAGCGCCGCGTCGATAATCGGTTTTAATGATACTAATGCCATTGTACTCCCTCTTTTCTCTCTGCCGCCGTCACAGCAGAGTAATGGTCATGGTATAGGTTTCTGATTTGCCTTTCTCCAGTTTCTGCAGATGGTTCTTGTGAAGGAACTCATCGTCTTCATCAGAGCAGACCGCCGAGCCGTTCCAGGGTTCGATGCAGAGGAAAGTTCCGTCTCCGCCGGGTGTAGTCCAGAACGCCACCGTGTCAAAATCCGGGAACATCACCTCCACGCCCTTCTCTCCGGCTCTGCTCTTTAAGCTCACTTTTCTGGACGGAGTCCGGTCAAACCAGATGGCGTCATTCGCAAACAGTTCCCTGGTGAGGGGAATGGTTTTCCCGTCCGCTCCCGGGAATGGGTGCTCTTTTGTCCGGTCAAACTCCAGCTTCTCCGTGTCATAGCCCCGGTATCCCGCTTCCTGCTGCTGGGGGAACTCCAGATAGTAGTCTTCAAACTGCTCTCCCGCCGTCAGCGGACAGTTAAAGCCGGTGTGAAATCCCAGGCAGTACCAGATATCCTCTTCATCCCGGTTGTTCACCTCCAGAACCGCCGTCAGGCCCTTCTCCTCCAGGCGGTATCTTACCCGCAGCTCAAATTTCCAGGGGTAGGTCCCGTCAGGAAAACTGTCCTGATCCAGGCCGAAAACAGCCTCCCAGCCAGCCTGATAGAGGAGCTTAAACTCTAGGGATTTGCAGGGGCCATGCTTCACAATGGAATACTCCTTCCCGCCGATCCGGGTTTTGTCATTTCTCAGATTTCCCACAATAGGAAAGAGGATGGGGGAACAGTTTTTCCAGACCTCCGGATTTCTCTGCCAGATGTATTCCGTCTTTCCCCCGTCCATCAGGGAGATCAGCTGGGCGCCCATGGTGTCCACAGCCGCCGTCAGCTCTCCTTTTTTCAGTCTCACAATCATGCCGCGTTTCCTCCCGGCCTAAGCCTTTCCCTCTGAACCGGCCAGCCGGATGATGTCCCGGATGTCTCCCCGGAGCTTTTCCTCCGCAAACCGGGACAGTTTCCAGGCATGGCCCTCGTCCTTTCCTTCCGCCAGTCCTTCTTTTAAGTACTCCACATACTGGCAGCGGATCTGCGTTCCGAAATTGATCTTTGCCACTCCTGCGTTAATGGCCCGGCGGATGAGGGTCTCGTCCATGCCGGTGCAGCCGTGAAGGACAAAGGGAATGTCCGTAAATTTCCGGCACTCCTCCAGCACCTCCACCCGGATATCCACCGGCCCCTTGTAAAAGCCGTGGGCATTTCCGATGCCGATAGCCAGGGAATCGGGGCGGCACAGGCTCAGATACTGCTTTACCACCTCCGGGTCTGCGATATTGGAGCAGCCCATGGCCCGGCCCTGGTCATCCAGTCTGGCCAGCTCGCCGATTTCCGCCTCCAGAGGCACACCAAAAGCCCGGCACACCTTTGCCACTTCTTCTGTCCGTCTGGCGTTTTCCTCCACGGGATAGGCGGAGCCATCGTACATAATAGAGGTAAATCCGATCTTCAGCATTTCCATGCACCGCTCAAAGCTGTCTCCATGATCCAGGTGAACCGCCACGGGAACGGACACTTTCTCCGCCATCCATCTGGCCGTCTCAAAAAACCAGTCGTGTCCGGAATACTCTCCCGTGCTCACATAGTGAGCCAGAATGATGGGGGAATTTAACTCCTCAGCCGCCATGCAGATAGCCCGGATGATATCGTAAGTTCCGCCCTGGGTGTTGATGGCAGGAACTGCATAATGTCCTTCATAAGCTTTCTGAAGCATTTCAAAACTTGTTGTCAGCACAATCCTACCTCCCTGAGTGTCAGATCTCCACAACTACCTTGAGATAATCCGCGGGATTCTTGATCATATCCTGAATTACCGTCTCCACTTCCTCCAGTTTGCAGGTTCTGGTGGTCAGGGCATCCACCGGCAGCTTACCCTCGTGGATCAGCTTGATAGCCTCCGGGAATTTCTTGTTGGAGTTTCTGCTGGGCAGAACGTCGATTTCCTTCTGCATCAGACGCACCGTGTTGATCATCACCGGGTCATGGGGCCAGCCTACCAGAGCGATCCGGCCGCCATGGCACACATAGTTGTGCATCTCTGCCAGAATGGACGGAGCGCCTGTGCAGTCGATCATAGCCTCCGGCAGCTTGCCGTTTATCACTTCCTTCAGGTACTCTTCCACGCCTCCGTTTCTGGAATTAAAGGTGAAAGGCACGCCCATGGCCTTTGCCTCGTCCAGTCTCTCCTGGATAATGTCCACCAGAATGGGGGTAGCTCCATAGTTGATGCAGGCGAAAGACGCCATCAGTCCGATCACGCCGGCGCCGAATACCACCACATGCTCGCCCGCTTTCACTCTGGCTCTGGTAGCTCCGTGAAGGCCGATGGTAAAGGGCTCCACCAGGGCTGCGTGGATGAAGGTCATGTCGTCCGGAATCTTAAAGCACTGTCTGGTGGGATGAAGGAAATACTCTGTCATCATTCCGTCTTTGTGAACGCCGCACACATGCAGATCCGCACAGTTGTTCCACCGTTCCTCGGCGCACATATGGCATTTTAAGCAGGGCACATAAGGTTCCAGAGCTACCCTGTCGCCCGCCTTTAATCCCTCGGGATTCTCCCCTACTTCCACAACTACGCCCACGCCCTCATGGCCCAGGCCGTTGACGGGATATTTCATAGTGGGGTTGACGCCCCGGTAAGCCGTCACGTCAGAGCCGCAGATGCCGCACATTTCCATCTTGATCAGCGCCTGTCCCGGCTGCAGCTCAGGCTTCGGGAATTCCTTTATTTCCATTTTTCCAGGTTTTTCAATACACAGTACTTTCATGTTCACTCCTCCTTGTCATTCTCCTTAATATAATTCAGGGCGTTGGGCATAATTCCCAGATTCCAGCCGCCGTCTGCGAAAATTACCTGTCCCACAATGTAATCCGATTCTTCGCAGGCCAGGAAGCAGGCCAGGCTGGCAATCTCATCCACTTTTCCAAACCGCTCCACCGGGGATACGGAAAGAATCTCGTCGGCATTTAAAATTCCCTTCTTCAGAGGGGTCTCCACCATCTCCGTGCGGATCCATCCGGGAGCGATGGCGTTTACCTTGATGCCGTAAATGGCCCACTCAGCGCCAAGCTGCTCCGTCATCAGGTTCACCGCTCCTTTGGTGATTCCGTAAGGCAGGCGTCCCACATTGATCATTCTCGTGTTTCCGGAAGAAATATTGACGATGCTTCCTCCTCCGTCTTTCCGCATATAGCGTCCTGCTGCCTGGCAGCAGAAAAACGGCGCTTTCATGTTGATATCGATAACTTCGTCCAGAACTTCTTCTGACAGCTTCAGGCTGGGACAGGGCCTGGCGATCCCGGCGCAGTTTACCAGAACGTCAATGCGTCCGTACGTTTCATGGACATAGTCCATCATGGCAAAAATGGCGTCTCTGCTCCTCAGGTCAATTTTGTAAAACTCCGCCGCCGGTCCTATCTTTTCCGCAGATTCTTTTCCGCAGTCCAGCACGTCCGCCAGAATAACCTTCGCCCCCTCGGCGGCGTATTTCTCCGCAATTCCGAAGCCGATGCCTCTGGCCGCTCCGGTGACTACCGCTATTTTTCCTTCCAAACGATTTCCCTTCATGCTTCCCCTCTCCTTACCACCACTTGATCTTGTCTGTAATATAATTTCTGTATTCAATGAATTTGGGTGAAGTAATATCTCTGGGCCTGGGCAGGTCGATATAAACCTCTTCCTTGATCTTGGCCGGCTTATTGGTCAGAATCAGCACCTTCTCCGCCAGGTACACTGCTTCCTCAATATTATGGGTAATGAAAATAACCGTGCTTCCCAGCTCTTTCCACAGACGGACCACCTCGTCCTCCAGATAGAACCGCATCTTTACGTCCATCTGGCCGTAAGGTTCATCCATGAGCAGCAGATCCGGCTGCATGGCAAAAGAGCGGCCGATGATGATTCTCTGCTCCGCGGATACGGACAGCTCTCCGGGATAGGCCTTCCGGCTCTCCTGCAGTCCCATCAGATCCAGGATCTGGTTGACCCGGCGGTCAATTTCATCCTTCGGCACCTTTTTGATCTTCAGGCCGTAGGCAATGTTCTGCTCTACTGTCTGCCATGGCAGGGCGCTGGGCTCCTGGAATACGAAAGAGATGTTGTGCTTTCTGGGATCCGCCGGCACACCGTCGATGTAAATATCTCCGGCGCTGGGCATATGGATCCTGGTCAGGCAGTTTAAGAACGTGGACTTTCCGCAGCCCGTGGGACCTACCACGCACACGAACTCTCCCTTTCGAATATTAAATGACATATCATCCAGTACCAGCAGATCTCCGAACCGCTTTGTCAGGTTCTTCACTTCCACCTTTACTGGTCTGTTATCTTTTTCAGGCATACGCTTCTCCTCCTGAGATTAAATGGACAGATCCGTGTTATCCGAGATCACCGTCCGCAGTTCAAGGAATTCCCTGCTGACCATATCTCTCGGTCTCGGAATATCAATGGGATAAACCTCTTTCACCCTGGCCGGGCAGTCGCTGAGCAGGATGATCCGGTCTCCCAGGTAACAGGCCTCCTCTATGTTATTGGTGACGAAAATTACCGTCCGCTTTTCCTGCTCCCACATTTTAAGCAGGTCCTCCTGCATTTTATATCGGGTCTGGGCGTCCAGTTTTCCGAAAGGTTCATCCATGATCAGCAGCTTCGGATCCGCCGCATATGCTCTGGCGATACCCACTCTCTGCTGCATGCCGCCGGAGAGCTGTCTGGGATAATAATCCTCAAAGCCTTCCAGGCCCACCAGTTTAATATAATGTCTGGCGATCTCCCGGCGCTCTTCTTTTTTCATGCCCCGGAATTTTAAGGCCAGCTCCACATTTTCAATAACGGTTTTAAAGGACATGAGAGCCAGTTTCTGAAATACCATTCCGATCTCCGGATTCAGTCCCTTCCACTCTTTTCCGTTGTAGATGATCTGTCCCTCCGTGGCATCCTCCACTCCGGCGATAATATTCAGCATAACTGTCTTTCCGCAGCGGCCGGGGCCCAGGATTACCAGAAATTCTCCGTCGTACACGTCAAAGCTCACATCGTCAATCGCCGTAAAATACCCTTTCTTGGAGAAAAAGGTCTTGGACAGATGACGGATTTCCATTCGTTTTACTTGTTGTTCCATGGACACACCACCTTTTCCAGTTTTTGTAAGATCACTGCCAGGATTGCTCCGATAATGGCGATGGTGATCACGGACACCAGCACCAGGGACAGATCGCTTCCCTGCCATCCTCTGGTCACCAGAGAGCCCAGTCCCTGCTGTGCTCCCATCATCTCAGCAGCCAGTACGGTAGTCCAGCCGGAGCTGACAGAGGTACGGATACCTGCAAAAATCGAAGGCAGTGCCGTGGGAATGACGATCTCCTTTAAAATCTGTTTATTGCTTCCGCCGAAAATCCGCCCTACGTGAATATTGATCTTATCCACCATCTCGATTCCGGCAGACGTGTTGATTACCAGGGGAACGAAAGTTCCGATAAATACCAGAAGTACCTTCGGGAACTCGCCCAGTCCAAACCACATGATTACGATGGGGATCCAGGCAATGGGCGGAATGGGACGGATTACTTCAAATATGCTTCCGAAAAATGCTCTGGCCCAGCGGCTCCATCCAATAAGAATACCAAACGCGATGCCGAACGCCCAGGAGATCAGCAGGGCGATGAGCACCCGGCGGAGACTGGCCCAGGCATGGCCGATCAGCGTTGTTTTTGCAATAGGTCTGGTAAATGTCCGGATAAACCGCTCCCACACATCCCAGGGAGCCGGCATCAGATCCGGATGGCCGGCGGAAAATACAATCCAGCCGACGATGATCAGGACAACAGCCAAAACAGGAAGTCCCCAGTAGAGCACGGTTCTGATCATTTTCTGCTTGCTGCTCATTCTATCCATATGCGCCCTCCTAACGATTTACCTTCCAGCGAAGGAAGTACCTCTCACAGCGTGACAGGATCGCCGAAAGGATTGCTCCGATGGCTCCGATCACCACCATGCCCACGATCACGATATCCGGTCTGGCCACCGTCCGGCCGATCTGGATCATATATCCCAGTCCGGCGCTGGCTGCCAGCATTTCGGCCGCTACCAGAGTGGACCAGGAGTTTCCCAGTGCCACACGGATGCCTGCAAATACCATGGGAAGAGAAGACGGAATTCCGATTTTCCAGAAAATCAACCAGTTAGGCGCGCCAAAAGTTCTTGACACATCAATCAGTACCTGACTGGTTAGTTTAATGCCTGTATAAGAATTGATTACACAGGGCACAAAAGCGGTGAAAAAGATAATCAGGGCTTTTGCTTTCAGGCCAACGCCCATCCATACAACTACCAGGGGAATCCAGGCGATGGGAGGAACGGGACGTACCAGTTCGAAGATTGGCCGGATAAAGCGGTCTGCATAAGTCCACCACCCCATCAGAAGCCCCAGAGGTACTCCGATGATGATGGCCACGCAGAATCCGGACAGGGCTACCTGAAGGCTGGCCAGAATGTTGGTTCCCAGCACATTTCCGTCGGGAACGGTGTTGGTAAATTTATCTAACAGAGTGGCGAGCACTTCTGTCGGCGGAGGCAGAAGATGGGAATCCACCAGCCCCAGCATTACCACTCCCTGCCAGATGATCAGTACCGTCAGAATGCCGGCAGCGCTGAGCAGCATATATTTCACATTTGCCTGCTTCTGCTGTTTCAGATACTCTGACCATTTGGCTTCCAGATTTTTCTTGTCTGCTGCCATATTTACTCTCCTTTATTCGTTTCTGAATGCCATAACCGCCGCCTCCGTCTGACGCACTGCAGTCCCAGGGCATCGCTTCCGGAAGCGGCGGCCGGATATTTTGTCCGGCAAAAGCCGGTTCCTTTTTTATTTACAGATCTTTACTCTGCGGCAGTACCGGACTCTGCCAGTACTTCTGTAAGCAACTTGGAATCGGTGTGGCCCGCGAATTTCTCCAGGTCTCCCTCCTCATAGTTGCCGCACTGAATGAAGAATTCCAAAACGTCTGTCATTTTCTGCTCCATTTCGGAAACACCGCCTTCTCCGGCTTCCATCATGGCAACAGACTCGTCCAGGGTGAAGTAGGTGTCGGCTTCAACGTACATCTTCGTGGTTTCCTCATCCATGGAGCTTCCATTCTCATCATTCATGGCCATGCAGTACTCTACTGCCTGCTCCGGATTCTCTTTGATCCAGTCCATGGCGCGGAAGTATTCTTTCATAAACACTTTCATGGCCTCATACTTTTCCGGATCCGCATAGCTGTTCTTATTGGCTACAAAGTGGCACATCAGACCGGAATCCACCAGGGGTCCGCTGGAAACTGCCGTGTATTTGTCCGGCTCGGTCATCATACGGAACGTTCCGCCGGATCCTGTCAGCACGCAGGCATCGCCCTCTCCGGCGATAAATGCGCTGTAGGCCGTAGCCGGATCCATGGCGATAAATTCCACATCAGACTGGGTCAGGCCAAAGCCTTCCAGCGTTTTTACAAACACGTACTGTGTCACACTTCCCGTATTGCACAGCACGGATTTTCCTTTCCAGGTATCTGCGGAGCCGTAGATCTCATCACTGTATGTATTGTTTCCGGTTCCTGCTGCCACAATGTCGGAATCATTTCTAGTAAACACCACCTGAGTGCCGTCATCCGTGTTGCTGGCTCCCAGCACCACCGCATCATATCCCAGAACGCCGGCAAACACACCGCCGATTCCTGTACATCCGATGTCCCATCCATCTGCGGAAAGAGATTCCATCTGCACCGGGCCGTTGGTAAACAGCTGTTCGCTGATGCTTAAGCCCGCCTCATCAAAATAACCTTCCTGCTGAGCCACATAGATGGGAAGCCAGTTCAGACTGCCTCCGATTCCGGATACCGTCAGCTCATACTGAGCATCGCCGCCGGAAGTTTCGGCAGAACCCCCTCCGCAGCCGGTCAGTGCCCCCGCGCACATCGCAACCGTCAGCCCTATCGCTGTCAAAGACTTTAACTTCATAAAACATCCTCCTCCTTAAAAAATAAATGATACTCGTTTCTTCTGTCTTCCGTTTTTAGTCAAATGAATGTTTCCGTGCTGCTCTTAAGATAGGTTCATTATAAAAAATAAATAAGCAAAAAGCAAATGTTTTTTACGCAAACGTTTGTCTTATTGTGCTTATTGTGATATAATCTTAGAAATGAATGTCAGTTTTTTGTCGTTAAACAATAAACAAAGGAGGGAGCGCGCCTATGACGCTGAAGGAAATTGCACAAAAAGCCGGTGTTTCTATTTCCACCGTATCAAGAGTCATCAACAACCAGAATTCCAAGGCTGCCAGCAAGGAAGTACAGGACCGGATCTGGCAGATTGTCCGTGAGACAGGCTATACCCCAAATATTTCCGCAAAAAGTCTGCAAAAAGGAGAGCAGGCCCCTATCAACACCCGCTCTCTTGCCTGTCTGTTTGCCCGGACTCCCGATTCCCCCAACGATCCTTTTTTCTCCTCTCTGGCCAGAAGCGTGGAAACTGCCGCCTATCAGCAGAACTATCTGGTCAAATCTTCGTTTACCGCCTTTGACCTTACGGAGACCGCATCCAACATCCGCATGTTCATGGATCCCTCCATCAACGGAGTGGCTGTCCTGGGTCGGATCGACAAGGCCGGCCTGAAATTTTTAAAGCAGCACTGCCGTTTTGTGGCCTACACCGGCTTAAACGAAATCAACGCCAAATACGACCAGATTCTCTGCGACGGCTATCAGGCCAGCGTCACCGCCGTGGAACACCTCATTGGCCTGGGGCACCGCCACATCGCCTACATCGGCGAAACCAACAATGAGACCCGTTACAACGGCTATAAAGACACCCTGGAAAAACACCGTCTTCCCTGCAACGCTTCCTATGTGGCCTCCGTCCAGCAGACCTCCGGCGGCGGCTTAAAGGGCGCCCTGAAAATTTTAGAGCAGCAGCCACTCGTCACCGCGTTTTTCTGCAGCAACGACGTCACCGCCATCGGAGCCATGCGTGCCATTCGGGACAAGGGCTTAAAAATTCCCAAAGACATCTCTGTGATCAGCATCGACGACATCGACACCGCCCAGTATCTGTCCCCCATGCTCACTACCATTCACGTTCCCATTGAAGAAATGGGCCAGATGACCGCAAAGATTCTCATTGACCGGATCACCGGCGGACACACTCTGCCCATGAAAATTTTCCTGCCATTTTATCTCTCCCAGAGGGAGAGCTGCGCTCCGCCCGGAGAAGATGGCCGGGACAGGTAGGGGCAGTTTCTCACTTTTCTCCGTACAGAAGAAGAAAACTGCAGGCCAATTTTTCATAAAGAAAAAAGCATCCGCGGACACTTTCATGCTACTGGCATGTCAGTCTTTGCCGCTGATGCTTTTTCTCTGCACCGCTCTTATTTTTTTGACGGTCTTCCCGCTTTTCTCTTTCCCGGACATGGTCTCGCGCTTTCCCAAATCTCATGGAGCAGAAGAATCGCGCCCCCCAGAAAGATAAATATATCGCCCAGGTTGAAAATCACCTTTTTCAGCTTTCCCCGGTTGATGGAGAAATAATCCACCACGTAATGTCTGGTCAGCCGGTCATAGATGTTGCTCAGAGCTCCCGCCAGCGTCAGGGAAAATCCCAGCTTTTCCGCCGTATGCCCCTTCCTCTGAAGCAGCCAGAACAGAATTCCTCCCACAGCCGACGCAGTGATCACCGGCACCATCCGCACCGTTTCCTGGCAGCGCTTCAGCAAGCCGAAAGGCAGCCCCGCATTGTGGCTTTTGTGGAGTACAATCAGCCCCTTTTCATCCAGCTCCTTTGGAAATTCCGATCCGTCCCGGCTTTCGATCTCCGCCTTCAGCGCCAGATCTGCCAGTACCAGAAATCCGATCAATACCAAAAATGTCATAATCCCGCCTCCTGCCCGTCTGTCTTTTCTTCATTGTACTATTCTTCCGCCCCGCCGTCCAGCGGAAATTGTCTTCGCCTTCCACGGGATCATCCTGCGGAAAACTCCTCCGCTTCTGCCGGTATCATTCTGCGTGTATTTTTCACGCCCTCTGCATATACTTGTTAAAAAACGGAGTTTCCATGGAACCCTGCGCCATTTCCGCCTCCTCCGAGGATTATGCGGATTTCATCATTGAACACAACAATTATTCCAGGGATCTTTTAGGGGAACTGGCCGGCACGCCCTGTATCGACCTTATCAACCGCCAGTATGCCATAGCCTACATTCCCGCCGGAGAAGCTCTTCCCCTGTCTCTTACGAAATATTCTTATACGTCCATCCCCAAATTATACACCATTCTGGACACATCTGCCCTGGAGGCTTCCGGCATCAGCACCGTCCTCTCCCAACCGGCCCTGGGCACAGGCGGCGAAGGAGTGATGATCGGATTTGTGGACACCGGCATCAATTACTGCAGTCCCCTGTTCCGGAACCGGAGCGGACGCACCAGGATTCTGGGAATCTGGGATCAGACCCTTCCGACAGAAGGGGAGCGCAGCTTTTTCCCCGATCTCTACGACTTTTCCGATACCGGTTTTCTCTACGGGCGCCAGTTTACGGAAGAGGAAATCAACACCGCTCTCGCCTCTTCCTCTCCGCTGGAACTGGTTCCCACCAGAGACGAGCTGGGACACGGAACATTCCTGGCCGGAGTAGCCGCCGCAAGCGTGTCTGAAGACGCCTCCTTTTCCGGCGCCGCCCCTTTCTGCTTCATCGGCGCAGTCAAGTGCCGGCCGGCAAAATCCTACCTCCGGGATTTCTACCTCCTTGCCGACAGCGCTGCTGCCTATCAGGAAAACGACATTATGATGGGGCTAAAATATCTTCTTCTGCTGGCTGCCAGCCGGGGGCTTCCCCTGGTGGCCCTCATCGGCTTCGGCACCTCCCAGGGAAGCCACGAGGGCACTTCTCCTCTTGGGAAAATGCTCAGTCAGCTGGCCGGATATTCCGGCGTCATCCCCGTCATCGCTGCTGGAAACGAAGCGGCAAAAAGCCGCCATTTTCTGGGTTCTGTGACAAGAGATGAAGAATATGAAGATGTGGAGCTGCGAGTGGCTGATGGAGAGAGGGGATTTGTGCTGGAGCTGTGGGCCAGAGATCCGGAGCTGTATACCGTTGGCTTTCTCTCCCCCACAGGAGAGCGAATCGCCAGGATTCCCCTTACCTTCTCCGGAGACACTCAGATCCGCTTTCTTCTGGAGCAGACCGAGATTACCGTAAACTACGTCAACGCGGAATCCGGCTCCGGCAGCCAGCTGATCTTCATGCGGTTTAAGGCTCCCACCGCCGGCATCTGGCGCATCCGGGTGTACAGCAGTCTGTTTATCACCGGTGAATACCATATGTGGCTGCCTCCGGACACCTTTATCTCCGACGGCACCTTCTTTCTCCGCTCCAACCCGGACACTACGGTCACCGATCCGGCTAACGCTCCCCTCCCCATCACTGTGGGAGCTTACGACCACACTGGCGGCGGCATTTACTTAAATTCCGGACGCGGCTTCTCCCGCAGCGGAAAGGTCAAACCGGAGCTGACGGCTCCGGGCGTAGATGTATCCGGTCCCGGCCGCTCTCCCATTCCCTGCGACACCCCTGCCGCCTCCCGCACCGGCACCTCCGCAGCCGCAGCCATCACCGCCGGAGCCGTGGCCTCTCTCATGTCCTGGGGATTAAAAAACGGCCATCCGGAGATGGCCGCTGCCGCCGCTGTAAAATCCTATCTGGTACGGGGCGCCAGGAGAAGCCCCGCCTATTCCTATCCCTCCAAAGAATGGGGGTACGGAGAGCTGGATCTCTACCAGACTTTCCTGCGAATGAGAGAATAGACGCCGGACCAGGGCGGAAAGCCCCGCCTCCGCTCCCCTGAGATGCCGGCTTCGGGATCCTTAATCCCGGGGCATGAGCCCGCCTCTCATCTCAATCATGGGGCCGCCCCGCTTTTCCAGATAGGCTCTGGTGATAATCACCGAACCGATATCCGGATCCTTCGGGATCTCGTACATAATATCCAGCATAAATTCTTCCATAATCGCTCTCAGGGCTCTGGCCCCCGTATCTTTCTTCATGGCCTCCTCGGCGATCCACTCCAGGGCGTCGTCCTCAAAGACCAGTTTCACCTCATCCAGAGCCAGCAGCTTTTCATACTGGCGGATGATGGCATTCTTCGGCTCCCGGAGAATTCTCACCAGCAGGTCTTTTGTCAGCTTCTGCAGGGTGACGGTCACCGGGAGGCGTCCCAGAAACTCCGGAATCATACCGAAAGCCCTCAGATCGGCGCTGGTCACTTTTGAAAGAATGTCGGGATCACTGTCATATTTGTCTTTCAAATCGGCGTCAAAGCCGATGGAAGCCTTTTTCGTCAGCCGCTCTTTGATAATCTCTTCCAGGTCGGGAAATGCCCCGCCGCAGATAAACAGAATGTTGTCCGTATTTACCGTCTCCATGGGAGTCAGGGCGTTTTTCTGATTGGAGCCCACCGGCACCTCCACCTTTGCCCCTTCTAACAGTTTTAACAGCTCCTGCTGCACGGACTCGCCGCTCACATCCCTGGTGTTCATGTTTTTCTTCTTGGCGATCTTGTCGATCTCATCGATAAACACAATGCCCCTTTCCGCCTTTGTCACGTCGTTTCCGGCGGCAGCCAGGAGCTTGGAGATCACGCTCTCAATGTCATCTCCGATATAACCCGCCTCCGTCAGGGAGGTGGCATCGGCAATAGCCAGAGGCACATTCAACAGGCGGGCCAGCGTCCGCACCAGGTAGGTCTTTCCGCTTCCCGTAGGACCGATCATGAGAATATTGGATTTCTCGATCCGCACGCCGTCGTCCTCTTCTCCCTTCGCGGCCATGTAAACCCGTTTGTAGTGGTTGTAAACCGCTACGGAAATCACTTTCTTCGCCCGGTCCTGCCCGATCACATATTCATCCAGCTTCTGTCTGATCACATGAGGAGCCGGAATGTCCTTCAGCTCAAAATCCACTTTCTTTTTATCTGACGGCTTTTTGATTTTCTGACGCTGAGGAATCCCGTTTTCCGGGATATTCATGTTCTTCAGATCGCTGAAGTTCATGTTCATATAAGGCATATTCTGGATCTTTGACCAGTCCAGACTGCCGTTGGTCACGGAATCAAAGGCCTTCTGCATACAGTCATGGCACAGATACATATTTCCCGGCATAGAGATCATGGGGCCGGCCTTGCTCTCCGGTCTGCGGCACACATAGCAGACCTTTTCATACTCCTCTTCTCCTCCGGTCTGAGATGGCGTGTTCTCCTCTTCCTTTTTCCATTCGTCTCTTTCTCTGTCGTCCAAACTCTCATCCTCCGTCCTGTCTTATTCTGTCTTTATGAAGCCATCAGCTTTTCCTCTCCGGCGCGGGCCTCTGATACGGCGATCAGCCCGGCGGCAGCAGCCAGGGGAAGTACACAGAGCCATACGCTCCTCGTCCCCCACAGCAGGCCGGCGCCATATCCTGCCGC
This sequence comes from Candidatus Lachnoclostridium stercorigallinarum, assembly GCA_019116745.1. Lineage (GTDB taxonomy): Bacteria > Bacillota > Clostridia > Lachnospirales > Lachnospiraceae > Lachnoclostridium_A > Lachnoclostridium_A stercorigallinarum. The sequence continues at coordinate 16,950 of DXBC01000109.1, forward strand.
CACTCCCACGTGGAAATACAGAAAGGTCCCCCCGTAAAACAGAGCTTTCTCCAGGGCCTTGTCCCGCCCGGTTTCTCCTTTTTTGCTGATCAGGTACTCCGCAAAAGAGGTAACGGTCATTTTCAGATTGTTGGTGGAAAAAATGGTGGCGCTCACATAACCCTTCGCCCCCTTAAATACGCACCACTGAAATGCTGTTGCGAAAAAAATGGGATACAGGGCCACAAAGGGATTTACCGTATCCGGTATGGCCCCCACTGCCGCCACGGCTGCCAGGTCCACCAGAATCACTCCATATTCCAGGTTCCATCTGGTCTTCTTCTCCAGAATGACAAAAACCACCATAGCCGCCACATAAAACGCCAGAGCCAGCACCCGCAGAGAAATCTCCATGGGATCCCGCCCCAGCAGGTCGCACACCAGCTCGATCAGATTGGCCGTCTGAGCAGATCCGAACACCCCCATCCGGTTGATAATGGCATACACTCCCAGAAATCCTCCGCACAGCGCCATCATATGATGGATCTGAACTCCGTACTTTCGCTCGTTTTCCACTGTTCTCATCCTCCTTGACTGCTCATTATTATATAACAGGGCGGGAAGGTTTTGCAATGGCGTTTTCACCGTCAACCTTTTGTGATTTCATCACAGAAACCGGCGGTCCATTTCTGGTATTCTGTGAAAAACAAAAAGGGAGAACTGTGATGAATGAAGCAAAAACTGCGAGAAAAAAGAAACGGGCTTTTGTGGACTCCGCCCTGTGCGTCGCCTGCGGCTGCTGCGCAAAGGTCTGTCCCCTAAGTGCCATTAAGATCTGGAAAGGCATCACCGCCAGAGTATCCGACCGGTGCGTGGGCTGCGGAAAGTGCGCCGCCGAATGCCCGGCGTCAGTCATCCATATCCGGGAGGTGGAACACATATGAAGCCTGTAAAAAAGAACTGGTATGACTATCTGTGGATCCTGTCCCTGACCTACCTGATCCTCGGTTTTTTTAACATTTTATTTGCCTGGCTGGGACTGCTGTGCTTTTTTATCCCCCTGATCATCTCCCTCCTGTCGGGCACAAAGGCCTACTGCAACCGCTACTGCGGCCGCGGCCAGCTCTTTGCCCTTCTGGGCGGCCGGTTCGGCCTCTCCCGCCGCCGGGATGTGCCGAACTGGATGAAGAGCAGAGCCTTCCGCTACGGGTTTCTGGCCTTTTTCCTGATCATGTTCCTCCAGATGCTCTGGAACACCTGGCTGGTGCTCTCCGGCGTCTCCGCCCTGAAGGAGGCCGTCACCCTTCTCTGGACCTTTCGCCTGCCCTGGGACTGGGCCTATCACGGCGCTTCGGTCCATCCGGGGATCGTCCAGTTTGCCTTCGGCTTTTACAGCGTGATGCTCACCTCCACCGTGCTGGGCATGATCACCATGATCCTCTTCAAGCCCCGCTCTTGGTGCGTGTACTGCCCCATGGGCACCATGACCCAGCTGATCTGCCAGGCAAAGGCGAAGTAGCCGGGCAGGAAAAGACTCTTTCCCCTGCCCGCACCTTTTCCGCTCCAAAAGACAAAGAGCGGCTTCCCCGCCGCAGGAAAACCGCTCCTTCATTTTCTGATTTTATGCCTCCGGCTTCTCTATCTCAACGATAGCTGCCTTCTGCATGGGGATACGGCAGTTTTTATTGCTGCCGAATTCCACAATTACCGTATCCTCGGTCATATCAATAATCACTCCATAAAACCCGCTGCTGGTCAGTACGCTGTCGCCTACAGCCACGCTGGCGAGAAGCTCGTCTCTTTTCTTTTTCTCCTTGTTCTGAGGTCTGATGATCATGAAGTACATTAAAGCGGCAAAGAAAATAATGTACCCGACTAACACAACACCATTCATTAAAAAAATCCTCCTTGTTCGCGTCCTGCGCCTTGCCCGGACCGCTATGCGTTTTCTTTCTGTCCTCTCGTCATACCTTCCAGCTTTTCTCTCTTGTACTCGGCATAACGGTGGTTCTCGATTGCATCGCGAATCTCTTCCATCATTTTATTATAAAAATACAAATTATGCAATACACATAATCGCATCCCCAGCATTTCTTTTGCCTTCAGCAGATGGCGGATATAGGCCCTGCTGTAGGAACGGCACGCCGGGCACTGGCACCCTTCCTCTATGGGACGGGGATCCAGCTCATATTTTGCGTTAAACAGATTCAGCTTCCCATGGTTGGTGTAAACGTGGCCGTGACGTCCGTTCCGGGACGGATATACACAGTCGAAAAAGTCCACGCCCCGGTCCACCGCCTCCAGAATATTGGCCGGCGTTCCCACTCCCATCAGGTATGTGGGCTTGTTCTCCGGCAGATGGGGAACCACCTCGTCCAGAATGTGATACATCTCCTCGTGAGTCTCCCCCACAGCCAGTCCGCCCACGGCGTAGCCGTCCAGATCCATCTCAGAAATCCGCTCCGCATGGGCGATGCGGATGTCGGGGAAAATGGCTCCCTGGTTGATGCCAAAGAGAAGCTGGTGAGGATTGACCGTGTCCTCCAGACTGTTTAACCGGGCCATCTCCTCCCTGCACCGGGCTAGCCACCGGGTGGTCCGATCCACGGAATTTTCCACATACGCCCGGTCCGCCAGGGCGGGAATGCACTCGTCAAAAGCCATGGCGATGGTAGATCCCAGGTTGGACTGGATCTGCATGCTCTCCTCCGGCCCCATAAAGATTTTCCGGCCGTCAATATGGGAGTTGAACCACACGCCCTCTTCCCTGATTTTTCTCAGACCTGTCAGGGAGAATACCTGAAAGCCGCCGGAATCCGTGAGAATCGGCCGATCCCAGTTCATAAACTTATGAAGACCGCCAAACTGCTTAATCAGCTTGTCTCCCGTCCTCACGTGGAGATGGTAGGTATTGGACAGCTCCACCTGGGTGCCGATAGCCCGCAGGTCGTCGGTGGAAACGGCTCCCTTGATGGCTCCCACCGTCCCCACATTCATAAACACCGGGGTCTGGATCTTCCCGTGAACCGTGGTCATCTCCGCCCGCTTGGCCCTGCCGTCCTTTGCAATGATCTTGTATTCTGCCATTCTCTCCTCCTGTCTTTCCCGCCTTTTATACGGTTCCTTCCTCTCCATCTGCCAGAGCCGCCTTGATCATAATGGCGCACTCAATTCTCTTCTTCTGCATCTCGCAGCCGATATCATAGGCGTCGGTGATGGAGCCATGGAATTTATAAGAATTGGCTGCGCAGCCGCCGCTGCAGTAGAAGCGGGCGAAGCAGTCCCGGCACTTGTCCTTTGCATACACATTGCACAGCTTAAACTCATCGCGAACCGCAGTGTTTGTGATTCCCTCGTCCACGTTGCCCAGCAGGAATCCTTCCTCGCCCACAAACTGGTGGCAGGGGTAAAGATCTCCCCAGGGAGTCACCGCCAGGTATTCCGTGCCGGAGCCGCAGCCGGAGAGACGCTTGGCCACGCACGGTCCCTGCTGCAGGTCAATCATAAAGTGGAAGAACGTAAAGCCTCTGCCTTCCTTCCACCGCTTAATATACTCCTTTGCCAGAATATCATACTCTTCCATAATTCTCGGAAGATCCTCCTCCCGGATGGCAAAAGGTTCCTCCGGCAGGGAGACCACCGGCTCGATGGACATTTTCTTGAATCCCAGATCCGCGAAGTGGAGCACGTCCTTAGAGAAATCCAGATTTTTTCTGGTAAAGGTGCCGCGGACATAGTAATCCTTGTCGCCCCTCTGCTCCACAAACTTCTGGAACTTCGGAACAATCAGGTCATAGCTGCCTTTTCCGCTGCGGAAAGGTCTCATGTAGTCGTTGATCTCCGGGCGTCCGTCCAGGCTCAGCACCACGTTGCTCATCTCTCTGTTGCAGAACTCTGCGATCTCATCGTTTAAGAGCACTCCGTTGGTGGTGAGAGTAAAACGGAATTTCTTATTGTGGGCCTCCTCCTGGGAACGGCCGTACTCCACCAGGCGCTTCACCACATCCCAGTTCATCAGCGGCTCTCCTCCAAAGAAGTCCACCTCCAGATTCCGGCGGTTTCCGGAATTGGCAATGAGGAAATCCAGAGCCTTTTTTCCCACCTCATAGCTCATGAGGGCGCGGCGGCCGTGATACTCTCCCTCCTCCGCGAAGCAATATCTGCAGGCCAGATTGCAGTCGTGGGCAATGTGCAGGCAGAGAGCCTTTACCACCGTCTTTCTCTGCTTGAAATCCGCTACATACTGAGAATAGGTATCTCTGGTAAATAATTCTTCCCGGTCGATCAGTTCCTGAATATCCCCCAGAGCTTCCCGGATCTCCGTTTCCGGATAACGGTCCTTTAACGCCGCCACCGTCTTTTCCGCCGCCTCAGCCGGCAGCTTTTCCGGCTTATCCAGCTCCGGAAGCTCTTTGTCCAGGATCTCCACCATATCGTAAATCAGATCGTCTACCACGTGAACCGATCCGCTGTTCACATCCATAACGATGTTGTATCCGTTATTTTTATACTGATGAATCACTCATACTCTCCTTCTCTTCATGAATAAAATGGACAAACTAAGCGCCCCTACGGCTGGAAAAGCCGTAGGGGTCTCTCTCATTTGGCTGTGTTCTGCTTTCTAGCCCTCATGGGCGGCAAAAAACTAGCGATTGCTGTTCTCGCAGCTCTGATTTCCTACTGTGCAGGATGTCTTGCAGGCAGACTGACAGGAAGTCTGGCACTCGCCGCATCCGCCCTTCTTCATGGTGTCTTTTAACGTATTGGAATTTAAGGTCTTTACACGCGTCATCGTTCATCATCCTCCTGAGATATTTTATTGAATTTCCTAGCGATTATACCATATGTTTGGGGCCTTCGCAAGGTTTTTCGCGCCCGTGCCCATTCTGTTCCCTCCCCCGCTCATATTCTGTCCTCCCGTAGAATATAATTCACCATAATCCAACGGAAAAGGGGATCTTTTATGGGCAGATCAAAAGTCAAAACAACCCTTCGCTCCCTCTTCGCATCCTACCTTCTGGCCGCCGTTCTCCTGGTGATTCTGGCCTTCCTTCTGTATAAATTTCATCTGAAGGAGAGCCATGTGGGACTGGCCGTAAGCGCCGTCTACGTCATCACCTGCTTTATGGGAGGCCTGCTCATGGGAAAAGGCATCCGGCAGCGCCGCTTCTTCTGGGGCTTTCTCCTGGGCGCTCTCTACTTTGCCATCCTGGCCGCAGCCTCCTGGTTTCTGGAAAAAGGCCTCCCCATGGACACAGGGCAGCTGGTGAGAACTTTCATCATGTGTGCCGCCAGCGGAACCCTCGGAGGAATGCTGAGCTGAAAAGGGCAGACGAAGCGGGAATGCAGAGTATGAAAAAGCGTCCCGGACTGAAAAAGGCTCTTCAGCACCGTTACCGATGCCGAAGAGCCTTTTTTCATCCCTTTACTCCTGAGGTTCAAACTTCAAAAACGGATAAGGCATACACTCCCCTACCGTCGTCTCCAGAACCTTTCCATCTCCTCCCACAATGTAAATGGGAGTATCCAGACTCTCGCAGAATTCCCCCAGCACCTGGCGGCAGGCTCCGCAGGGAGCGGAATCTCCATTTCCCTTGCTCACCACGGCCAGAGCCGTAAAGGTCTTGCATCCATGGGCCACCATATTGAAAATGGCCGTTCTCTCTCCGCAGACCGTCAGTCCATAAGACACATTTTCAATATTGCATCCCCTGTATACCGTCCCGTCAGCTCCCATCGCCGCTGCCCCCACAGGGAATTTGGAATAGGGACTGTAAGAATTCTTCAGACCTTCCCAGGCCTCCTCAATCAGCTTATCTCTCAGTTCTTCTCTGCTCATGCCACACCTCTCCTTTTGCGAAATACCGGTGATATTCCGGCGCACCGCGCCGGCTTTCCGGCTGACTTCATTATACGGCATCACCATACAGGGATGCAAGCCGAAAATTGTGCAGAAACAGCTCCTGCAAAAAATGCGCAGCAAAGTCATTTTTCCGATTCCGGATACGCCGAAAAGGCCAGGCGTCTCCGCCTGGCCTTTCTTTTATTCACTGATGTGATATGAATATTTCCAATCTGAAATTAGTTACCCAGCTTGGCAACATTTAACTTCACGCCCGGGCCCATGGTGGACGTAAGGGTTACGCTCTTTAAGAAAGCTCCCTTAACGGTGCTGGGTCTGGCCTTCATGATCGCATCAATAAGCGTCTGGAAGTTGTCCGCTAACTGCTCCTCTGTGAAAGAAGCCTTTCCTACTGGCACGTGGATAATATTGGTCTTATCGAGTCTGTACTCAATCTTACCAGCCTTGATCTCGTTGATAGCCTTGGTAACGTCCATGGTAACGGTGCCTGCCTTGGGGTTGGGCATTAAGCCCTTCGGTCCAAGAACACGGCCAAGACGGCCAACCACGCCCATCATGTCCGGAGTAGCAACTACAACATCGAAGTCCAGCCATCCCTCGTTCTGGATTCTCGGGATCAGCTCCTCAGCTCCTACGTAATCAGCACCTGCTGCCAGAGCCTCGTCAGCCTTCGGTCCCTTGGCAAATACCAGGATACGAACGGTCTTGCCGGTTCCGTGAGGCAGAACAACGGCGCCGCGGATCTGCTGATCAGCGTGACGTCCGTCACAGCCGGTTCTTAAGTGAGCTTCGATAGTCTCGTCAAATTTTGCGCAGGCGTTCTTCTTTACAAGAGCGATCGCCTCCGGCACATCATAAAGATTAGCGCGGTCTACGGATTTCGCAGCCTCAATATATCTTTTTCCTCTTTTCATTCTAAATAAACCTCCTAGTGGTATTGTCGGGAGTTCTCCCTCCCACGTATTTCATGCTCCATTTCCCAAACGGGTGATTAGTCCTCTACAACGATACCCATGCTTCTTGCGGTACCGGAGATCATGCTGATGGCAGCCTCAATACTTGCAGCGTTTAAGTCGGGCATCTTTAACTCAGCGATCTTCTGAACCTCTTCCTTGGAAATGGTGGCTACCTTCGTCTTGTTGGGGGTTGCAGAGCCGGATTTCAGCTTGCAGGCCTTCTTCAACAGAACGGCAGCCGGCGGAGTCTTTGTGATAAAGCTGAAACTTCTGTCAGCATATACGGTGATGACAACCGGGATGATCAGGTCGCCCTGGTCAGCGGTTCTCGCGTTGAATTCCTTCGTAAACTGTACAATGTTTACGCCGTGCTGTCCAAGTGCAGGACCAACAGGCGGAGCCGGCGTAGCCTTTCCAGCCGGAATCTGCAGTTTAATATAACCTGTTACTTTCTTTGCCATAATTAGGCACCTCCTAAATTTTGTGGTATTGTCGGGGATTTCCCTCCCACCAGCGCTTCAGGAAACCAAAGCGCCGATTCCTGTTACATCTTCTTTACTTCCGTAAAGTTCAGCTCGACCGGGGTCTCGCGGCCAAACATCTCAACATTGATTGTAATGGTCTTCTTCGCCTCATTGATGGACTTGATGGCTCCAACCGTGTCTTTCCATGCTCCGGAAATAACCACGACCATATCTCCCACCTCGTAGTCCATCTGGACATCTTCACCCCTGAATCCCAGGCTGGCGATCTCCTCATCGGACAACGGCACCGGCTTGGATCCAGGACCAACAAAACCTGTCACTCCACGTGTATTTCGTACAACGTACCAGGTGTCGTCATTCATTACCATATTGATGAGAACATATCCGGGGAACATTTTCTTGTCCGCCTTCTTTTCCACACCGTTCTTCAGCTCCACCACGGGCAGCATCGGAACGGACACCTCCAGAATCTGATCCTGAAGACCGCGGTTCTCAATCGTCTTCTCAATGTCGACCTTCACCTTGTTCTCGTAGCCTGAATAAGTATGGACCACGTACCAATGCGCTTCTGCCATATCTTTCACCCTCGCCTTATCCTAAAATAACGTCAAGCCCCAGTCTGATGACCAGATCCAGAACCGTGATTACTGCGCCTAAAGCAATTGTGGATATCAGAACCGCGATGGTCTGCTTCGTCACAGTATCTCTGGACGGCCATACAATCTTTTTGTACTCGGCCTTCATACCTTTGACAAAGCTTTTCTTCTTCCCAGCCTGCTCGCTTTTCGTTGTATCTCCCATAATTCACGTCCTTTACTAAAACAGGTTATCTGGTTTCCTTGTGTAAAGTATGTCTCTTACAGAATCTACAATACTTCTTGGTCTCCATCCGGTCCGGATGAGCCTTTTTGTCTTTGGTCATGTTGTAATTACGCTGCTTACATTCTGTACATGCCAGTGTGATTTTTGTACGCACAACTTCCACCTCCACGTATTTTTTGTTTTTGGGTCTCTTCTCTATTTTTGCGCATAAAAAAAAGACCTATCGCTTCCATTCGCCCGTCCACTATATCACAAAACTTTCCTGCCGTCAACAGTTTTGCCTGCTGTTCCAAAACTTTCCTCTTTGTCCTTTTTATAGATCTCCGGCAGAAAAGGACCCTGAAGCCAAGCATATCATTTCTTCCGCCTCAAAGTCCTTTTTTGTTCCTCTGTGCAGCCTTACCGGCCGCCCTCGATCTTATATCCCACGCCGCGGATAGTCTCGATGCAGTCTCCCGCCTCTCCCAGCTTCTGCCGAAGCGTCCGGATATGCACATCCACCGTGCGGCTTTCTCCGTCAAATTCATAGCCCCAGATCTCGTCCAGAAGCTGCGCCCTGGTAAATACGTTTCCCTGGTGGCGGATCAGCACGCAGAGCACCTCAAATTCCTTCAGGGTCAGAGTGACCGGCTCATCCTTCACCTTCACCACGTGACGGGACGGATTTACATAGAGGTCTCCCACGCGGTATTCCTCCGCCCGGTCCTCTTTCTCCGCCCGGCGGAGAACGGCGCGTATTCTGGAAATCAGCTCCATCATCCGAAACGGCTTGGCAATATAATCGTCCGCCCCGCTGTCCAGGCCGATGACCGTATCGTACTCCCCGTCTTTGGCTGTGAGCATGATCACAGGCAGCCTCTCCGTGCTGCGGTCCGCTTTCAGCTTCTTCAGTATGGTCAGTCCGTCCTCCTCAGGCAGCATAATATCCAGAAGGATCAGGTCCGGTTTCGTCCGCTCCATAGACTTCCAGAACTGGGAGGGCAGCATAAAGCCCTCCGCGTCCATTCCCTGGCTGTTCAGCGTGTACGTCACCAGCTCCCGTATGCTCGCGTCATCCTCTACTACATAAATCATCCGCATTCTCCCTTATATGATTCCCAGCTGTTCCATGGCCCAGGCTACTCCGCCCTCTTCCACCGTTTTGGTGATGAACGGCTGAAACTGCTCCAGTTCCGGAGCGTGAGCCCCCATGGCAATCCGGTTCAGGGCAAAGGCAAACATGGGAATGTCATTGCTGCTGTCTCCGAACACATAGGCGCTCTCCAAAGGCAGACCGTATTCCCTCAGAACCCATTCCATGGCTGTGGCCTTGGTGCAGTCCGACGGAACGCATTCAAACAGCCCGTCTCCCCGGTTCATAATATCCATGTCGGGAAGGCCGGCAAAAAATCTCTCCAGGTCGCTGTTTTCACCTGTGACCGCGCAGAATTTATCGAATACGCAGTCCGGATCCTCCCAGCTCGCCATGAGCTTTCCGTACTTGCGCGTCATATTGGCTTTCACCTCTGCAATCCGGCTGCTGACGCCGGCCACGTCTTCCCGGAAGCAGACCCTGTCAGAGGCTTCCAGCCAGGCGTCCATACCGCAGTCCAGGATGAGCTGACGGATCTCCCTTCCCCGCTCCACCGGGATGGACCGGTGAAAACGGCTCTCTCCGTGAACCACTATCTCCGTACCGCAGCCGCACAAAAATCCGTCTGCCGGAACCGCTTCCTCCAGAAACTTCAGCTCGCATCTGGGCCGCCCGGAATTGACAAACACCAGATGTCCCCGCTCCATGGCTCTGGTAAGAGCATCGATGGAGCTGTCAGGAATCTCATTTTTCGATTCACTTACCAGCGTACCGTCCACATCAAAAAACAATACTTTTCTGTCACTCGTCATCACGGAATACAATCTCCCCTGTTTTTTCGTCCATGCTGTCCACAATCGCCAGGGATTCAATGCGGAGTCCTTCTCTGCGAAGGCGCTCTCCGCCGCCCTGAAAGCCTTTCTCAATGATGATGCCGGCTCCCACCACATGAGCTCCGGACTCCCGAATCACCTCCAGCAGACCGTCCATGGCCGCCCCGTTGGCCATAAAATCATCAATGATCAGCACCCGGTCCTCCGGACCCAGAAATTTCTTTGACACAATGATATCATAGATTCTTCCGTGGGTATAGGACTGCACCTTGCTGGAATACACCTCGCCTGCAATGTTTTTGCTCTGGCTCTTCTTTGCAAACACTACGGGAACGCCGAAGGACTGTGCCACGATACAGGCGATTCCAATGCCGGACGCTTCAATGGTAAGGATCTTGTTGATCTCCTCTCCCTCAAAACGCTTCTTAAACTCCTTCCCAAACTTGGAAAACAGTTCAATGTCCATCTGGTGATTCAAAAAGCTGTCCACTTTCAATACATTTCCAGGAAATACCTGGCCGTCCTTACGGATCCGATCCTTTAGCAGCTGCATCTTTAGCCTCCCGCTCTCTCTTATTCTTCCTTATTTGTAAACCGCATTATCCTTTAAAAATTCCATGGCCGTCCAGTTGCGGGCAAAGCGCTGTGCATCTGCCTCCCCCGCCAGCTCCGCCACTGCGTCAAAATCTTCCATCCCGTTGGCCTCCGCCACCGCCTGGCGGGCTTCGTCGCCGATTTCCAGATTTTCCTGGGTGTACACCTCCTGAAGCACCATCTCCAGCTTTACATTGTAATCCGCCTGATTTCTCATGGACTCTTCGTAGGCGGCCTGGTCGATGCCCAAAATCTGCAGGTACTGATCCAGGGTCACGCCCTGAAGGGACAGCAGATTTTCATTCTGGCTCGTCAGCCGCTGATACTCTTCTTCCACATCCCCGTCAATACCCGTAAATGTGGCGTCAGCCACCACGGCGTCAAACAGCTGATTTTCCTCCTGAGTTTCCGCCTGCTGAGCCTTCGTCTCCTCCAGCTGGCTTCTTAAGTCTGCCTCCCAGGCATCCACCGTGTCAAAATCGGAGATTCTCTGGACAAAAGCGTCGTTTAACTCCGGAGTATGGGACTCCTCCACCCGGTTCACCGTCACGTCAAAGACCACGTCCTCTCCCGCAAGGTCCGGATTGTTGACGTAGGGATCCGGAAATGTCAGCTCCAGGGACAGCTCCTGCCCCTTTGTCGCGCCGACGAGGCCGTCCTCAAATCCGTCAATAAAACTTCCGGAACCCAGCACCAGATCATAGTCCTCCGCCGTGCCCCCGTCAAAGGCCTCTCCGTCGTGGATTCCCACAAAATCAATATTTACCGTGTCGCCGTTCTCCGCCGGGCGGTCTACCTCCACCAGGTCCGGGTTGGCCACCAGTCTGGACTGAACAGCGGTCTGAACTTCTTCATCCGTCACCGTCCGGTCCGCCTGCTCAATCTCCACTCCCTTGTACTGTCCCAGCTCCACCTGGCCGGAGAACCCTTCCTCCCCGGAAGTCTCCTCCTGGACAGCCGTCGTCTCCTCTTCCTGGTTCTGTCCGCAGCCGGAAGCCAGCACAAATGCTGCGGCAATACCGCAGACACAGATTTTCACATATCGCCTCATGATGTTCCTCCTGTATTTGGTCATGCCCTCCCGAACTGCCGGGAGCACACAGGTATGTCCAGCTAGTTATATCATATTTGGCCGGAGTACGCAACCGGGCAAAACCTGCGCACCTCTCAGTCAGCCCTGTAAAACGCCTGGAATGCCAGATATGTGTGATACACATCCAGCTTGGAAGCCAGCTCAAAAGGCGCGTGCATGGAAAGAATCGGCACTCCCAGATCCACCACGTCCACGTTCAGACCTGCTACAAACTGGGCAATGGTGCCGCCGCCTCCGGCGTCTACGGCTCCCAGCTCTCCCGTCTGCCAGCAGACGCCGGCATCGTCCATGATCCGGATTACCTGAGCCATCACCTCGGCGCTGGCATCGTTGGAGGAGGATTTCCCTCTGGCTCCCGTATACTTCGTCAGCACGCAGCCCTTTCCCGCGTAACAGGAATTGCGGCTTTCATAGGCCGATGAAAACGTGGGATCATAAGCCGCGTTCACATCTGAAGACAGGCAGAGAGAATGGGCCAGCACTTCCTTGAAGTCTGCTCCTTCCCGCTCCGCAAGCATCTGTATGTAGTGAAGCACATAGTCGGAATTCAGCCCCGTATTGCCCACGGACCCGATCTCCTCCTTGTCTGTCAGAATGGTCACCGTAGTATAAACCGGCTCCCTCACTCCGATCTCCGCCTGCAGGGCCGTGTAAGCGCAGACACGGTCATCCTGGCCGTAGGCGCCGATCATTCCCCGATCCAGACCGATGTCCACCGCCTTATAGGCCGGCACCATTTCGATCTCTGCCCGGATAAAATCCTTCTCCGTCATGCCGTAATACCGGTTTAAAAGAGCCAGCACCTTCAGCTTTACGGCCTCCTTCACATCCTTGCTGTCCTCATAGGGAAGAGATCCGATCACCACGTTCAGCTCCTCTCCCCGGATTCCATCGGAGAGCTTTCTCCCGTTCTGTTCTCCCGCCAGGTGAGGCAGCAGGTCGGTGACGCAGAACAGCGGGTCTCCCTCTTTTTCTCCCAGTGAGATCTCCACCTTTGTGCCGTCCTCCAGGTACACCACCCCGTGCATGGCCAGCGGCACCGTACTCCACTGATATTTCCGGATTCCCCCGTAGTAATGGGTCTTTAAAAGGGCCAGACCGTCCTTTTCATAGAGGGGATTGGGCTTTAAATCCAGCCTCGGCGAATCGATATGGGCTCCGTTCAGCCGCAGCCCCTCCGAAGCCGGCTTTGTGCCGAAGGTGGTGGCAATCAGCGCCTTATCCCGGTTTACCATGTAAACCTTGTCGCCGGGCCCGTAAGTCTCTCTCCGGTTAAAGAGTCGGTATCCTGCTTCCTCCAGCATGCTGACAGCCTTTTTCACACACTCCCGCTCCGTCTTTCCCTCGTTTAAAAACTCTTTGTAACCCTCGCAGAAACGGCCGGCCTCTTCCGCCTGCTCCGGATATTTTTCTGCAATATCCGGAAATTTCCATCCCAGTTTTTCCTGAAGTTCCTTTCCCGTCATCTCTCGTATCCTCCTGTTCTGCCGTCCGGCGGTTCTCTCTGTCTGAAACACGGGGGACGCCGCAAAATGCAGCCTCCCCCGTCACAGCTTTTACGCCTGTCTGTTCTGTTCCCTGCTGACCTCCAGAATCCTCTCGTTCAGAGAGTACATCTTCGCGTCCAGCATATCTACCATATCCGCGCAGGCTTTCAGTTCCTGCTGCAGATTTTCCGGGCCGTCGCCCTCAAACTTATAATAAATCTTGTGCTCCAGACTTGCCCAGAAATCCATAGCCACCGTGCGGATCTGAATCTCCACTTTTGTCTCCACCATCTCTCCGTTGAGATAGATGGGAACCGTCACCACCATGTGATAGCTGCGGTAGCCGTTGGGCTTTGGAGTCTTGATATAATCCTTCACATAGAGCACCGTCACATCCCGCTGTCTGGAGATCATATCCGCCAGCAGATAGATATCCGTGCGGAATGAACAGATAATCCGGATGCCCGCGATATCGCTCAGCTTCTCCACCATGTTCTCAATGGTCACGTCATAACCGCTACGCTTGAGCTTCTTCACAATGCTCTCCGGCGTCTTAAGCCGGGACTTTACATGCTCAATGGGATTGTAATCGTTGATCTGCACAAACTCGTTGTTCAGGATCTCGATCTTGGTATTGATTTCCTTCAGCGCGGAATCATACAGGAACATAATGGATTTCCACTGGTCTATCTGACTGGACTCTCCCGGAATCTTCATCTGCCCGCCTCCTCTCACGCCTGTTCCCTTTGTTCTGCCTTACAGCTTGATATTCTTTAACAGGTCGCCCAAGCCGGTAGAAATGGTTCCGGTCTCCTTGTAGTTGAACACCTCGTGCTCTTCCTTATCCGTCTCCTCACTGATCAGGGCTCTCATGCTCAGGCCGATCTTTCCATTGTCCGTGGAAATTACCTTCGCCTTCACTTCCTGCCCCTCTTTCAGCACCACGCCGGGATGCTTGATTCTCTGGGTACTGATCTGGGATACATGCACCAGACCGGAAATGCCGTCCTCCAGCTCCACAAAAGCTCCGTAGGGCTGCAGGCTTTCCACCTTGCCGGTCACTACATCGCCCACGTGATACTGAGCCAGCTTCTGCTTCCTGGACTCATCTCTTCTGGCTTTCTCCACTTCCCGTCCGGAGAGCACCAGTCTCTTCTTCTCCAGGTCGGCAGTGATCACCATCACATCCAGATGCTTGCCCACCATATCGTCCAGCTTCTCCACATAATGGGTGGAAATATGGGATGCGGGGATAAATGCTCTCACATCGTCCACAAAGGCCACCAGACCGCCTTTTACGGCCTCCTTCACCTTCACGTCAAATACGGTTTTGTCTTCCATCATCTGAACAAAATTCTGCCATTTCTCTGCTGCCGGATCTTCCTCAGCCTCATAAACCGGCTGTTTTCCCTCCAGCGTCTTATAGGATTCTTCCAGCTCCGCTGCATAATCATCCATAGTCTCTGCCGGCTCAGCGGCTTTGGTTGTCTCTAACTCTTTCTTCATTTCTTCACTCATAACGCGTCACCCTTTCGTGCTATATTATCTAATACTTAAATCTACCATATCTCACCCGATTTTTCTATAGTTTTTGACGATTTTTTGTGGTATACTACAGCCAGATGGAAGAATATTTGAAAGGATTTTACCTGCATGAAAGATATCATGGATCTGCATACTCATACCATCGCCAGCGGCCACGCCTACAGCACACTCTCTGAAATGATCCAGGCAGCCGCCGGCCAGGGACTGGCCCTCTACGGCTGTGCCGACCACGCTCCGAAAATGCCCGGCGGCACGCACAGCTTTTATTTTATCAATTTCAAGGTAATTCCCAGAGTCCGCAGCGGCGTCCGCGTGCTCATGGGAGCCGAGTTAAATATTATGGACTGCGACGGCACTGTAGACCTGCCTCCGGCCACTCTGGCAAAGCTGGACTACACCATTGCCAGTCTTCACGTCCCCTGCTTTTCTCCGAAATCAGCAGAGGAAAACACCAGGGCTTACATCAACGCCATGAAGAACCCCCGGGTGACCATCATCGGCCATCCGGACGACAGCCGCTACCCCATAGACTGCGAAGCCTTTGCCAGGGCCGCAAAGGCCAGCGGAAAGCTGGTGGAGGTCAACAACACCTCCCTGGCCCCCGGCAGTTCCCGCACGGGAGCCGCAGAAAACTACGCCGTACTGCTGAAATACTGCCGGGAATACAAAATTCCCATTATTATTGGAAGCGACGCCCACTTTGAAACGGATGTAGCCAATCACCGGTATGCCTGGGAGCTGCTTGAACGGGAGCAGTTTCCGGAGGAGCTGATTGTAAATACATCAGTGGACAAACTGAAGCCCTATATTCCCGTACTGTCGGAACTGTTTCCGGAGGAATGACATGATCAACTTCCTTAATTTAGAGTACTTTGTGGTGGCGGCAGAAGAGCTTAACTTCACCAGAGCCGCCAAACGTCTTTTTATCTCTCAGCAGTCCCTCAGCAACCATATCGCCCACATGGAAAAAGAATTCGGCGTGGCCCTGTTCAACAGGACTACACCCCTGACCCTTACCTATGCCGGCCAGCGCCTTCTGGTGCGGGCCCGCAGCCTTCTGACCTACAAGGACGAGACCTACCACGAGCTGGCGGACATCAAGGATTTCACCGTCGGGCAGCTCTCCATCGGCCTCTCCCACACCAGAGGACGGGTGATCCTGCCCCATGTTCTCCCTGCGTACCGCAGCCGTTTTCCCAATATTGACCTGAATATCCTGGAAGGAAATACTTCCCAGCTGGAGACTGCCCTGCTCCACGGCGATGTGGACCTGGTAATCGGAATGCTTCCCTTCCGGGTGGAGAATATCGAGACCGTGCCCATCTGCGCAGAGGAGGTTCTTCTGGTTGTATCCGACGCCACCCTGGAAAATACCTTCGGCAGCCGGGCCGGCGAAATCCGGATGCAGCTAAAGAAAGAGGCCGATCTGTCCCTGCTCCAGGACTGCCCCTTTATTCTTCTGAAGAAGGGAAATCGGGTCCGCACCATTGCGGACGAGCTGTTCCAGGAGGCCCAGATCTCTCCACACGTGCTGCTGGAGCTGGAAAACATTGAGACCGTGCTGGCCCTGGCCTCTGAGGGAATGGGACTTACCTTTTACCCGAAAATGTTTGCCGCCAATCGGGAAGCCCTGTCGGGAACCGGAGACGCCGGACAGCCTCTGGGGCTGTACTCCCTGAAAAATCCCATTACCCACGGCACTCTGGCCATCGGCTATCACAAAGGGCATTATATGTCTCAGGCAACAAAAGAATTCATACGAATTTCAAAAGAAATGGTATAGACAGATTGACATTTTCCTTTTTTTAAGATAAAATGAAAGAAATAATAATTGTTACTATTATCTGCAAAGAAAGGAGGATGCCATGAAGCAGCTGAAATACAGCCGCCAGCGGGAATGTATCAAAGCCTGCCTGATGGCCCGTCATGATCATCCGACGGCCGACACCATATACGCGTCCATCCGTGAGGAATTTCCAAATATCAGCCTGGGAACCGTCTACCGCAATCTGAACCTTCTGGTGGAGCTGGGCGAGATCCGGAAGCTGCGCTGCGGAGACGGCGCCGACCATTTTGATGCCGACACCAGTCCCCATTATCATTTTATGTGCCGGGAATGCGGCTGCATCGAGGATCTTCCCATGGAGATTTCTCAGGAAACCAACCAGCTTGCTCAGAAATATGTCAGCGGAAAGGTAGAATCACACATCACATATTTTTATGGCCTGTGCGAAAACTGCCTGACCAAAAAACTTTCTGAAAATATTTCTGAAAGCGCTTGACAAAATGAAATATTTGTGCTAAATTAATATCAGTAATTATTACTATTATTACTTAGAGGTTACTAAAAAAATTTACAATAAAAAGGAGATTAGAAGTATGAAGAAATGGGTTTGTACAGTATGTGGTTATGTTCATGAGGGTGAGACTGCTCCGGAATTCTGCCCGGTATGCAAGGCTCCGGCTGACAAGTTCAAACTGCAGGAAGGTGAGAGAACCTGGGCTGCTGAGCACGTAGTAGGCGTTGCGCAGGGCGTTCCGGAGGATATCATTGCTGATCTGAGAGCAAACTTCGAGGGCGAGTGCTCTGAGGTAGGTATGTACCTGGCTATGGCAAGAGTTGCTCACAGAGAGGGCTATCCCGAGATCGGATTATATTGGGAGAAGGCCGCTTATGAGGAGGCTGAGCACGCAGCGAAGTTTGCAGAGCTTCTGGGCGAGGTTGTTACCGACAGCACCAAGAAGAACCTGGAGATGCGTGTGGACGCTGAGAACGGCGCTACTGCCGGCAAGTTCGATCTGGCCAAGAGAGCAAAGGCTCTGAACCTGGATGCAATCCATGACACCGTTCATGAGATGGCTCGTGATGAGGCAAGACACGGCAAGGCATTCGAGGGTCTGTTAAAGAGATACTTTGGCTAATATTACGCAAAGTTTCGGGACCGGAGCGGCATAAAAAGGCGCTCCGGCCCTTTTGCAACTATCATTTTTTTATTCCCCGCCAGGGAGAAGGAGGTACCTTATGTCCAAGTACGCTGGAACAAAAACAGAACAGAACCTGTTGGACGCATTTGCCGGCGAATCTCAGGCAAGAAACAAGTATACATACTACGCATCCGCTGCCAAGAAGGCCGGATATGAGCAGCTTGCCGCTCTCTATCTGGAAACTGCCGACCAGGAAAAAGAGCACGCCAAAATGTGGTTTAAAGAACTTCACGGCGGAAAAGTCAGCAGCGATGTTGCGGAGAATCTGGAAGACGCTGCAGCCGGCGAGAACTACGAGTGGACCGATATGTACGCCCGCATGGCCAGAGAGGCCAGAGAGGAAGGCTTTGAGGAGCTGGCTGTGAAGTTTGAGTTGGTTGCCAAGGTGGAGGCTGCTCACGAGAAGCGCTATTTGAAGCTTCTTGACAGCTACAAGAACGACAAGACCTTCAAGGGTGACGCTCCTCTCGGCTGGAAGTGCCGCAACTGCGGATATATCCACGAGGGACCGGAAGCTCCCGATGTATGCCCCTGCTGCAATCATCCGAAGGCATATTTTGAGAGAAAAGTGGAGAACTATTAATCTTATCAGCTCAGAATTTGCTGCATGAGATCACGATGAGATAACGATTACCGGGCGGACGCCCCGGCGCTGTACATCCAGAGATGGACAGGCCGGGGCGTCCGTAATTCTTTTGCGCTTCCGAGCCTCTAATTCTCTTCTCTCTCCCAGTCCATGGCCCGCTTCACCGCTTTTTTCCAGCCTTTTTTCAGCTTCTCCCGCTTCCGGGGATCCATGTCCGGCGTAAAGACCCGATCCAGAGCCCAGTTTTTCTTCACATCTTCTTTTCCGCTCCAGTAGCCCACGGCGATTCCCGCCAGATAGGCAGCCCCCATGGCCGTGGTCTCAATGCAGGCCGGCCGCACCACGGAGGAATCCAGGATGTCCGCCTGAAACTGCATGAGGAAATTGTTGGCGCTGGCGCCGCCGTCCACCTGGAGCGACTTTAAGGAGATGCCGGAATCCTGCTCCATGGCCTCGATGAGCTCCCAGGTCTGATAGGCCATGGACTCCACCGTGGCCCGAACCAGATGATTTTTTCCTGCTCCCCTGGTCAGTCCCAGGATGGCTCCTCTGGCGTACTGGTCCCAGTTGGGGGCGGCCAGCCCGGTGAAAGCGGGGACCACATAGGCGCCGGCAGTGTCCTCCACCGCATTGCAGCAGGCCTCCGACTCGGCGGAGGTGCGGATCAGCCCCAGTTCATCCCGAAGCCACTGAATCGCCGCCCCCGCCACAAATACGCTTCCCTCCAGGGCATACTCCTGCTCCTCCCCCACCGATGCAGCCACGGTGGTGAGAAGGCCGTGCTGAGAAGCGATGGCCTCTTTTCCCGTGTTCATCAGCAGAAAGCAGCCAGTTCCGTAGGTATTTTTCACCTCTCCCGGCTCAAAACAGCACTGGCCGAACAGGGCCGCCTGCTGGTCTCCCGCCGCCCCGGCGATGGGGATGGCCCCGCCCGCCACCTCCGGGGACGTATATCCGTAGACGCAGCTGCTGGGCTTCACCTCAGGCAGCATGGCTTCCGGAATCTGAAAATAATCCAGCAGCTCCCGGTCCCATTCCATAGTGTGAATGTTAAACAGCATGGTGCGGGAGGCGTTGGTACGGTCGGTCACATGAACTGCTCCCTTCGTCAGATTCCAGATCAGCCAGGTATCCACTGTGCCAAACAGGAGTTCCCCCCTCTCAGCCCGCTCTCTTGCGCCTGGCACGTGATCCAGAATCCACTGAATCTTCGTAGCGGAAAAATAGGCGTCGGGAATCAGCCCCGTCTTCCGGCGCACTGTCTCTCCAAATCCATCCTGGTTCAGACGGTCGATCCGGTCTGCCGTGCGGCGGCACTGCCATACAATGGCGTTGTACACCGGAAGCCCGGTGTTTTTGTCCCACACAATGGTGGTCTCCCTCTGATTGGTGATACCCACAGCCGCGATGTTCTCCGCCGTAGCGCCGATCTTTCCCATAGCCTCAGCCATGACGCTGAACTGGGCCGCCCAGATCTCCATGGGGTTGTGCTCCACCCAGCCGGGCTTCGGATAAATCTGAGGAAATTCCTTCTGCGCCATGCTGCACACCTTTCCCTCATGGTCAAATAAAATGCACCTGGAGCTGGTCGTTCCCTGATCCAGGGCTATCACATACTGTTTCATGCAAATCCCTCCCATTTTTCGCTGCCGAGTATCCGAACGTGCTGCCGCTCTCTCCAGTCCATCCGGACGGCGGATACTCTACAGCTGTTCTCTCAAATTTCTTATGTTCTTTTCAATTTCCCGGATGACTTCCAGAAATTCCTTGTCTCCCTTTCCTGTGGGATCCTCCAATCCCCAGTTCAGCACTTTTTTTCCGGGAATGGCGGGGCAGGCCACATTGCAGCCCATGGATATGTAAATATCCGCTTCCGGGATGTCCTGAAGCAGCTTGGAATACTGGTCCTTCTCCATATCAATCCCGTACTCCTGCTTCATCAGACGCACCGCATCCTGGTTGATCCGGGGCTTTACTTCCGTTCCCGCGGAAAAGCAGTCGCAGAAATCCGACAGATACTCTTTTCCCAGGGCCTCCGCGATCTGGCTTCTGCAGGAATTGTGAACGCAGATAAAGGCAATTTTCGGCCGCTTTCCGCAGAACGGGCATCGTTTTCCGATGCACTGGTTGTTCCGGCTGCTGTAGGCACAGCGGACCTTTGGCCGCTCCATGTTCACTCCCAGATGCTCCCTGGCGAAATCCACCGCCTCCAGAATGGAAAGCCAGGAATCCCGCTTGCAGCAGCGGGGGCCGCCCACCTCACCGATGGCAGCGAGAGACCGGGCCGTCATCTTGTGAGAGAGGCCGAAATTCTCCTCCCCCAGAGGCGTGGATCCGGTGGCAATGGAGACAAACATTCCCGAACTGATTCCGGCGCCGCAGGCGCCCCAGAATCCGCAGGCTCCTCCCGGCACCGACTGGCCTCTGCTGTTCATCTCCGTCAGCGCTTTTTTCAGATCCAGCTCACAGCCGGCGTTCCGGTAAGCCGTCAGCAGGGCCATTCCCACCATAATATGGTGTTCCGGCCCGTGCATATGGCAGAAAGGCATGGCCATCATCTTATCAAGAATCACAGCCGGATTCTTCGACCTTTCTCCCATGCACAGCCCCAACAGGCTGTCCGCTCCCCTGGTGTGGCACTCATTACACACATAGTGGCCGTTGACGCACCTGGTTTTGCTTTTTTCCCTCTTATGACACAGCTCGCACTCCATCTCCACATCCTCGTTCAGATATTCCAGAGGCGCTCTGCAGATCAGACATTCTTCATTCATACGCTTCTCTCTTCATCCTGTTTTGAAATTTTATAACCCGATTATATCAAAGTCTCCCCGGGAGCAGAAAATGCCTTTCGCCGTCAAGGGCATATTCCGCGGACGCGTGACGCGCC
>DXBC01000110.1 GCA_019116745.1 Candidatus Lachnoclostridium stercorigallinarum
ATGAAAAATTTACAGTTTGAATACGGCTACGGCCTGATGAATGCATCTCTTCCGGACAATACGGACGTGTTTATTCCGGGAGTGACGGTTCCGGATCCGCCCTGTATTCCGGAGGACCAGCTGGAGGAGGCTTATTTAAAGTCTATCCGCAATCCCATTGGGATGCCGCCCCTTTCGGAGCTGGCCCACAAGGGCACCAAAGTGACCATCGTATTTCCGGACATTGTAAAGGGCGGACTGCAGCCCACCTCCCACCGGAAAATGTCCATCCGGATCATTTTAAATGAGCTTTACCAGGCGGGAGTGGAGAAGAAGGACATTATGCTCATCTGCTCCAACGGTCTTCACCCGAAAAACAAGATTCCCCAGCTGAGAGCTATTCTGGGAGATGAGCTGTTCAATGAGTTCTGGTACACAGGCCAGATTATCAATCACGACAGCGAGGATCATGAGCACATGGTAAACTGCGGGTTCACGGACCGGGGAGATCCGGTGTACTTAAACAAGTACGTCCACGACTGTGACCTGCCCATTCTCATCGGCCATACCCAGGGAAATCCCTACGGCGGCTATTCCGGCGGCTACAAGCACTGCGCCACCGGTTTGAACCACTGGACGTCCATCGCGTCCCATCATGTGCCCCAGGTAATGCACCGGGCGGATTTCACTCCGGTGAGCGGCCATTCCCTTATGAGGACGAAATTTGACGAGATCGGCATGAAGCAGGAAGAGCACATGGGCAAGAAGTACTTCTGCTGTGACGCTGTTCTGGACACCCAGTCCAGACAGATTGAAATCAATTCCGGCTACGCCGCAGAGATGCAGCCTGTTTCCTGGAAAACGGCTGATAAAAGGACTTACGTTCCTTTCGCGGAGGACAAATACGATATTATGGTGTTCGGCATGCCCCAGGATTTCCACTACGGAAACGGCATGGGCACTAATCCCATTATGATGATGCAGGCTCTGTCGGCCCAGGTGATCCGCCACAAACGGGTGATGAAGGAGAACTGCGTGATCATCTGCTCCTCCATCTGCAACGGCTATTTCCACGACGAGCTGTGGCCTTACCTGCGGGAGTGCTACGATATGTTCCAGCACGACTACATGAACGTGCTCACGGACATGAACCGGTACGGCGAGTATTTTGCCACCAATGAGGAGTACATCCGCAAATACCGGTACTGCAACGCCTTCCATCCCTTCCACGGCTTCTCCATGATGAGCTGCGGACAGATTGCGGAGATGAACACGGCGGCCATCTACATCGTGGGCGCACAGGAGCCGGGCTACGCCAGAGGCATGGGCTTAAAGACCAGAGCTACCTTTGAGGAGGCCCTGGCGGACGCCATGAAGAAGTACACCGGCCCCAACCCCAGGATCCTGGCTCTTCCCCAGACCTACAAGCTGGCGGCTGTCCATCTGATGTTAAAGGATCAGGTATACGACGGAACCAACGGCTGTGCCCATCCGGAGGCATATGTGAAATAAATAAGAGAACAGGCGCCCCGCCGCGGAGATACCCCGCAGGCGGGGCGCTTTTTGCTGTGAAAGCCCGGTTTCAAAGCAGAGGCGGAACGAGCTGCTTGCAGACCGGATCGCATGAGTGCGCAGCACGGAGCGGTCCGAGAGCCTTCATGGTTCGTGGTGTCCGCGTTAGCGGGCACGGAGGTTTGCGCGATACGCCCGGCAAGCGGCCGCTGAATCCGTAGAAGCAGCTGCCTGCCGGCATTGCCGTTCCGCTTTCTTCAAATTTATCTGGAGTATTTCCGGTCTGCGGAGTATAATGAAGCTATTGCAGTAAAAACACAGGGAAATGTGGATAAGGAGAACAAATCATGAAACAGCTGTGGAAAAAATTTGATAAATTAAGCGATGACGCCTACATGAGCATAGCAAGACAGGAGAACCGGATGGACGTATGGGATCAGGGATTCGAGACTCTGCTGGAGATCATCCGCACCGGCCGGGCCCAGGATCCGGGATTTGCCAGGGAACTGGTCCAGCTGGACGATGATACCGACTTTGAGCACAATGTATGCGACTGGCTGGCGGATTATCTGGATGAGCTGGATGAGCGGGAACAATATGAAAAGCTGGAGGATACCTGCCGGGGAATCCTGGAGCTGTTTGACTGGAAGGAGGACTCTCCCTCCGACATCCGTTTCCAGATCAGCCTGGCCCTGCGGGCCCAGGGAAAGAAGGAAGAGGCTCTGGATTTCTGCCGTGAATGGTATGAGGCTGAACCTGACAATACGATGGCGGGGGCCGCGCTCATTTACTGCCTGATTGAGACCGGTGATCCGGACGGAGCAGAAAAAATCGCGGACCAGTACATCGGAAAGGATACTGCCTGCGACGACAACAACGACGTAATTTTTATGGCAGCTATCGCTCTCTGCCGGGCAAAAGGAGATAAAGAGAGGGAGGAGAGTCTTGCCGGCCGGCTGAAAGTTTATGAAAAAGAAGTGGAGGCGCTTCTTACCGGCGGAATGGACTTCGGGGATGACAGCGAGTGGTTCTGACGCCGGCCGGCTGTTGGTTTCTGAAGGATACTATGGCACTGGAAAGTGCCTGGTTTACAAATCATGCCGCAAGAAGTAGGATATAAGTATCAGCGGCAGCGCAGCCTGTTTCTGGAATCTGATTTCAGGAAAACGGCGGGGCCTGCCGGAATGTCCGCATGAGGCGGACAGACAGGAGGTATGAAATGACGGTATTTGAAGGAGAAGAAAAACTGCTGAAGCATTCGGAGACGTTTTCCAGAAGAGTGGAGAAAATCAATGACCAGGTGTATTTTTTTGCCGGCTTCGGCGGTTCCAATATGATCGCCGTGATCGGCGGGGACAGCTGTGTGCTCATCGACACCCTGAACGGAAAGGAAGTGGCGGAGGCGGCTCTGGAGGAGCTCAGAAAGATCACGGACAAGCCGGTGAAGACCATTATCTACACTCACACCCATTTTGACCATACGGCCGGGGCGGGAGTGTTTGCAGAGGAGGATACGGAGATCATTGCCCACACCTATAAAACCCAGGTGTACGGCAGCAGCCAGCTCATCGGCCGCATCAGCCAGAAGAGGGGAATGCGGCAGTTTGGTCCCACCCTTACCAGGGAGGAGAGCATCTGCGTCGGAATCGGTATCTGGAATAATCCTTTCAGCACTCGTGCCATGCTTCCGCCCAACCAGTTGGTGGACGGGGAAATAAATGTGATTTCCCGGGCCGGGGTGGAATTTCAGCTGGTGGCAGCTCCGGGCGAGACGGACGACCAGATGTTTGTGTGGATGCCGGAGTTCGGCATTCTCTGCTGCGGGGATAATTACTACGAGTCCTGGCCCAACCTGTACGCCATCCGGGGAAGTCAGTACCGGGATATCAGTTCTTGGATCGATTCTCTGGGAAAAATGCTGGATTACCCGGCGGAAATCCTGATTCCCGGTCATACGGCGGTAATCCGGGGCAGAGATCAGATCCAGACAACTCTTACCAACTACCGGGACGCTATCCAGTACGTGCTGACGGAAACCTTAAAAGGGATGGATCAGGGACTGACCCCGGACGAGCTGGCGGAGACGGTGGTGCTGCCGGAACGCTTCGCCTCTCTCCCTTATCTCCAGGAATACTATGGAACGGTTCAGTGGACGGTACGGGCCATTTTCACCGGATATCTGGGCTGGTTTGACGGAAATCCTACCAACCTGGGAAGTCTTCCGAAAAAAGAGAAAGCGGACAGCCAGATCCGCATGATGGGTGGGGCAGACCGGATAAAGGAAGAGATAACCGCCAGCCTGGCAGACGGCCGCTACCAGTGG
This sequence comes from Candidatus Lachnoclostridium stercorigallinarum, assembly GCA_019116745.1. Taxonomy (GTDB): domain Bacteria; phylum Bacillota; class Clostridia; order Lachnospirales; family Lachnospiraceae; genus Lachnoclostridium_A; species Lachnoclostridium_A stercorigallinarum. Next base: position 3,815 of record DXBC01000110.1, read on the forward strand.
GCAGCGGAGCTGTGTGACATTCTGCTGAATTCCGGTTCCCGCTGCCCGGACGTGAAGAAAATGAAAGCGGAGGCCCTGGTATGTCTGGGCCGAATGCAGACCAGCGCCAACGGAAGACATTACTATCTGATGTGCGCGAAGGAGCTGGAGAAAGAAGCGGAAGAAGAACAATAAATGACAGAAAGGCGCGGGAGGCTGCCGGCGGGACGGCCTGACGCAATCGCAGAAATGATTAAAAAATAAGCAGGGCAGACAGAATACCAAAGAAATATCAAAAATCCCCGGCCGGAGCCATTCTCTCGCTCCGGCCGGGGATTTTTCCTATTTTTCATCCTTGCTGCAGATCTGCAGCCGGTGCTGATATTTTTCCTTGGTCGCCATTCCGCCGCGGATGTGGCGTTCGGATTTGTTGATGTCCAGCACGACTCGGGCGCGGGCGGCCAGTGACGGGTTGATGTGTTCCAGGCGGTCGGTGACGTCCTTATGCACCGTACTCTTACTGATCCCAAACTTTTTCGCCGTCTGCCGGACTGTGGCGTTACAGTCTATGATGTAATTGGCAATGGCTACCGCCCGTTCCTCGATATATTCTTTCATGGGTTGCCCCCAAGAACGTTTTTTACATCATATTAATTAAGGAGGGAAATTATGCACAGCAGGAAAGAATGTGTTTTTCTCATACTACAGCATAATACAAGCAAGGGCAGAGCCTAAAAAAAATCGGCTCTGCCCAAAGTAACTAATAACATATCTTACATTAATTTTCCAGTTTACACAAAATTCGAAACGGTCTCCCTCTGTATCATAGTTGTACTGGCTGTGTCCATTCCGTAAAGGTCAGTTCTACGGCGTTTCGGCTTTGCCTCGTTCTTTTACCTATTTTAAAACTATAAAGCGAAATTACTCTAGCGATTATAATATTTTCGTACCTCTATTTTATCATATATCAAACCCTTCTATATTCTTTAATTTTATTTCAAGGCTCTTTCAATA
>DXBC01000111.1 GCA_019116745.1 Candidatus Lachnoclostridium stercorigallinarum
CATCATCTAAATAGCCTCAGATGCCGGAAGATTCCCGGTCTCCATATGAGAAAAAGCGCTCCTCACCCAGGGAGCGCTTTTTTACAGGAAGCATATTTCAATCCGACGGATTCCCCGGCTGGAAAACGCCGAACAGGATCATGTCCAGCAGTTCCTCCACGATTTCCAGCATGGAGGAGATATCCGTTTCATCTCCGTGCTCCTGATAGGATTTTAAGGAATTCTGCAGAAAGGACTGGGCTTCTTCCAGATAGCGGGCTGCCTTGTCCGGGTCCAATCCGGGGCGCAGGGACATTCTCTTGATAAGTCTACTGATAAACTGGCGGTTCAGGCTCCGGATGGGAGCTCTCAGGCTGCGGATCTCTTCTCCCAGATGTCTGGGGGGATGGAGCATGGCAGTCTCAAAGATCATCTTCTGTTGGGGATGGAGCTGAAAATAACCTTCCCGGAGCAGAAAGAAGTCCCGGATGGCATCCAGGGGAGGTTTTTCTGCCAGTTGATCCCCGTTCTGCTCAATATAAGTCTTCAGGTCGGAAAACGTCCGTTCCACACACAGGAGGAACAGTTCGTCTCTGCTGGAATAGTAGTGGTACATCATTCCTTTGGAGATGCGGTGCCGGCTGCAGATGGACTCCATGGTGACATGGTCATATCCATTGGCGCCGAATTCTTCCAGAGCGGCCTGGTAAATGGTTTCTTTACTGCGCTTTTGCCGTTCTTCCTGGGTCAAAGGAAATTCCTCCTTTCGCTTTGTGCAGCTCGCCGGCCCATTCAAACCCTTTCTTGGCCATGAAAACCGCGATAATTTCATTGATAACAGCCGCTGCTGCGATGGTGCCCTGAATGATAGGAACGCATTCCGGGGCCGAACCTGACAGAACGGACACGGCGATACCGGTAAAGACCAGAGATACGCCGGAATGGGGCAGCAGGGTAAAGCCCAGATATTTCTTTACAGTCTCAGGCGCATGGGTGATGGAAGCTCCGAAGTAAGCTCCTGCGTACTTGCCGATGGCCCGGGAGAGAATGTAGACTGCCGTAAAGATGCCCGCGTCGGCAATCAGATGGTAGTCCAGGGGAGCGGCCAGATTCAGGATCACCACGACCATGGCGAAACCAATCACCGGATTCATCACCTTCATCATGTCGTTTAACTGCTTTTCCGTTATCATATTAGCAAAGACCGTAGAGTAAGACATACCGATGAGCATGAAGTTCAGCACCTGGGTGGGCAGCATATGGTTGATGGCAAAGCCGATGCCGGCGGAGGCCAGAAGCATCAGGAGCATTACCGCTAAAGTAGTTCCGGGTTTTTTGGTGCGCCGGAGCATTTTTCCGGTGATAAAGCCGATGATGGCTCCGATAACCACCGGCAGGAACACAAGGAAGAGAACCATGGAAACCGGAATGCCAGCGGCGGAAAGGTGAGCGGATACAAAGGCGATGACCAGAAAGAAGACCAGAGCGCCAACCAGATCATCCAATGCCGCCATGGGAATCAGGGTTTTGGTCACCGGACCGTCGGTTTTCAGATCATTGACCACTGACAGGGAGGGGGCAGGGGCGGTAGCCAGGGCGATGCCGCCGAACAGAAGGGCCAGGTAAACGGGGACGCCGGTTGCCCAGAAAATAAGGCCAAATACCAGGCTGACGATGAGGAAGGTTCCCAGAGATTCCGTAATGGTTGTGAGCAGAATCTGCGGGCCGGCCTTTTTCATCTGGCTCCAGATCAGTTCCGTGCCGATCATCAGGCCGAAGGTACACTCCAGAATGCTTTCCGTAACCTCAAACCACTGGGAGTCCAGTACCGAGCTGTCCAGCAGGTTCAGGGCATGGGGGCCGATCATCATGCCGGCGATGAGCCAGCCCAGGATGGAGGGCAGTTTCAGCTTGGAAATAAGCTTGCCGGCGATAAATGCAATGACAATAGAAACAGCCAGTCTAAATACACCAATCAAAATGTCCATGGTCAAAGTCTCCTTCAAAATAATATTATAGACGATTCCGTCTACAATTTGAAAGTATAGCACTTATAGACGGATTCGTCTATATTTATTCTGTGAAAAAACCGTGAACTTTTTTGAGAAAAGGGCAGTTTTGAAACTGTCTCAGCGGTTTACCTGTTCCAGGGCATACAGGGCGGCGCCTACAGCCCCCACAATCTCCGGCTCCGGGCAGATATAGAGCCTGGCCCCGATTTTTTCCTCCACAGCCCGCACAACACCTGGGTTTTTGGCCACGCCGCCGGTCATCATAAATTCCGGCTCCAGGCCCACCCGCTTCAGGAGAGAGTAGGATTTGGTGGCGATGGAGTGGCAGACGCCGTTGGCGATATCGGCTTTTTCCTTATTTTGTGCGATGAGGGAAATCACTTCCGACTCGGCGAAGACGGAGCACATGCTGGTGATCTCAATGTCTTCCGTGGACTGAAGGGCCGCCGGACCCAGATCGCCGATCTCCATTTCCAGAGTGCGGGCAATCATTTCCAGGAACCGGCCCGTACCGGCCGCACACTTGTCGTTCATGACAAAGTCCGTCACTTCCCCGTGCTCGTTTAAGTGGATGGCCTTGCTGTCCTGTCCGCCGATGTCCAGAATGGTGCGGACCTTCGGGTTAAAATAGTGAGCCCCTTTGCCGTGACAGCTGATCTCCGTCACGTTTTCATCGGCAAAGGGAATGCTCACCCGGCCGTAACCTGTGGACACGATCCGGGAGAGATCTTCCCTTTTCAGGCCTGCCTGCTTCAGCACTTCCTCCAGAATTTTTCGGGCGCTCTGCCCCGATTTTGCTCCCGTGCGGACCACCGCGAAAGATTTGATATTCCGGTCCTGATCCATGATCACCGCGTTGGTGGATGTGGATCCGCTGTCTATTCCCAGTACATACATGGTGTCGCTGCCTCCTGTCTTTTTTGCTGTGAGCTCCGGTTCCGGCCTCAGGGATTCCAGAAACGCCTCGATTCTGGTGAGAATCTGTCCGTAGCTCTGTTTGGTGTAGTCCGTCTCCAAAAGCAGGAGAGGACGGCTGATCACGCCTTTCAGCCATGCGTACTCATAAGAGTAGTTGTCGCAGAACTGCACCGTGTGATAAATAATGCCGTCGGCGCTGTCCCCGTATCTGGCGATAAGCTGGTCCCTGCCGGCCGCCTCCTCCATGCGCATACAGGGAAACTGGCTTAAAAGCCCCCGCACATAGCCGGTCATCACCTGGTCTTCCTCCACCAGGAGCTTCCGGTCCAGGCCGGTGCAGGTAAGATCAAAGGCCACGCGGACTCCGTGTTCGTCCAGGATCTTCCGGATGTTTTCGTTGGCCCTGGCGCCGGCGATCCCCACAGAAAGCCGACCCTTGCCTGGGGCGGACGCCGGTTCCGCCTGAGCTTTCTTTTCCCGGAGCAGCCTTAGGAAGCGGGCCTCGTCAAAGGTGTTTCCGGAAAATTCCTCATAGGCCCGGATCATCTCCCGGATTCGTTTTTCATAAAGCTGAATCCCGGCGTCCTTTGTGATGCGGGGAGTATCCAGCATGTAGATAAAGCGGTCGGGAAACTGAGCCTTCAGCACATCGTAGAGCCGGCGGATGCTGTCACAGCAGGTGGTGAGGATGACGCCCTCATAATCCTGGCTCAGCACGTCCTCCAGAACTCCCTTTGCGAAGCTGCATACATTGGGGTGCATCTTCATATCCGCCTGGCTGAAGCTGGCCACCTCCGGCTCAATCCGCTTCATTTCCGCACCCATGGACTCAAAAATTTCTATCGGTGCATATTTGCATATATATCCTAACATGTCTCCTCCTGTCTGTGTCTGCTCTCGGTCTCCAGGATTTCCAGAAATGCCTCCAGCCTGGTCTTGATTTGGCCGTCGTGGCTGTTTCTCTTGTCAATGCCGTCCCCGTCCAGAATCAGCATGGGGATTCCCAGCTCCTTCATTTTTTCTTTCAGCAGGATGCTGCCGCCGGAGGCCTGCTTGCAGCCCCAGTGGCAGAAGTGGATGACGGCGTCGGCGTCCATTTCCTGGGCCACAAGTCCAAGGGCATCCGCCTTGATGGCGTAAGAGCCGTTATAGATGTTTCGGATGATCTTTAAGGCCAGTGCCCGGAACGGGTCGGTCTCATCCAGCTCGTCGGCAAAATCCAGGACGATATCGCTGGCGATCACCTGATATTTGGGATTTTCGTTGAAATATTCCCGCAGAGTCTCCTGATAGAAGGGCAGGAGATGAACCCACAGAATCCGCTTGCCTGTAAATTCCGGATAGGTTTTTATGTCCTCCACCAGGAAGCGCACCAGATCCCGGAATTCCTCCGTTCCCATCAGAAGATGAGTTCCCATCATCAGATACAGCTGGCTGATGATTTCTCCTGGATAGAAGTGCTTCTTTTCCAGTTCATAAAACTCAAACAGAGCGCGCCTGGTCTCGTTTTCCACCTTTATGATGCGGCGAAGTTTCTCCTCGTCGAAGGGGCGGCCGAACACCTTCTCCAGCGTTCCGGTCATTTCCCGCAGCTGATCTGCCAGATAGCTCACCGATTCCGGATCGTCCCGGTAGGGCACATCCAGAAAGGTAAAGGGCACCCCGATCTTCTTTTCCAGGTAGCGGAAGGTGTTTAAGTTTCCGTCGCAGGAGAGGGAAGTGGTCACCGCGTACCGGGGGCCGGAGAGAGCGCCGCTTTCCACGGCTCCCACAAAGGTTTTGTGATAAGAGCACAGGGTGGGGGCGATCCCGCTGTTCTGGGCGCAGTCGATGAAGTAGTCTTCCAGATGATATCCGGAAAAATAGCAGGACAGACACTCAATGGAGAGAGTCCGGACGCCGAAGCATTCCATGATCTCGCAGGGAGCAAAGATATTTCCCCATACGTAGCTGTCTTCATGGCTCAGGGAGTCGGCCACCAGGGACATCATCATGGCTTCCAGCTTCTGATATCCCCTGGACAGACCGGGGCGGGGCAGAAGGCGGGAGCGCCATTTATTGGCCTGGTATCCCAGAATCATCCGGTTCCATCCCTTGTCCGGTTCCGTCTTCACTTCCTGGTTGACGTAGTTGATATATCGGTCTGCAATGGACATTGTTTCACTCCTTATCATTTTCAGAAATTCAATAAAAGAAAAAGCCGTAATGATTTTACGACTTTTTCCTGTGGATGCGGATGCCGGTTAATCCAGCTCCAGCGCTCCTGTATACAGCTGATAGTAAGTGCCTCCCAGCTTGATCAGATCCTCGTGAGTACCGCGCTCGATAATCCGGCCGTGGTCGAGAACCATGATGGCGTTGGCGTTCTGTACAGTGGAGAGGCGGTGTGCGATGACGAAAGTGGTCCGTCCCCGCATCAGGGCGTCCATACCACGCTGTACAATGGCCTCCGTATGGGTGTCAATGGAGCTGGTGGCCTCGTCCATGATCATAACGGGCGGGTCGGCTACAGCGGCTCTGGCGATGGCCAGAAGCTGGCGCTGTCCCTGGCTTAAGTTGGCTCCGTTGCCCGTAAGCATGGTGTTGTAGCCGTCGGGAAGGCGGCGGATGAAATCGTCCGCTCCGGCCAGACGGGCGGCGCCGATACATTCCTCATTGGTGGCGTTTAAGTTGCCGTAGCGGATGTTCTCCATAACCGTGCCGGTAAACAGGTTGGTATCCTGAAGAACGATGCCCAGACTGTGGCGGAGGTCCGCTTTTTTGATCTTGTTGATATTGATGCCGTCATAGCGGATCTTTCCGTCGGCAATATCGTAGAACCGGTTGATCAGGTTGGTAATGGTGGTCTTTCCTGCGCCGGTGGAGCCTACGAAAGCCACTTTCTGACCGGGCTTGGCGTACAGGGAGACGTTGTGAAGCACCGTCTTGCCGGGTACGTAGGCGAAATCCACGTCAAAGAAGCGCACATCTCCCTCCAGCCTGGTGTAGGTAACGGTGCCGTCGTGGTGGGGATGCTTCCACGCCCACACGTTGGTGCGCTCCTCGCATTCCTCCAGCTCTCCGTCCTCTTTGACTCTGGCATTTACCAGGGTGACGTAGCCCTCATCCTTCTCCGGCTCCTCGTCCAGAAGGAGGAAGATGCGGTGAGCACCGGCCAGACCCATGATTACCATGTTGATCTGGTTGGAAACCTGTCCGATGGCTCCGGCAAACTGCTTGGTCATATTTAAGAAGGGAACCACGATGCTGATGCTGAATGCCATACCGGAAATGCTCACGTTGGGAGCTCCGGTCAGCAGGAGATAACCGCCTACCAGGGCGACCACCACATACATAACGTTTCCGATGTTGCCCAGAAGAGGCATGAGGATGTTGGCGTAGCGGTTGCCGTTTCTGGCGTTTTCAAACAGTTCCCCATTGACCTTGTCGAAATCCGCCTTTGCGCCGTCCTCATGACAGAAGACCTTGATAACCTTCTGACCGGTCATCATTTCCTCCATGAAGCCCTCAGCCTTCGCGATGGTAATCTGCTGTCTGAGGAAGTATTTGGAGGAGTGGCTGCTGACGTAGCGGGCCACAAAGGTCATAATGACAACGCCGCAGACAACTACCATGGCCAGCAGAATGCTGTAGTACATCATGATGCAGAAAACGCTCAGAAGAGTAACCCCGGAAATCATCATCTGGGGAAGGCTCTGGCTGATCATCTGACGCAGAGTGTCGATATCGTTGGTGTAAAAGCTCATGATGTCGCCGTGGCTGTGGGTGTCAAAGTAGCTGATGGGCAGATCCTGCATGTGGTCAAACATTTTCTGACGCATTTTTGCCAGTGTGCCCTGAGTGATATAAGCCATCAGCTGAGTATAGCAGACGTTTGCGATAAGGCTGATGATGTACATGATAATCAGGATGGTCAGCAGGCTGAAAATCCGCCCGGAAGCAGAAGACCAGTCGCCGGAAGCGTATGTCTTATCCACCACGGAAATGACGTTCTGCATGAAAACAGACGGCATGGAGCTGACCACTGCGTTGACCAGGATACAGCCCAGGGTGATGGGCAGAAGTACCGGGTAAAACCCGAAAATCGTCCGGACCAGACGGGGCAGCACGCCTTTGGGAGCGCGGCGCCCTCTCATGGAATTGGTGTTATTCGACATGATTGTCACCTCCTGCACGGTTCTGAGATGTATAGATTTCGCGGTAAACTTCATTGGAAGCCATCAGTTCCTCGTGGTTTCCGATGGCGCTGATGCGGCCGCCCTCCATCAGGATAATGCGGTCGGCATCCTGTACGCTGGCCACACGCTGAGCGATGATGATTTTTGTGGTTTCCGGAATAAATTCGCGGAAGCCTTTCCGGATCAGGGCGTCAGTGCGGGTGTCCACGGCGCTGGTGGAGTCGTCCAGAATCAGAATCTTCGGCTTTTTCAGCAGCGCTCTGGCGATACACAGACGCTGTTTCTGACCGCCGGAGACGTTGGAGCCGCCCTGCTCGATCCAGGTGTCGTATTTCTCCGGGAAGAGCTGGATGAATTCGTCGGCCTGAGCCAGACGGCAGGCTTCCATCATCTCCTCATCGGTGGCGTTGGGATTGCCCCAGCGCAGGTTGTCCTTGATGGTGCCGGAGAACAGCACGTTTTTCTGGAGCACCACAGCCACCTGATTTCTCAGGGTTTCCAGATCATATTTGCGGACATCGACGCCGCCCACCTTTACGCTTCCCTCCGTCACGTCATACAGACGGGGAATCAGCTGGATCAGAGAGGATTTGGAAGAACCGGTGCCTCCCAGAATTCCGATGACCTCTCCGGATTTGATGTGGAGATTGATATCGGCCAGAGCCATGCGCTCTGCTTTCCTGGAATATTTGAAGCTGACATTGTCAAAGTCGATGGAGCCGTCTTTCACCTCAGTGACGGCGTTTTCCGGACTCTTCAGGGTGCTCTCCTCACTCAGAACTTCCACAATACGCTCGGCAGATTCTGCGGACATGGTAATCATAACGAAAACCATGGAGAGCATCATCAGGCTCATGAGAATCTGGAAGCTGTAGGTAAGCATGGCAGACATCTGTCCCACGTTTAAGTCCAGGCCTCTGCTGGTGATAACGGCATAGGAACCGTAGGAAAGCACGAATACCATACCGGAGTAAACACAGAACTGCATCATGGGGCTGTTGATGGCCATGATCCGCTCCGCGCGGGTGAAGTCCCTGCGGATATTGTCTGCGGCGGCGCCGAATTTCTTTTTCTCATAATCTTCGCGGACATAGGATTTTACCACGCGCATGGCCTGTACATTTTCCTGGATGGAATCGTTTAAGGCATCATACTTGCGGAATACCCGGCGGAAGATGGGAGTGGCAGCCCGGATGACCAGGGCCAGGCCGATACCCAGCAGCGGGATGGTAAACAGGAAGATCATGGCGAGCCGTCCCCCCATGATGAATCCCATGGCGAAAGAGAAGATCAGCATCAGCGGTCCGCGGATGGCCACACGGATGATCATCATGTAAGACATCTGTACGTTGACAATATCTGTGGTCAGACGGGTTACCAGACTGGAAACTGAAAATTTGTCAATGTTTTCAAAAGAATAATCCTGGATCCTGTAAAACATATCCCTGCGCAGATTTTTGGCAAAGCCGGTGGACGCGGTGGCACAGGTGGAACCTGCGGCGCCTCCGAAAATCAGCGACAGAACAGACATGGCAATCAGAACCGCTCCATAGCGGACGATGACGTCCATGGAACAGCCGGCCTGCATCTGGTTTACAAGCTGCGCGATAACAAAAGGAATTGCGCATTCCAGAATAACCTCTACCATTACCAGCAGAGGCGTCATGATCGAAGCCTTTTTATATTCGCGGATGCTTCGGGCCAAGACTTTAATCATTGGTGATATTCCTCCATTTCTTTTGGGTTTCAGAAGCGGCAGAATGCCGCCCTATGCGTGCGCCGCGGCGCACATGATTTGTTCAGTTGTGAACGGATTTGGAGACAGGGCATTCCTTGTCGGATGAACAGTCAGACGCTGTATCCCAGTGGTCCAGATTGTCCAGCATCTGGGCGGCTATCTCCTTGAAGAGCTGTATCTGACCGTCAGACAGGCCGGCAGTCAGCATACGGTCGGTTTCCCGCAGGCAGGCACGCACCTGGGAATCCAGCATGGCGGCGCGCTCCGTGGGAACCAGGCTTTTCAGCCTTGCGTCGCTGGCGACGCTTTCTCTCCGGATAATACCATTTTTCTCCAGAAGCTGCAAAATACCGGTTGCGGTTGAGCGGCTCAGCCCAAACACATTTTCAATATCCCGCTGAAATACGGGGCCGTCCTGACAGTGGACGAGAATATAATAGATGACCCGGCTCTGTACAGCAGTTATGCCAAGATCCTGCAGCATGGCGTTCAGCCGCGCTTTCACTTTGTGCGACAGCAGATTGATCCATGCACCGCAGTCCTTTTCCACTTTCCTTCCACCTCCCTTTCCAGCTGAAAAATCATTTAATTTGTTCGGACACAAACAGTATAGTATCTTATTTTATATAGATTGTCAAGAAGAGGAAAGAACAGATTTTTAAGGCAATTGACCTGATCTGTTTCTTATATTATAATAATCAGATAAAAAACAGCATTTT
>DXBC01000112.1 GCA_019116745.1 Candidatus Lachnoclostridium stercorigallinarum
CCGCATAAAATCATCAGCGTAGTATAATTTATCCCAATTTTCTCCGCCCATCTGCTGTAAAAAATAGTGATCTGGCCCCACAGCATATAAAAATCCTGCTGAAACTTTTGAAATCTCTCTAATTTTTCTTCCATTTTTCCTGTTTTCTCCTTTATTTAGTACGAATAGGGACTATTATATATTTAAAACAGGACTTTTGTCAAGGAGAGGAAGGTTTCGGACCGTGAAAAGCGGCAGAAAAAAACTTCCCCGGCCGCAGCATATTCAGCCGCGGCTTCAGGGAAGTTTCCTTCAAATTTTTACAATTAAAAAATAATTTTACAGCCGGCCCGCCGCAGGCCCTGCGGCCATAGGGTCACACAGATGCCAGCGCTTTGCCCAGCTCCCTGCACTTTTCCAGGCCTTCCTCATCGGGAGTGGAGAAAATCTTTAAGCCGGCTCCTCCGCACAGATCGGCTCCGTCAGCCAGCGTTCTCTCTGTCCACTCGTCCATCCACTGACCTTCCTCGCTCCACTCGTGAGATCCGAACAGAGCCACCTTTTTGCCCTTCAGACCGCTCTCTAGGTCTGCAAAGAAAGGCTCAAACTCACTCTCTTCCAGCTGCTCTGCTCCCATGGCCGGACACCCCAGCGCCAGCGCGTCATAGTTCAGAGCACCGGCCGCATCCGTCTCCGAAACGGTCATCACCTCCACCTCGGCTCCCGCTGCCCTTGCTCCCTCGGCAACTGCATTTGCCATCATTTCCGTATTTCCTGTACCGGACCAGTAAATCACTCCAATTTTCATCTTGCTTTCCTCCTTTTCGGCATCTGTCTATTTTCAGGCCACGACTCCGGTCCGAAGCATCTCGTATATGCTCATTCCGGAATCTACCACCTTTACAAATCCATCCCGAACTTTCTCCCACTGGCTGCACCAGGCCTTGGCCCGGTCCACATCGGAATACACCTTCCAATAGCAGGAATAGAGATAATTCTGTCCCCGGTTTTCCATAAATCCCACCACATCCTCTGTGGGATATCCCAGAAACAATCCGATCTCGTGGGGAAATTCACAGGAACCAGATTCACCCATTCTGCTCTCCAGAATCTTCAGCATCTCTTCCAGGCTTTCTGTATCATAGCCTTCCCGCTCCAGAATTTCTCGGATCTCGTCCCGCCTCATATGCCGCTCCAGAAGCGACGGCCGGTAGACCATGAGCAGGCAGCGCCGGGAACACTCACAGAGAATCCGAAAATTCAGATCCTTTTCCCGAAACCTCCAGTTATAAATCTCCGTCAGTCTCCGGATGTCTGCGCTTCCATATCCGTCCTTTGACGGAAACGTGATGATATTTGCCGGCTTTATCCCGGCAATCGCCGGCGAGCAGTGCTGTGCCAGCTGCCTTTCAAATGTGGCTGCAGTCATTTACATCCTCCGATCCTGTCTTCCCGTCAGCCATCTCCGTCCCGATCCTGCTGCGGACCGCGTCCATTCAGAATCTGCTCTCCTTCCATTTCCGGAATTTTCCCCTTTGGTTAGTTATGGCTAACTTCATATTGAAGGATACCACAGTTGGAAACTGATGTCAATATTTTTGATAATGATTTTCATTTGTGTTCGTATTATCCGTGCTCCAGGGCTTCCAGCATGCTCTTCCCGCCGTTTTCCCGGTCAAATATCCGCAGAAATATGAGGATCAGCTCCCGGATCTCCGCCGTCATAAACAGCGTGCTGCCCAACACAATCTCCAGCGTATAGTAGGCCGCCGGCCGTATGGGAACATGGGCGAAGGTATCCGTCTCCTCAATGAAGCCCGCCGGAATCACGCCGTAGGCAAACTGCCGGTTCAGCAGTTTCCTTAAATGGGCGTAGGATGTGGAGTAGCACGAAATTTCCGGCTCCAGACCGGCACACCGGAGATAATGCAGATCCGCATTGCGTATGGACGCCAGCGGCGCTGAAATATAATCCAGAGCTTCCAGAGCTTCTATCAGTTTTTCAAATGAATAGTCTTGAGGCAGATCTTCCTCAATCCCTCTCGGAAATGCCAAATGAAGGGGTTCTCTCTGAAGAGGAATAGCTTCCAGAGAAGAAGCGGTCACGCCGCTGGCAATGATAAACCCCATATCCGCATTTCCCTTAAGCACCTCGGCTTTCGCGGAGGTGTCCGTAACCAGCACCGGCTGAAGCTCTGTGTAGGGGAACCGGTTTTCAAACTCAGACATAATATAGGTCTGAAAGAATGTATAAAAATTCCGGTTAAGGGCGATGGTGATCACCGCGTTTCGCCTCTGCTTCGGATCCAGGGAACGAATTTTTTCAAGGGCCTGGTTTTTAACCGCCAGCATGGCCTTCGCCCCGGAGAGATAGAGATTTCCTTCCGGAGTAAGGCTCATGCCGTGCCTGCTCCTGATAAAGAGTCTGGTGTTCAGCTCCATCTCCAGTTTTTTTAACTGCTGGCTTAAGGCGGAAGGGGTGATAAACAGCCGTTCCGCCGCTTTGGAAATGCTCTTTTCTTCCTCCACCGCAATTATATATTCAAGCTGTTTTGTGTCCACAGATACCCCTCCTCCCCGGCATACAGCTCCATAAGCCTTCTGGAATCTCCGTTATAGAGCAGAGAATCCCCCTCCGTCTTCATCGCCTCCCGCAAAATACAGATAATCAGCAGCTGCTCCACCTCGTCCGGTTCATTTTTCATTTTCATGGAAATGCCGCAAAAGGCGGAAGGCCGCTGAATCAGAGAAAAGATTCTGGTCTTTGCCTGATCTGCCTGACCGGCCAGATGCTCCGGAAGAAAAGAGATCCCGAATCCCGCATTGGTCAGCTCCAGAGTCACGTACAGATCTGAAGCAGTATAGATCACCTTTGGAATGAAACCCGCTTCTGAAAACAGTTCGTCCACGATTTTCCGTTCCAGCATATCCGGTTCCGGAAGGATAAACGGAAAATTTTTAAGCTCTCCGATGGGTATCAATTCCCGGTCCTGGCTGCTCTCCACAAGGGGATAAGACAGCCTGAATTCCCGGGGGATCAGCACGCATAGCTCTCTTTTCGCAAACTGATAAAATCCGCTGTGGGGAACCTGGGCCTGATCGTACCCCAAAACCGCCATATCCAGCTTTCCCTGCCGCAGCTGGTCTTTCAGCCAGGCGTTTGTCCCCCTGACCGGGATCACCGCCGCGTCCGGATAATGTCCAAAAACTATGGGAACTGCCTTTGCGACCAGTTTCCCGGAGACCGGATCCGATACGCCGATGCGGATCTTCTTCAGGGCAGTCGCTCTGTAAGAACGGATCTTCCGGTAGGTCTGCTCTTTTATCCGGACCATCTCCGCCGCAGCATTGATATAGATCATCCCCGCCGGAGTGGGATACAGCTTGTTCTGATAAGAAAAAAAGATGGAAACTCCCAGATCTTTTTCCTCCGCCGCCAGAAACTGGCTCAGAGCCGGCTGAGAGACCCCCAGTATTTTCGCCGCTCCGGACAGGCTCTGCTGTCTGGCAATCTCCACAATATAATTTAGCTGTCTCGTCTGCATGACTGTCCTCCAACGGTATAAGTTTTTCTTAATCATAATATAAAATTAATCCGCTTGTCCAGATAAAAACCGGCTTTTATAATGAAATTATCTAAAGCCCGGGTAATTAGAACGAAAACAAAATAGCGTAATTTACAAGGAGAAACGAATCATGACAATGGATATGATTATCGTGCTGCTTTTGCTGGTATTTGTGGTCGTAGCCCTGCTGACCCACGTGATCCCCTACGGGGTTGCGGGAATGATCTGCTGTGTTATGCTTGTTCTGACCGGCGTTTTCACCATCGAGGAATCCTTCGCCAGCATGTCCAGCGGCAACTGCATCATGGTCGCCTGTATGATCGTGGTGGCCTCTGCTCTGGGAAAACTGAGCTTTATCAAGAAACTTCAGTCAAAAATGCAGCAGATGAAAGGAACAAAAGGAATTCTTCTTCTGCTCATCATCTTTGGTTTTACCATCCTGTTATCCCAGTTTATGGGATCTACCGCCTGCCTTTCCATCATGGTTCTGCTGGTGCAGGCCCTCGATCCGGACAGCGAGATCCAGCCGGGACGTATCTTTTTCGTGGTAGCGGTCATGAACTGTCTCTGGGTATCCAGAATCCCCATCGGCATGGGCGTGGCCATGACCGGCATCATCAACTCCCTGTACTCCGGAATCGGAGGGGCGGAAAATATGCTTACAACGGCAGATTTTTTAAAGGTGGGAATCATCCCATCCATCATCGGCACCATTTACTGTCTGCTCTTTTATAAGCTGGTTCCCAAAACCGTAATGAATGAGGCAGCCGCTCCTGCCGGAGCTCAGAAAAAGGACGAGCCGCCTTTAAGCCCTGGGAAAGAAGCCGTGATCTGGGCCGTATTCATCGCCGTAACCGTCGGCTTCATGTTCCAGGACGCAGTGGGCAGCGATATTTCCAATATCATCCCGGCCGCCGGAGTGCT
This sequence comes from Candidatus Lachnoclostridium stercorigallinarum, assembly GCA_019116745.1. Classification (GTDB taxonomy): domain Bacteria; phylum Bacillota; class Clostridia; order Lachnospirales; family Lachnospiraceae; genus Lachnoclostridium_A; species Lachnoclostridium_A stercorigallinarum. The sequence continues at coordinate 4,470 of DXBC01000112.1, forward strand.
GGTTATGATTCTTTTTAAAGTTCTTCCGGTAAAACAGGTTACAGCTACCTTAAGTTCTGATATGATATTTATGGTAATCGGAATGCAGACCATGTCAAGTGCCCTCTCCGCCACAGGAGTGGATAAGCTCATCGGCGAAGGCGTGCTGAGAATCCTCGGCAGCAATCCCAGCGGAATCATGGTAGTGGTTGTATTCTGCCTGGTGGCCACAGTCATGACCAACTTCATGAACAACATGGGCACCATGTCGGTGCTGATCCCCATCGCGGCCTCCACTGCCATCGCAGGCGGATACAATGTGCGCAATGTGGTTCTGGTGGTCGCCGCCACAGCCTGGATGATGGCCTTCGTCCTTCCCACGGGAAGCTCCGCCGCCATCATGGGATTTGGAATGGGCAATCACAACCCCTTAAAGACCATGAGATTCACCCTGCCGCTGATTGTAATTCTGGTAGTCAGTCTGATTATCAGCGCAAATATTTTCTATCCGATTATGTAATTGTCAAACCCACCCCTGAGAAAGGAAGGAAAAAGAAATGAGATACACCATTGACCCGGGCAGAAAACGCCCAAGCGTAAACTTTATTGACAGCATCGTTTACTCCAGAAGACCGGATCTGGACGGCAATATGCTGGACCTGGAAATGTCCATTATGCTGCAGAACGGCAACAGCGAGATGAGGCTGGCCGCCGGCTGCGAGGGCGAAGACAGGAAAAAATATTTAAAGCCCGCCATTCTCTGGGTGCCGGGAGGCGGATACCGGGGTGCAGACAAAAATCTTATGGCTGCGGAATGTGAATATCTGGTTGAAGCCGGCTACGTTGTGGCTTCCATGTACTACCGCAGCAGCGCCCAGGCCAAATGGCCGGAGCAGATTAGGGACGTTAAAACCGCCATCCGCTTTCTCCGGGCCAATGCGGACAAATATGAGATTGATCCGGATCGGATCGGTGTCATGGGAAGATCTGCCGGCGGCCATTTAAGCGCTATGGCCGGCATGAACACAGACGGATTTGACACGGAAGAATGGGCCGGCTTCTCATCTGAAGTACAGGCGGCCTACGATATGTTCGGCCCCGTAGATTTCGTGGAACTGATGGAAGCGGATGAGATTGCCATGAAAGACCCCAACCATCGCTGGAAAACCGTGGAGGACACTCACGCCGGCGCTCTTCTGGGCGGCGACCGGGCTACCATGAAAGAGAGAGCAAAATCCGCCTGCACAAAATACTACATTTCCCCGAAAATGGCTCCCATGCTGATCATGCACGGCGACGCCGATCCTCTGGTTCCCACCGCCATCAGCGAGGAATTTTACCAGCAGATCTGCGATGCCGGCCTGGAAGACCGGGCAGACCTTTACATCTTAAAGCACGCCGGCCACGGCACACCGGAATTTTTCCAGCCGGAGACAAAAAAAATCGTGGTGGAATTCTTTGACCGGTATCTGAAATAATAAAACAATGAAAGAGGGGAAGATTGCCTTCCCCCTTTCGTCTACATATCTATATTTCTGTTTTGAGACTTAGTTGCCTGAACCATATAATCAAAAAACAGCTTCCTCTCTCCTACGATTTCCAGTTCAGAATTCCAGGCAATCACCTGCATTCTCTTAGGCATGATGTCATCCTTTAACTTTACCGCCACCAGATTCTCTTTTTCCGGATAATTGTACTGAAATCCAATATCCGTTCCCAGAGCAATACATTTATTTTCTTTCAGCCATTTATATCGAAGCAGATAATCTCCTTCCATTACTTTCGGGATATAATCCATCTGTTTGCTCATCTGCGTCAGAATTTCGTGTTTCATGGCATCTACGCTTTCACTGAAATTGAAAAACGTCTCGTTTTTCAGATCCTCCATCGTAACAGATTCCTTCCCGGACAGAGGATTTTTCTGGTTCATGATAATACAGCCCACTTCCGGATCCATCAGCTTCTCATAGCAAAACTGATCCCCCTTCAGTCCG
>DXBC01000113.1 GCA_019116745.1 Candidatus Lachnoclostridium stercorigallinarum
GCTACGGCAGACACATTGCCAGAAACAAGTAACATCTCCCGCCATCTTCTGCCGCTGTCAGCTAGGGGAAGTCCCCCTTCCCCATCCGCTGCCTTGATACAGCTTATGCACAAAAAAGCGGCTGCGCAGCACTTTTCCGTGCTGCACAGCCCCTTCTGCGGTTTTCATAATAATAATTATTTCATACTCTCCCGAATCGTCTTCACAGCCTGAATAATCAGCGTGGGGATAACGGCAAAAATAGCAATCGTCACAAGCTGACGGACGGACAGGTCTGCCACAGAGAACAGTCTCTGCAGTCCGGGCACAAACAGTACTGCAGCCAGGAGAACCACGCCGGCTCCAAAAGCCATGATGCTCCAGGGGTTGCTGCGCAGGCCCAGGCGAATGATGGAATGTTTGCTTCTGCAGTTAAAGCCGTGGAACAGTCTGGCAAGGGTCAGAGTGGCAAATGCCATGGTGCTGGCCACTGCCTGATTGCCGGGAGCGCCCATAACCCCTGGCATATAAAGACCCGTGTAATAGGCTATCATGGTACATACGGCGATGATGCCTCCCTGTACGCCCACATCCACCAAAAACTCTTTCGTGAGAATTCCTTCCTTCGGATTTCTGGGCGGCTGCTCCAGAAGCCCCGGTTCCGCCGGCTCCATGCCGATGGCGATGGCCGGAAGGGAGTCTGTCAGCAGGTTGATAAACAGCAGGTGCACCGGCGCAAACGGCACCGGAAGTCCCATAAGGGAGGTGTAAAGCACGCTGAGAATACCGGCCATATTTCCGGAAAGCAGGAATTTAATGGAGTTTTTAATGTTCCGGTACACGTTACGGCCGTTGGAAACTGCCTTGATGATGGTGGCAAAGTTGTCGTCGGCCAGGATCATGGCCGCAGCATCTTTGGACACCTCCGTGCCGGTGATGCCCATAGCCACGCCGATATCCGCTTTTTTAAGAGCAGGGGCGTCGTTGACGCCGTCTCCGGTCATGGCTACAATGCGGCCTTTATTCTGCCAGGCCTCCACAATACGGATTTTGTGCTCCGGTGAAACTCTGGCGTAAACGGAAATGCGCTCCAGCTTTTCATCGAGCTCTTTATCGTCCATCTGATCCAGCTCCAGTCCCTCCACAGCCAGGTCGCCCTCGGTGAAAATACCGATTTTTTCAGCAATGGCAGTAGCCGTAACCTTGTGGTCGCCGGTAATCATCACAGGCCGGATGCCGGCTTTCTTCGCGTTTAACACCGCATTTTTCGACTCAGGACGAGGCGGATCCATCATGGATACCAGACCGACAAAGGTATAATCCCGCTCGCTGTCGAAAGTAAGGGTTTCTCCCTCTTTCATCTCCCGGCAGGCAAACGCCAGCACACGCAGGCCCTGTCTGGAAAATTCCATGTTCTGGGCCACAATTTTCTGCCGGTCTGATTCCGTTGCGGGGCGGACGCCGGAGGAAGTCATAATTCTGGTAATTCTCGGCAGCAGCACATCCACAGCTCCCTTCGTGAGCAGGGTATCTTTCCCGAAAATCATGTGCCGCGTACTCATGAGCTTGCGGTCGGAGTCAAAGGGAATCTCTCCCGTTCTGGGCAGCTCGCTGCGGACGGTATTTTCATCTGTTCCCGCTTTCCGTCCCATCTCGATCAGGGCAAACTCCGTGGGGTCTCCGATCATTTTTCCATCGGTAAAAGCGGCATCATTTGCAAGAAGAGACGCATATAACAGATATTGAGACACCTCTCCTCTGTTTTTCAGCGCATCCGCAGAACACAGTTTTTCGTCCATATAGATCTGCTGCACCGTCATCTTGTTCTGAGTCAGAGTTCCCGTTTTGTCAGAACAGATTACGGATACGCAGCCCAGGCTTTCCACTGCCTTCAGGTCCTTGATGATGGCGTGCTCTGCGGCCATCTTCTGGGTTCCCATGGCCTGCACGATGGTGACGATGGAGCTCAGCGCCTCAGGAATAGCGGCCACAGCCAGGGCTACGGCAAACATCAGAGAATCCAGAATAGGCATCTGACGGTACAGGCTCAGCAGAAATACCAGTGCGGAAATAATCATAATCACCGCCGCCAGCTTGCTGCTGAACTGGTCCAGACTCACCTGAAGAGGGGTCTTCTTTTCCTTGGTGGCATTCATCAGAGATGCGATTTTTCCGATCTCCGTGTTCATTCCCGTTCCCGTTACCAGCACTACGCCGCGGCCAAATGTCACCAGAGAGCTGGAAAACACCATATTTACCTGATCCGCCAGGGCCACTTTGTCCTCATTCAGCTGCAGAGCCTTCTTGTCCACATTGGTGGACTCGCCGGTGAGGGAGCTCTCATTTACCTGCAGGGAGTAGCTCTCCAGTACACGGCCGTCGGCCACTACCAGATCTCCCGCCTCCAGCAGGAGAATATCTCCGGGAACCACGTCCCTGGAATCGATCTCCATCTTTTTTCCATCCCGCATCACCTTTGCTATGGGGGAAGAAAGGGACTTTAAACTGTCCAGGGATTTCTCCGCCTTCTCATGCTGAATGGTGCCCAGAACGGCGTTCATGATGATGACGGCGAAAATCACCACTGTGCTCTCCACATTTCCGGACACCATGGAGATCAGCGCGGCCACAATCAGGATGATTACCAGAAGATCCTTAAACTGTTCCAGAAATACCTGGAACGCGCTTTTTTTCCTGGTCTCCTGGAGAACATTCTGCCCGTTCTTTTCCAGCCGCTCCTGCGCCTGCGCTTCTGTCAGTCCCTCCTTTCCCACACTCTGAGACTGCAGCGCTTCTTCCTCTGACATTTGATACCATGCTCTCATCGCCTAACTCTCCTCTCTATTCCTTATATGGTATGAACGAAAAAAGACTTTTCATGCGTAAATTGTACAAACTCTTTGTACACGCCACGCATGAAAAGTCTTGTAATCCCAAAAGAATCAGGATATGCCTCACCAGACCGTACGGCCGCGTATGTTGACGAGACATTTAAACTACTCCCTTTTCGTATTCGGTTTTCGTTTCGTATGACAGTATATGGGATTTTCCGGAAAATTGCAACCCCCTTTTTTATTTTTTTACGGTATTTTTACCGCCGTCCGCCTCTTGTTTTTTGGAAACGGGTGGGATATACTGTCACTTATGAAGCTTTCATGCCGCCTGCAGCGGCCTGTATGTTAAGAAAAAGGAGAATCTGCCCTATGGAGAAAATTACCAGCTTTACTATCGATCACCTGAGACTGCTCCCCGGCGTGTACGTGTCCAGAAAGGACCCGGCAGGCGACACCGTGATCACCACCTTTGATCTTCGCATGACCCGCCCCAACAATGAGCCGGTCATGAACACAGCGGAAATGCACGCCATTGAACATCTGGGCGCCACTTTCCTGCGCAATCACCCGGTCTACGGCAGCAAAGTCATTTACTTTGGCCCCATGGGCTGCCGCACCGGTTTCTACCTGCTGCTCTGCGGCGATTTTGAATCCGTGGACATTGTGCCCCTGATGGTGGAAATGTTTGAATTCATCCGGGATTTTGAGGGAGAGATCCCCGGCGCCCAGCCGAAAGACTGCGGCAACTATCTGGATATGAACCTTCCCATGGCCAGATACCTGGCCAGAAAATACCTGGACGAAGTGCTCTACGACATTGAGGACGAGCGGCTGGTTTATCCGGAATAACGGCCTGTTTTTACGGCCCGGTCACCCTGCAGATGAGATGACCGGGCCGCTTTTTATATCCGGAATTTTATGCCTGGGAGATTTATGCCTTCGGCATCTTTTCCGGGGAAGACGACTTTTCCGCTTCCGGTGTCTTCGCCGAAGCAGGGGCCTTCTTCTCCTCCGACTTCTTCGCCGGAGCGGGAGTTTTCTTCTCTTCCGCCGGCATTTTCTTTCCAATGAGCACCACAACGCTTCTGGGCGGAACCATAAACCGCTTCTGATCTTTCACCGGCTTCTCCTCTCCCTCCGGATAGAAGCCGTTGGCAGCGCCGTCGTCAGTATTGACCGCCGCATACCATTTCCGGTCCTTCGGCAGATGGGGAAGGGCGAACTCATGGGGCTCCCAGTGCATATTGAAAGCCACATAGAAGAAATCGTCGGCGCTTCCGTCCGGCTTCGCCCCGTATTCTCCGCAGTAAAGCACACCCAGCTGCCGTCTGAAGTTTTCAAATTCCGGATACCAGGCCTTTACTCCGTGGAAAGACACGTCCGGGTAGCCGCACACCTTGTAATCCATCACTTTCGGCTCCCCGCTCATGTGAAACATGGGATGGGCTTTCCGGAATCCGATGAGAAATTTCACAAAATCGTGAATATCGCTGTTGGTCTTTAACTGGTTCCAGTTGAGCCAGGAAGTCTCGTTGTCCTGGCAGTAGGCGTTGTTATTGCCGCCCTGGGAGTTTCCAAACTCGTCTCCCGCCAGCAGAAGAGGGGTTCCCTGGCTTAAAAATACCAGCGTCAGGGCGTTGCGGATCTGCTTTTTCCGCATCTCCAGCACCTTTTTCTTCCTGGTAGGGCCTTCCACTCCGCAGTTCCAGCTGTAGTTGCTGTCCGTGCCGTCCCGGCCGTTTTCTCCGTTGTCCTCGTTGTGTTTCCGGTCGTAGGAGACCATATCCATCAGAGTAAAGCCGTTGGTGGAAGCGATGTAATTTACGGCGGCACATTCCTTCGGGTTTCTCTTCAGGCGGAACACCAGCTGGTTGATCTGCCCCTCGTCTCCCTTTAACAGGCGGCGGCCATCCTCCAGAAAACCGTCGTTGTATTCTCCCAGATGTCTGACCCGGCCGCCGTCCACGCCGTCCCAGGAGAGGGCGATGAGCTTTGTCCGGCTCAAAAACGGATCCTCCCCGATCAGCTTCAGGGGGGCGCTGCCCACCAGATGAACGCCGTCCACATGGTATCTCTCCACCCAGCTGCGCACCGCATCCAGGGCAAACACCGGGCTCTCCTCCCCGGTAAAATAAAGTTCCACAATGATCTCCAGACCGGCTTTGTGAAGATCCTTTACCAGCTCTTTAAACTCCCTGACCGGGTGCTTCTCTTTTCCGGAGCTGTAAGAGGCCTTCGGGGCGAACACACCGCCCTTTGTATAGCCCCAGTAATTGATCTTTCCCGTGGGCTCTTCCTTCACATAAGGATGCTTTCCGGCTCCTTCCGGCATCATCACCTCTTCAAATTCCACAGGAGGCAGAAGCTCCACCGCCGTGATCCCCAGTTCTTTCAGATAGGGGATCTTCTCCCGAATGGCGGAAAATGTGCCGTGTTCCTCCGTGCCGGAGGAAGAATGTCTGGTAAAGCCCCGCACATGAAGGCGGTAAATCACCGTATCCTCATAGGGAGTCTCCAGGGGCCGGTCTCCCTCCCAGTTAAATTCTTCCTGATCCAGCGGTGTTCTCATAGGCTTTTTCGCCTGGGTCAGACTGCCCCATTTTTCCCTGCCGCAGAAAGATGTGCCGTAGGAATCCGCCTGGAGCTCTCCGTCCGCCTCATAGGCGTATTCCAGTCCCTGGAAGTCCCCTCCCATAAGGGTCATATTCCACACATCTCCCGTCTTGTCCTCCTCACGAAAAGATATTTTCTGGACTGGAGCCGTCTTTCCCGCCCGGTAGAGCACCAGAACGCAGCTCTTTTTCCCGGCTGTGGTGGCGAAATGACAGCCTCCCCTCACTCTGGTGGCTCCCAGCGGATACCATTTTCTGTTTTCAGATATATAAAAATCTCCCATGCTTCCTCCTAAGACTGTTGTTCCGCAATCTTCTCCGCCAGATCGTTCAGATACATCCAGCGGTCCATTTTTTCTTCCAGAAGTGCTTCTTTTTCTTCCTTCCGAGCCATCAGTTCCTTCAGTCTTTCGTAATCTGTAGCCGCAGCTTCAATCTCACTCTCCAGAGCTGCTGTCTCCTCCTCCAGAGAGGCGATGGTTTCCTCGATGGTCTCCCATTCTTTCTGCTCCATGTAAGTGAATTTCAGCTTCTTTTCTCTGGGCTTTTCCTTTGACCTTTCCTTCACGGTCTGGGCCGGCTCTCTTGTCCCATTCGGTCCGTCTCCTCCGTGAATCCGTTCACAGGCCGCCTGATAGTCAGTAAAACCGCCCTCATACTGGCGCACCTTTCCCTCTCCCTCAAAGGCAAAGATCCGCCCTGCCACCCGGTCCAGAAAATACCGGTCATGGGAAACAGCGATAACAATTCCCTGAAACCGGTCCAGGTAATCTTCCAGAATGGTCAGGGTCTGGATGTCCAGATCGTTGGTGGGCTCGTCCAGCATCAGCACGTTGGGAGCCTCCATGAGAATACGGCACAGGTAGAGCCTGCGCTTCTCCCCGCCGGAGAGCTTGGCGATCACATTGTACTGGACGCTGGAAGGAAACAGAAACCGCTCCAGCATCTGAGAGGCGGTGATCCGCCCGTCGCTGGTGGGCACATACTCCGCCACATCCTTAATGTAGTCGATCACTCTCTGGTTCTCGTCCATAGCCTCGTTTTCCTGGGAAAAATATCCGATTTTCACTGTCTGACCGATGGTCACCGTGCCGGAGTCCGGCTCCACCCAGCCGGCGATCATCTTCATCAGGGTGGATTTTCCGCTGCCGTTGGGGCCGATGATGCCCACCCGATCATTTTTCAGGAAAATATAGGTGAAATCCCGGATCAGCACCTTGTCCCCGTAGGCCTTGCAGAGGTTTTCCACCTCCACGGTAGTCCGTCCCAGACGGCTGGACACGGAATCCAGCTCCACCTGAGCGTCAAACTCCGGGGCTTTCTGGTCGCGGAGGGCTTCGTAGCGCTGAATGTGGGCCTTCTGCTTGGTGGAGCGGGCTCTGGCTCCGCGCATCATCCACTCCAGCTCCGTGCGCAGAATAGACTGGCGCTTCCGCTCAGAGGCCAGGGCCATGTCCATCCGCTCCGCCTTCAGTTTCAGATATCCCTCATAATTGGCCTGATAGCTGTAAAATTTTCCCTTGTCCAGCTCCACGATCCGGCTGGTGACGCTGTCCAGGAAATACCGGTCGTGGGTGATCATCAGCAGGGCACCTTTAAATTTCTTCAGATAGTCTTCCAGCCAGTCCGCCATCTCGCTGTCCAGGTGGTTGGTGGGCTCGTCCAGCACCAGAAGTTCCGCTGTGGACAGAAGGACGCTCACCAGAGCGATCCGCTTGCGCTGACCTCCGGAAAGAGTCTCCACCTTTGCGTCAAAATCATAGATTCCCAGCTTTGTCAGCATGGTCTTTGCCTGGCTCTCCAGGTCCCACACATGGGAATGGCCCTCATTTTCCCGGACGATGGCCTCCAGGATGGTGTCTCCCGCCGTAAACTGAGGATTCTGGGGCAGGTAGCGGATATCTAAGTTTCTCCGGCGCACCACGGAACCGGAGTCCGGCTCCTCCAGTCCCGCCACAATCTTTAACAGGGTGGACTTTCCCGTGCCGTTGATGCCGATTAAGCCCACCTTCTCTCCCTCCTGAATGGAAAAATCTGTGTCGTCAAAGAGGAGACGCTCCGTGTAGGATTTGGTCAGATGTTCAATGGTAACGATATTCATGATTTCAGCACGACCTCCACGGGACAGTGATCGGAGCCATAGACTTCCGTGTGGATGGCTGCGCTCTCCAGACGGTCCTTTAAGCCCTCAGACACGCAGAAATAATCAATACGCCACCCGGCGTTCTTCTCCCTGGCCTTAAACCGGTAGGACCACCAGGAGTAGATCCCCTCCGCGTCGGGATAAAAATAGCGGAAGGTGTCGATAAATCCGGCATCTAACAGGGTGGTGAAATCCTCCCTCTCCTCGTCGGTAAATCCGGCATTTTTCCGGTTGGTCTTTGGATTTTTCAGGTCGATCTCCTTATGGGCCACGTTCAAATCCCCGCAGAAGACCACCGGCTTTTTCTCCTCCAATTTCTTTAAATAAGCCAGAAAGGCGGCGTTCCACTCTCTCCGGTAGGGGAGGCGCGCCAGGCCGTCCTGGGAATTGGGGGTGTAGCAGGTGACCACATAGTAGTCCGGAAACTCCGCGGTAATCACCCGCCCCTCTTTGTCGTGCTCCTCCATGCCGATGCCGTAAGAGACGGACAGAGGCTCTTCCTTCGTAAACATGGCAGTGCCGGAGTATCCTTTTTTCTCCGCATAGTTCCAGTACTGGTGATAGCCAGGAAGAGGCAGTTCGATCTGTCCTTCCTGCAGCTTTGTCTCCTGAAGGCAGAACACATCCGCGTCCGCCTCTTTAAAATAGTCTAAAAATCCCTTTGTCACACAGGCTCGAAGACCGTTGACATTCCAGGAAATCAGTTTCTTCATAATTTATATTCTCCTTACATTATGTGACAGAAATACATCATCTGTTCATAAATTCAGTATAACACAAAGTTCAGGGGATTGACCAGAAATATCACTCCGGCGTGGAATTTTTTGCGGGAAACCGGCGGCCAGCGGGGAACCGGCAGACGGAGAGAGATACAGGCAGCAAAACAGCGGTCCGCCGGCCGGGCACGTTCCCGTCTCGGCAGAACCGCTGTTTTTTATAAACATGGTTTTCCTGCAAAACAAGCTGCAGCAGCCAGATCACAAACAGATGGGCCGCCTACTGCTTCAGCTTTGCCAGAGCTTCCGCAAAGGCATTGTTTAAGGGAGCTTCCGCTTCCTTCTTCTGCTGATTCAGATACCTGGCCACATCCCGCTTGCTGACGCCGGCTCCCTCCTTCTTTCTCCGCTCCTGGAAAGAGGAGAGCTTTTCCTTATAGCCGCACCGGCACACAAAGATCTGTCCGTCGCCCTTGCCCCGCAGCTCCATCTTTTTGTGGCATTTGGGACAGCGGGCGTTGGAGGTGCGGGAAACGGTCTCCCGGTACCCGCACTCCCGGTCCTGGCAGACCAGCATCTCGCTGTTTTTCCCCTTCACCGCCAGCAGACGCTTGCCGCATCTGGGGCAGCGCTTGTTGGTCAGGTTGTCATGGCGGAACGTTCCCTCTCCCTGTTTGATCTGGCTGATCAGATCCACCGTATAGCCCCGGATATCCTTCATAAATGCGGCCCGCTTTAAGTTTCCCTTTGCAATCTTTGACAGCCGCATCTCCCAATCCGCCGTCAGCTCCGGCTTGCGCAGGTCCTCCGGCACCAGCTCCAGAAGCTGCTTTGCCTTGGAGGTGAGGAAAATGTCCTCTCCCCGCTTCTCCAGAAGAAAGCTCTTAAACAGCTTTTCGATAATGTCCGCCCTGGTGGCCACCGTTCCCAGTCCCCCGGTTTCTCCCAGAGTCTTCGCCATAGCTCTGTCCCCACTCTCCATGTAAGCCACGGGATTTTCCATGGCGGAGAGAAGAGTCGCCTCCGTAAACGGCGCCGGGGGCTTGGTTTTCCCCTCGGTCACGGTAAAATGAAGGCCGGTAAAACGGTCTCCCTTTGCGATGGAAGGCAGCTTCTGTTCCCGGACTGCCTTTCCCGCTTCCAGGTCCCGGCCGGTCTCCTCGTCCTCCCAGTCGTCCCCGTCCGCCTCATAGACCTCTTTCCAGCCGGCGGATTTCACCGTTTTTCCACCGGCGGCGAAAATTTCTCCGCCGATATCCACAGTCAGGCTCACCTGCTCGTACTCAAACGGTGGATAAAGCACCGCCAGGAACCGGCGCACCACCAGGTCGTAGATCCGCCGCTCGTCGATGGTCATGTGCTCCAGACTGACAAACTGCTCCGTGGGAATGATGGCGTGGTGATCGGACACTTTTGCATCGTTGACAAAGGACGCTTTCGCCGTAAAGGTCTGGTTTAACAGCTTTCCCGCCAGTTTCCGGTAAGGGCCGGTGCCGCAGGCTCTCAGCCTCTCCTTCAGCGTAGGCACAATGTCGCTGCTTAAGTACCGGGAATCGGTTCTGGGATAGGTAAGGACTTTGTGATTCTCGTAAAGTCTCTGCATGATGTTTAACGTCTCTTTTGCAGAGTAGTGGAAACGGCGGTTTGCCTCCCGCTGCAGCTCCGTCAGATCATAGAGAAGGGGAGCCGGCGTCTTCTTCGCCGTCCGCTTCACCTCCGTCACCACTCCGTCCTTTCCCCGAAGGGCTTTCTCCAGGGCAGTGATCCTGTTTTTGTCAAAGGAGCGGTAACTGCCGGATTTTTCATCCCGCCAGGTGAGAGTCACCCCCGGCGTGCCGTAAGCCGTCAGCCCGTAGTAGGGTTTCGGCACAAATTCCCTGATCTCCTTCTCTCTCTTTGCGATGATAGCCAGAGTAGGCGTCTGCACCCGGCCGCAGGAGAGCTGGGCATTGTATTTGCAGGTGAGGGCTCTGGTGGCGTTGATGCCCACCAGCCAGTCCGCCTCCGCCCGGCACATGGCAGCGTCGTAAAGGGGCTCATACTCCTTCCCGTCCCGGAGATGGGCAAAGCCCTCCCGGATGGCCTTGTCTGTGACGGAGGAGATCCAGAGCCGCTTTAAAGGCTTGTCTGTCCCCGCCTTCTTTAAAATCAGGCGGGCCACCAGCTCCCCCTCTCTCCCCGCGTCGGTGGCGATGACGATCTCCCTCACATCTTTCCTGTGGATCTGGTTTCTCACCACCTTAAACTGCTTTGCCGTCTGGCCGATCACCTCCAGTTTAAACGGCTCCGGCATCATGGGAAGATCTTCCATCTTCCACTCTTTATATTTGGGATCGTAGCTCTCCGGGTCCGCCAGCTCCACCAGATGGCCCAGCCCCCAGGTCACAATATATTTGTCTCCTTCCAGCGCCCCGTCGGCCTGCTTTCTGCACCCCAGCACCCTGGCGATGTCCCGGCCCACGGAAGGCTTTTCTGCAATGACTAATGTTTTCATCCATTTTTCCTTTCTTTTCATCTCCCGCCCGCCGGATTTTCCGCTGTCCGCTCCCGGCCGGGCGCTGCTTCCTGTATTATAATCAAAAATGGAGGCCGGGGCAAGTGGGGCTTGCGGCAGGCCGACCGTTTCCAGCAGGAAATAAAAAAGAGATGGCGAAATTGAAATCTCTTTCCGCCATCCATTATTTTCTACACAATCATATCATCTTCAAAAGAAATACATATCTTACGCGTCCTTCGCCAGGATCTCTCCCCTTACCGGTTCACCGCATACTCCACCAAAATATTGGCTTCCACGCTCACCTGTCCGGGCATCACTGCTGCGCCTGCCGCTGCCGCCGGAGCTGCCGCGCTGTCCTCCATGCTCATATTGGAAATAGCCGTGTATCTGGCTGCGCTGTTGGTGCTGCGCTCTTCGATCTTTACCACCTCTCCCAGACTGCAGCCGCCGGCTGTCGCCATGGCGTTGGCCTTTTCATAAGCCGACTGCACCGCCATCTCCAGCGCCTGTCTGTAGCTCTCGTCATACTGGCTGGACATATAATTGACGGACTGAATGTTGTTTACTCCGGCATTTACCGCCGCCGTGAGCACGTCTCCCACCGTGTCAATGGCCACGTCAGAGACTGTGATCACCGTCTCCATGGTATATCCGGTGATGGTCTGTCCGTTCTCCCAGTCGTAAATGGGATACAGATTGTAATTGGAGGTCTGAATGGACGTGTCCTGGATTCCCTGGGCCTTCAGCGCCTCCGTCACCTGGTTCACCGCCTGGCTGTTGGCCTCCTGGCAGCTCTGGGCATCCGCCTCCTGGCTGGTTACCGACAGATTCAGCTCCGCAATGTCGGGAGTCACTTTCACTTCCTCGCTGGCGGTCACGGAAATCACCTGGTCTTCCACATTTGCCACCTCAATGGTGGACGGCACATTGACGCTGCCGGATGCAGGAGCCGCTCCGCATCCCGTCAGACCGGAAAGACCGGCCAGACACAGGCTTCCCGCCAGAAACGCCCGCACTGCTGTCATACTTCTTTTCATAATCGCTTCCTCCTTCTGTCACATCCGGCCTTTCGGCCGTTATTTTCTGATTCCATCATACCATGGGCACTAAGTTCGTGGAAGACCTCACTAAGTGCCCAGGCATATGTTCGCACTAAACTCGTGAAATGCCTCGTTAAGTGCTCACATTATACCATAATCAGGGGAAGAATTTATTGCTTTTCCTTTAAGCTTCACTTACTATTTTCAGGCTGAAAACCTGCAAAAAATGCCCGGCGCTTTATTCCCCGCGCCGGGCATTTTCCCGTTTTATCGACGTCCTCTTTTATTGTCTTTCTCTATTTACTGCTCTTCTCAGTCGTCTTTCTCCGTCATCTCAAATACCTGACGTTTTCTGGCCATCTCATCGCTTGCCAGATACTCGTCGTAGGTAGTGATCTTGTCGATCAGCTGGCCGTTTACGATCTCCATGATCCGGTTGGCCGTGGTCTCCACGATCTGATGGTCACGGGAGGAAAAGATCAGCACGCCCGGGAACTTCATCAGGCCGTTGTTCAAAGCGGTGATGGATTCCATGTCCAGATGGTCCGTGGGCTCATCCAGCATAAGCACGTTGGCCCCGGAAATCATCAGCTTGGACAGCATGCAGCGCACCTTCTCGCCTCCGGAGAGAACCTTCACCTTCTTTACGCCGTCCTCGCCGGCAAAGAGCATTCTTCCCAGGAAACCGCGGACATAGGTGGCATCCTTTTCCTCGGAATACTGGGTCAGCCACTCCACGATGGTGTCCTCGTTGTCGAACTCCGCGGTGTTGTCCTTCGGGAAATAAGCCTGAGTGGTGGTCAGTCCCCACTTATAGGTTCCCTCATCCGGCTCCATCTCTCCCGCCAGAATCTGGAACAGCACCGTTTTCGCCCGCTCGTTGGGGCCAACGAGAGCCACCTTGTCCTCACGGTTTAAGATAAAGGAAATGTCGTCCAGAATCTTCTCCCCGTCGATAGTCTTGGAAATGTGATCTACCGTCAGCACCTCGTTTCCGATCTCACGGTTGGGACGGAAATCAATGTAGGGGTATTTTCTGCTGGAAGGACGGATATCGTCCAGCTCAATTTTCTCCAGAGCTCTCTTTCTGGAAGTCGCCTGCTTGGATTTGGAAGCGTTGGCGGAGAAACGCTGAATAAATTCCTGCAGCTCCTTGATCTTCTCCTCTTTCTTCCGGTTGGCTTCCTTCATCTGACGGATCATCAGCTGGCTGGACTCATACCAGAAGTCGTAGTTTCCGGCGTAGAGCTGAATCTTTCCGTAGTCGATGTCCGCGATATGGGTGCAGACCTTATTGAGGAAGTAACGGTCGTGAGATACCACGATCACCGTATTCTCAAAATTGATGAGGAACTCCTCCAGCCACGCAATGGCGTCCAGATCCAGGTGGTTGGTAGGCTCGTCCAGAAGCAGGATGTCCGGGTTGCCAAACAGCGCCTGGGCCAGCAGCACCTTCACCTTCTGTGCTCCCGTCAGATCCTTCATCAGGCTGTAGTGGAACTCCGTCTCAATTCCCAGACCGTTTAACAGGTTGGCCGCGTCGGACTCCGCCTCCCAGCCGTTCATGGAGGCAAATTCCCCTTCCAGCTCAGCGGCCTTGATGCCGTCCTCGTCGGTGAAATCCTCCTTCATGTAGATGGCGTCCTTCTCCTTCATAATCTCATACAGCCTGGCGTTTCCCATGATGACCGTATCCAGTACCTGGAACTCATCGTATTTAAAATGATCCTGCTGCAGGAAGGAAAGCCGCTCGCCCTGACCGATCACCACTTCTCCGGAGGTTGGCTCCAGCTGACCGGACAGGATCTTTAAAAATGTAGACTTTCCGGCGCCGTTGGCACCGATGACACCGTAGCAGTTGCCTTCGGTGAACTTAATGTTCACGTCCTCAAACAACGCTTTTTTCCCCACTCTCAGTGTAATGTTGCTTGCACTAATCATTCTTCTGACTCCTTAAAGGTTTCCTGTGATTGTTTGCGCCTGAAAAGAGGGGTCAGAACTGGCCCCTCTCTGTGTTATCACTCCTATTGTACAGGTTTTTCCTGATTTTTCAAGGTTTTTCGGAAATTTTCCCGCCGAAAAGACCGGTAAACTGTTTTACTTCGCGTCCGTAATCCGCAGCGCGTAATTCATGCCGTCCCGCTCCACATAGGTGATGGTAACCATGGTCCCTTCCACCTGGTCGCCTTCCATATCCACTTCCGTGTCCTCTTTCAGATAGCTGGTCTCGGAACCGTCCTCCGTCCGGATGGTGATGGAGCTCATGCCGGCAGCTACGATTTCACCGGTGACCGTCAGCTCCTCTTCCGCCTCCGTTTCGGTGGTCTCCGTCACCTCCGCCGTGGTCTCTTCTGTCTCCGTTTCCGTCACTTCCACCGTGGTCTGGCTCTCCTGTGTATCATTTCCTCCGCAGGCCGTCATAACAGCCGCCAGAGTCAAAACCGCCGCAGCGGCAATGGCAGTCGCTTTTTTCTTCATGCTGCATCAACCTCCTCCCTGTTCATAGCTTCAGCATACCCCAACGCTTTCCGTTTGTAAAGTGTGGAAAGTCTTAATATTTCCCGCCGAAAATCTTACGGTTCCGGACCACACTCCCGCCGGAACACACTCCCCGCTCAGCCGGCCGCTCCTACAGGGAAAGGCTTCCTCTCGCCCTCGCTCTCCGGTCCTCAATGGACTGGATCACCGGCACCATAAATATGGCCACGATTCCTCCGGCAAAGCCGTTGTTGTACAGGTTCATGCCGCCGTAGATAATTCCCACATTCAGCGCCACCGACGAGTGAAGGTATCCGGCGATCAGTCCCGGAATCACGCCAAACTGCCCGGCCACGGGAGCCAGAGTGGTAGAAAAAAGCAGCGCCAGCATGGGGGATGGCTCGTATATATCCCATTCTTTTGTAAAGCTGGCCAGATATACTCCCAGCATGATGGGGGCGATGTTTCTTAAGTGCTTTCCCGTGGAGCTGAAGCCCACAATGGTAAAAATGCCTCCGATGGTGGGGCCGTTTAAATCTCCGCCCACAGCCAGCACAAAAAAAGTGGCAAACAGGCCGTTGACGCCCATGTTGAACAGAGTCGGCGCCAGCCCTTCTTCTTTTACATAATCCGTTCCGGAAATACCGGTGGACTTCCAGATCCGCCTGTAGGAATCCAGAATATCCTTTCCCTGCCATATTAGACCGGCCAGAATCATTGCCCCAAAAAGAATTGTCAGCAGAACTGCAAACAGTCTGTTATTTCCCGTGGACCAGATCAGCCTGGACTGGGTCTCAATTCCAAAGGACTTCATCAGGGAAACGATTACCGTGGCAATGATGCCTGCCGCAAACCCCACGTTGTACAGAGAATAGCCCTTGTGAGCATAGTGCACATGGGTAGAAAGAGGCGGCAGCACAAAGCCGATGACAATGCCCACAGCGACCGCGATCACCAGGCGCAGTCCAAACGGCAGTTCCACCACCTGCAGAAGCTGTGTAATGATCGGCGACAGACTGGTGCCGTAAATGCCCACATAAATATATCTGGTGAGAGAAGTGCGGTGATAGGCTGCATAGAGGCACACCCCCGCAAGAATCGCCCAAATATTCACGATGTTCTTTCCGAACAGAGAAAAGCCCAGCATCAGAAAGCAGGACGTGATGGTGTGGCCGCTGAAATTCATTCCGAGGAAATAGACAATTCCCACGCTCAGCAGCCCAAGAACTCCGGCGTTGATCAGTGCCGCCCCGATTCCGCCGATGACAAAATAATCAGTAATCAGAAAATCCGGTTCCCGGATAATATTGGCCAGCCCCTGGATAATCTCCGCCGGAGGCTGGATCAGTACCCCCATAACAATAAAATAAGCCGGCACCAGAGCCAGAAGCCCAAACTGCTCCCCTCTGGTGAGCATCCTTTTTTCAGACATGTACTTACCCCTCTCCCATGGCGCCTCCCCCTGACGCTTTTCTTTTCATTATAGCGGATAAACCGCCTTTTCACAAAGATTTTTTTGCAAACATCGCCGTCTTTTTCCTTGAAACCCGGTGCGGTCTGCGTTATGCTGTTGTATGTACTGTTTCAAATTTCAGAAATTCGAGGAGTGTGTACTATGAAATCATCCAATGAACTGCGCACCCTGCTGCGCTCCATCGACCATAAAAGCTACCCGGCCTACAAATCTCTGGCCGGTACCTATCAGTTCGGCAGCTTTCTGCTGTCCATCGACCATGTACAGGGAGATCCTTTCGCCTCCCCGTCCAGCCTGCACGTGGAAATCGCCCACAAACAGGCCGGATTTCCCGCTTTTACCTGGGAAAAGGACTGCTCCCGCATTGCTCTGCAGGACTTTCTCACCAGAAGGCTGGCTTCCCAGTTTGAGGACTTTAATTTCAAGGCAAAGGGATCGGGAAAGAGCGGCCTGCTCTCCATCACCCGCTGCGGCCAGGAAGTTCTGGAGAGGAGCGCCTGCCAGATCACCCCGTCCGGCATCATCGCCCGTTTCCACGTGGGCTTTCCCGCCTTTGGTCGGACCATCAACGCGGGAGAGCTGGAAAAAATCCTGTTTGACTTCCTTCCCCGCTGCGTGGAAAACAGCTTTTTCTACCGGAAACTGGATGCAAAGCAGGTAGAGCAGGCCGTTTTCCTGGCAGAGGACCAGGAGGCGGTGCGCCGCATTTTAAAGGAAGAAAAGCTGGCTGCATTTGTGGCCAACGGCTCCATTCTTCCCAGAAAAAGCGGCGTGTCCGACCTGCCGTTAAAAGACAGCGTACCTTTCGTCTCCCCCGCCTCCATGGAGAGAACCTTCACCCTGCCTCACCGGGGAGAGATCACAGGAATGGCAATCCCGGAAGGAATCACCCTGATCGTAGGCGGCGGCTACCACGGCAAATCCACTCTGCTGGAAGCCCTGCAGAACGGCGTCTATGACCACATTGCCGGGGACGGGCGGGAGTTTGTGATCACCGACAGCACGGCGGTAAAGCTGCGGGCGGAAGACGGCCGTTCCATCCGGAATGTGAACATTTCCATGTTTATCAACGACCTGCCCAACAAAAAGGACACCACCGTCTTCTCCACCCCGGACGCCAGCGGGAGCACCTCCCAGGCTGCCGGCGTAGTGGAAAATATTGAGGCCGGCTCCCGGCTCTTCCTCATCGACGAGGACACCTCCGCCACCAACTTTATGGTGAGGGACGACTTTATGCAGCAGGTGATCAGCAGGGACAAAGAGCCCATCACGCCGTTTCTGGAGAGAGCCAGAGACCTGTTTGAGAAGGCCGGCATCTCCACCATCCTGGTGGCGGGCAGCTCCGGCGCCTTCTTCTACATCGCCGACAAAATCGTGCAGATGGACTGCTACCGGCCGGTGGACATCACCGACAGAGTAAAGGCTCTCTGCAAAGACCACCAGGCTCCCCGCACCCAGGCCCCCGGCTTTTCCGTTCCTTCCTTCTCCAGAGTCCTTCCCCCGTACGGACGGGGAAAACAGAGCGGCGCCGACCGCAGAGGCAGAGACTACGGACGGGGACGGGACGGCGGTAGCCGCCATGAGCACATGAAGATCAAATCCTTCGGAAAGGATTCCTTCTCCCTGGACAAGGAAACAGTGGATTTAAGATATGTGGAGCAGCTGGCCGACTCCGAGCAGACCTCCGCTCTGGCCCATATGCTGCGGTACGCCCTGGAGCAGGTGATGGACGGCAGAAAATCCGTGCAGCAGACGGTGGCCATCCTGGAAGACCTGTTAAACAAAAAAGGCTGGGAGCCCTTCTGCAGCTCCTATGTGCCCTGCGGTCTGGCAAAGCCCAGGGTTCAGGAGATATTCGCCTGTTTGAATCGGTTCCGGGGATAGGTCATGATCTGGAGTGCTTTGTAAGTAAATTGCAGGGACTCACTTGCATCCGACCTCAATCCATGCTATACTACACCCCGTTGCAGGGCCCAAAAAATAAGGTCTGCGGGGCCTTCCGCCGATTCCCGGCGTTAAATGAATCGAGTGTTCGAGACCTTCCACTCGTAAAACAAAACTAAAGGAGACAACCAAATATGAGAAAAAGCAACAAAACAGCGTATCAGCTGACCAGCGCTGCCGTAATCGCGGCGATCTACGTGGCGCTCACCCTGATGTTTCTGCCCATCGCCTACGGGCCTATTTCCTTCCGGATATCGGAGCTTCTGTGCATCCTGCCCTACTTTACTCCGGCAGCGGTGCCTGGCCTGTTTGTAGGATGCTTTCTGGCCAATTTTCTGGGGGGCGCGGCTCCCATGGATGTGGTGTTCGGAAGCCTGGCTACCCTGATCGGCGCCTGGGGTTCCTACCGCCTGAGAAAGCACAAATGGCTGGTGTGGCTCCCGCCGGTGATTTCCAATACCCTGGTGATTCCATGGGTGCTGCGCATTGCCTACGGCAACGAAGAACTGATGCCGGTGCTCACCGGGACCATTTTCCTCAGCGAGGCCATCGCCGTGGGAGTTCTGGGCAATATCCTGCTGATGGCACTGGACAGACATAAACATCTGATCTTTCGCAGAAGCATGGCTGACTAAGATTAAGAACAATCTCATGAGAACGACTGCATGAGGATAATCTCATGAGAAAAGGCTGCGGACAGCCGGGATGATTCATTCCCGCCGCCCGCAGCCTTTTTTCTGGATGGAAGGGGCGGCGCTGGCTGTCATTTTGTGTGCATCCACTATCCACTCTATCTTCAAAATTATTCTGTTCCTCCGTTCTGCCTCCATCCAAAGGCCGAATTTCATCAAAATTGTCTTTAGTTAAGCACTTTAACCTGATCTTGTCACTTTCTTTTTCAGTTTTTTCGTCTATTCTTTTTCATTTCTATGGCGATCAGATTATCCTGTTTTACATATTTACCTCTGCTATGCACAATTAAATCACAATTAATTTTTATAATATTAGAATCCGGTCCTTTAATTGTCTTAGCCATCGTTTTGAGTTTTCCGCCCTTATTGCG
>DXBC01000114.1 GCA_019116745.1 Candidatus Lachnoclostridium stercorigallinarum
ATGGTCTTCATCACGTCCATGATTTTCTGAGCGTCCCCGTATTTGAAGGACCGGATGCTGCCGATGATTTCTGCCGTTTCCGGAATGATGTTGGATTTATTTCCTCCGTTTATGGCGCAGGGGCTGACCACGCAGGTGTCAAAGGCGTTGTGTCTGTTGGTGGGGATGGCCGCAATCTTCAAAAGAATCTCAGACGCCGGCATCAGCGGATTCACCGCCAGATGAGGCCTGGATCCATGGCCGCCGGTGCCTTTCACCTTGATGTTGAACAGGCAGAAGCCGGATGCCACCGGTCCGTCCGGTATGGTAATTCCTCCCAGAGGAAGCCAGGACATCAGATGGGTGCTGATCACCTGATCCACCCCGCCGTTCTCCTTCAGATAGGCGACGATCTCATCCGCCCCTTTTCCGATTTCCTCGGCGATCTGGAAGCACAGAAACACGCTTCCCGGAAGCTGATCCGCGATTTCCTGCAGGCTCTTTCCGATTCCCAGCAGTATGGCCGCATGGCCGTCGTGACCGCAGGCGTGCATAACTCCCGGATTCTCCGACGCAAAGGGAAGTCCCGTCTCCTCCGTCACAAGCAGGGCGTCACTGTCTCCCCGGATGGCAATGTGCTTTCCTTCCGCCCCCGGATTGATAATGCCCACCACGTTCCGGTTTCCCACCACCGTGTTAAAAATCCCCATTTTGTCCAGCTCTTCCCGGATTCTGCGGGAAGTCCGTTCTTCCTGACAGGAAAGCTCCGGATGGCGGTGAAATTCCCGTCTCATGCTTATTATATAATCATGGTTTTTTTCAATCAACTGCTTTACGTTCATTTTGCTCCTCCTATCTGCCGTTTTTTCTTCTCTCAGCCAGTTCTGCTCTCATCTTCTTTCCGTACTCCTCGGTGATGGGATAGAAGAACAGAAATACCAGCGTAACTGCCGTAATAATCATGGGAACCACGGTCACATTGGCCATGATCGCATTCTGAACACCCACGGTGACGGCCGCGTCGCCCTGATATCCGGCTCCACCTTCTGCTGCCAGATATTTCCGGCGGGAATGGATTGCATTCCTGCCGGTTTTTTACTAGAATAAAAGAAAATATGTTTTACCCTAAAACGGACCAATCAGGGAGGATATCTTAATTATGATGGGATGGTTGCAGAAAGAGAAAAAGCCGGCCCGCAGAGAAAAGGCAGGGGCAGGTGAGATTCACCGCAGGACAGCGGAACATCACAAAGCGGAAGAACACCGCAAAGCGGACGACCGCGCCTCCGGCTCCGCCGGAGAAACCGCAGAAGACGCAGGACATTACTCCGCAGGAGACGGAGGAGAGATCTGCCGCCGCCGTCTGGACACTCTTCTCCAGTCTGTCGGCGGAGCTTCCAGGGGCGTAATCATGAAGCTCCATTTGGAAAATTTCAAACAGCTGAATGAAATCCTGGGATATGATTACTGTCAGAATCTCCTGTCCCAGATTATTTCATATCTGGAATCCGTAACCGGCAGCACTGTGCACCGCTACATCGGCGTGGAATTTCTGGTTTTCCTCCGCCGCCACTCCGTCAGTCAGGCTTCTGATCTGGCAGAAGAGATTCTGGAGCAGTTCGGCCGGGTGTGGAAGGTAAACGGCACCGACTGCCTCTGCACCGTTCAGATCGGTCTCTGCCCCTATCCAGGGTATGCAGACACCGCCGATGAGATGATGAAGCTGCTGGATATGGCCTTAAACCGTGCTGCCGACATGGGACCCAACCAGTACGTTCTGTACGACAGCCAGATGCAGGCGGACTTTATCCGCCGTCAGACCATCGCCAAACATCTTCAGAACGCCGTGGAACAGCGGGAGGTGGAAATCCGCTACCGCCCAGTCTACAATATTGAGACAAAACGGTTTATCCGGGGAGAGTTTGATATGCGGATTTTCATTCCCGGCATCGGCATGGTGGGCGCGCCGGAATTTCTTCCCATCGCCGAAGACTCCGGTCAGATACGGGCCGTGGAATATTATGCTCTGGAACAGGTAGGAACCTGCATCCGCCGCCTTCTGGATGCAGACCGGGAATTTGACTCCATCGCCCTGCCGGTGTCCTCCATTCTGCTTCTCCAGGAAGATTTCACATACCAGGTGCGGACCCTTATGGACACCTGGCAGATTCCCGCCGGACGTCTGGCTCTGGAGCTCCCGGAAGAGGTTTTCACCATGGGCAATCTCAATGTCAGCTCCACCCTGCAGGAACTGTCCTCCATGGGAGTGGAGCTGATCCTGGACAACTTCGGCTCCGGCCTGTCCAGCGTCACCGGCCTTCTGGATCTGTCTGTCAACACCCTGAAGCTGGACCGGATGCTTCTCTGGCAGCTGGAGACTAACCCAAAAGCGGCCGCCGTCATAAACGGTCTGGTGAAAACGGCCCGCGACCTGGGCTTAAACGTCATCGCCGAGGGAGTGGAAACAGCTCTCCAGCTGGATGTGCTGAACGCCGCCGGCTGCACCTTCCAGCAGGGCTTTTACTATTCCCCCGCCGTGGGCGAGGACACTATGGCCCGTATTCTTGGCACAGATTTAAACAGCTCTCTGCCTGTGATCGAGCAGGAAAAGCTGCAGCTGAGACGATAAGCTGAGAGACGGTAAACGGAAAGGCCATAAACTAAAAAAGCGAAAACCGCGAAAATACCGGGATGCAGCCAGCCCTATGCGTCCCGGTATTTTTCTGGCCTTGCGGTATTTCTCTGTCTTTCCCGGTATCTTTCTGGCCTTGCGGTATCTCTCATTTGTCAGGAGTGTCCTGGGGCATCTCCTTCGCGGGGATCTCCGTCCCGCAGTTCCACAGATAGGTAAATCCCGTCAGCTCCGCAGTCACCTCCTGCTCTCCCTCCTCATACACGATCCTCATCTGCTCCGGCGCCTCCTGCCAGCCGTTTTCCTGGTCCGGCGTCAGACACAGTCCCTCTCTCGTGTAGCTGCCATCCCCTTCCCAGACTGTCCCGGGAACAATCCCATAGAAACTGACCAGCAAAAAATTATCATCTGCAGACGTCACATCCACTTCCACTGAGAGAGACAGCGGTTCCCCGCTCTCCGTTCCTTCCTCCGTCCGCTCCACGGTTCCAAAGGCTATGACCGCGTTTTCCAGTTCCACCCTCTCATTCATCACTGTTTTCTCCTCCGGCACCGGAATGACCACCGGCTTCGTCTCCTCCTCCAGATGTACCCATGCCTGCTCCGCCTTCAGTGAAATTCCCGAACCATTGCCGGATGTCCCTGTGACGTCTGTCAGCGGTCCCTGCCAGATGGAAAAATTTCCCTCCAATCCCTGGGGACAATGCCTGTCTCCGGATGGTCTCCACAGCGCGGTCATCTCTCCTTCCGGCTCGCCGCCGGCCATGGCTGTCAGTCTGCTCACCTCCACATCCCCTTCCCTGGGAATCGTATAAACTGCGGCGGTGAGCCGTCCGTTTTCCACCCTTCCTTCTGCCGCAAAAAGAGCTCTGTCTCCTTCTGTCAGCTCCATTTTTTCCCGGGCCCGGACAAAGCGGACCGGAAATCCCGTCTCAAAACCATCCACCCGGATCTCCCCGGATAATCCTTCTTCCGGAATGCCGCCTCCCATCTCACAGATTCCCTGCAGGGTCACGATGCCCCGGGCATCTTCGCCCTCCCCGTCTTCAAACTGTCCCACCGACGCCGAGCTCAAGGAAAATGTCCTGTTCTCCAGCTCCTGGTAAAATCCTTCCCAATCCGGGGATTTTTCCTTCCACTTCGCTCTCTGATCCAGGAAGGGACTGTCATAACCGCTGGCCTTTGTCTCCCCGGCCCCGTCTTTCTCTCCCTTCAGAGACCGGTCTTCCATCAGTACACGGAATCCCAGCCGTCCGTCCTGATAAAACGCCCCCCACAGCCACGCCTTTGCTCCGTCCGTAACCAGCGGTTCCGGCAGTTCCTCCGGCACCAGGATGGCAGCTCCATCCTCCTTCACGGCGCCGTACCCCGGAATCAGCACCAGGTCACTGCTGTCCGCCGTCCTTTCCCCTGCAGTTTCTTCCACCGCAGTTTCTTTCACCGGCTTCGCCGGCAATTCTCTCCCCGTCCGGCAGGATGTGACCAGACATGCCGCCGTCAGAAGAAGAATCCACTTCTTTCCGTATCCACTGCTTTTTCTCATCGCTTCTCCCCTTTCCGGAATATCCTCTCCGCTTTTTTAAGAAAAAACCTGCTCCGCAGGATTCTCCGCCTGCGGCAGGCCGCGGGAGCGGCATTTTTCTTCCCTTTGCAGTGCGATCCCCGCAGTGCATTTCTATTGAACAGGTAAGGAAACCTCCTGATAAATGAACAAGGCACGGCCGATCCCGACCGTGCCTTGTCTCCATATCCTTACGCTTCCATCACTTCTTTATAGGACGCATGCTTCTCCAGAGCCGCAGTCATCTTTCCCAGCAGAGAGGTATCTCCCAGCAGGATCACGCCGCAGAGCCGGTCGTTGAGGAAGTAGTACTTGCGGTACTGCTTTCTTCCCATATCCCGGAACTCTGCCGTCTTATACAGCAGGTTGGGATTTTTGCCGCAGTCGCCCGCCGCAAACAGCTCTGTATTCATGCCGTGGAAGGTGAGGGCCGCCGGCACGGAAGCGTACTCCAGCGCCTCGCCGGCCGCATTGGCTCCGGCCACCTTTCCCTGCTCCGCCGCCTCCGGCCAGATGGCGTAGTTCATCCCTTTATACTCCGCACAGTCGCCGCAGGCGTAAACGCCGGGCAGGCTGGTCTCCATCCTCTCGTTTACGATGACAGCTCTGCCGATCTCCAGTCCCATCTCCTGGGCCAGGGCCGTATTCGCCCGGACACCTGCGGAGATGATTACCAGATCTGCCGGGAACTCCGTGCCGTCTGCCAGGGCCACTGCCGTCACATGATCTTCTCCGCGGATGGCCGCCACCGACACTCCCGTGTGAATGGCCACTCCGTTGGCTGCGGAAATCTCCTTTAACAGTTCTCCGAAATCAGCGTCCAGCTGCCGTCCCATAAGCATGGGAGCCGCCTCCAGCACCGTCACGGACAGGCCGCCCTTTTTCAGCTCCCAGGCTGCCTCCAGGCCCAGCACGCCGCCTCCGATCACCACGGCGTTCTTTGCCGTTTTCATCAGTTTCTGCACCTTTCTGGTGTCGTCCAGACGGCGGATGGCCGCCACCTCAGGCAGATTGCTTCCCTCAATGGGCGGAATAAAGCATTCGCTTCCCAGGGCGTAAATAAGCCTTGTGAAATGAAGCTTCGTACCGTCGGAAAGAACCGCTTCCTTCGCCTCCATATCCACGGAAACCACCGTTTTTTCCAGCATCTGGTACACCCGGTTCTCCTCGTACCAGCCGGCATCCGCCATGGCAATCTGATCCGCTTCCAGTCCGGCCACAATGGACTTGGTGAGCATGGGGCGATTGTAGGAGGAATAGGGCTCGTTGGATACCATCACGATGCTTCCCGTTTTATCCCTCTCCCGGATGGCCTTTGCCGCGTTGAATCCGGCGGCTCCGTTGCCCAGGATCAGGTAGAATTCCTCCGTATTGTTTACAAATCCCGTATCCTCGTCATCTGCGGGCACAAAGTTCTCCTTGCCCACTCCGCACACGGGGCAGATCTCCAGAGATGCGTCAAAGATCTCTCCGCAGACCAGACATTTCACCAGCTTCCTGCCGCCCTTCTTTGCCGGCAGCTCCGGCGTCTTGTTCTGCACCAGACAGCCGAAACGGTAGCCGTACTCATAAGCCCCCACCAGATCTGCTTCGCTGGGTTTAAAGCGGACACGGTAGCTGTCCGTCACCTTCATCCGCAGCTGCTTCAGCCTTTCCATGATATGGGGAACACCCTCTCCGCTCCAGCCGTAGCTTCCGAATGCTCCGGCGTATTTGCCTCCGTGGGTTCCCGCAAACATATCCAGGGTCAGCTCCCAGATGGGGCGCAGAGCCTCTCCCACAATGGTAGGCGTTCCCAGGAGAATGCCGTCGGCGAATAAAAGCTCCTCCGACACCTTCTCCCTGTCTGCCTCCACCAGGTCATAGCTTCTCACATCCACATCTCCGCTGTCGGAAATACCCCGGGCGATCTGCTCCGCCAGCTCTTTTGTGTAGCCGTAGGCGCTCACGTAAGGAATAATCACCGTCTTTCTGGCATTGGGATTCACCACAGTGGACCACTCTCTGTAGAGCTTCATCACCTGGCGGATCCATTTTCCCTCCAGCACCGGGCCATGTCCCGTACAGATCATGGTGATATCCATAGGCTCCACCCGGTCCAGAGCCTTCAGCATAAAGGGCTTGAAGGGCCCGATAATGCAGTCATAATAATATTTCAGCGCCTTTTTATAATCCTCCTCTGCCGTGATCTCTCCGGACACCACCTCCGGCAGGCAGTAGTGGGCGCCGAAGGAATCGCAGGTCACCAGAATCTGCTCTTCCTCAATAAACGTGTACATGGTATCCGGCCAGTGCAGGTTCGGCACCAGCATAAACCGCAGCGTCTTTCCGCCGATCTTCATAACCTGGCCGTCCTTTACAGGAACAGCCGTAAAATCCCGGTTGACAATTTCCTTCAAAAAGCCCACGGCACAGCCGGTGGCCAGAATCTTCATCTGGGGACTGTACTCCAGCAGGCGCTCCACGCTTCCCGCGTGATCCGGCTCCGTGTGGCTCACCACCAGATAGTCGATCTTTGTCACATCAATAACTTCTTTCAGATTTTCCAGGTACTGATCCCAGAACTTTGCCTTCGCTGTCTCAAACAGAATCACCTTATCTTCCGTCTTCATCACGTAGGAGTTGTAGGTGGTTCCGAATTCCGTGTACATGATAATGTCAAACACTCTCAGCTTGTCGTCGATAATACCTGTCCAGTAAAATCCCTCTCTCAATTTCCGCGTGCTCATGAATTTCTTTCCTCCTTTGCCAGTTTATATATTTACAGTGTAACCTGTCATGGCCGTTCTATTCCCCGCTGCCGTCTCCTAAGAGAGGTCCAGCTTCGCCAGCCGGATAAACTCGTCCATTTCCC
>DXBC01000115.1 GCA_019116745.1 Candidatus Lachnoclostridium stercorigallinarum
ACCTGAGCGCCGATAAAAACAAAACGGCCTGCTCCCACCTGAAAGCTTTCCTCTCCGCAGAAGATTGTGCAGCTTCCGGCAGTTATGTACATAATTTCAAAGCTGCTGTGGGAATGGAAAGGCATATGGAATTCCGGCAGGGAAAGGGCGTAAAACGCCGTGACTTCTCCGTATAATACCTGTTTATCAGCCAAAACAACACCTCCCGTATTTCAGATCAGCTGTTGAAAACGGACTCTGCAGTCAGTATAGCACGCAAAAATCAATGCGGCAATATATTGCATTTTGAAAGAAAGCAGACAATCGGTTGCACATAAAAAAAGGACAGAGACTATAATGAACAAAACACAAAGAAACGGAGGGTTTTTCATGAGTTTTAAAGTTGCATTTATCGGAGCGGGAAGTCTTGTTTTTGCCAGAACCCTGTTTACCGATATCATGTCGGTTCCGGAATTTCATGACATCGAGGTTGCCTTCACGGATATCAATGCGGACAATCTGGAGAAAACCAGGGCGCTGTGCCAGAGAGATCTGGATGCCAACAATATTTCGGTAAAAATCTCTGCCACCACGGACCGAAGAGAGGCCTTCAGAAATGCCAGATATATCGTAAACTGCGTCCGCATCGGCGGGCTGGAAGCATTTGAGACAGACATCGAGATCCCCCTGAAATACGGGGTGGATCAGTGTGTGGGAGATACTCTGTGTACAGGCGGAATCATGTACGGCCAGAGAGTGATTGCGGAAATGCTGAATTTCTGCAGGGATATCCGGGAGGTGGCCGAGCCGGGAGCCATTATGCTGAATTATTCCAATCCAAACGCCATGGCTACCTGGGCCTGCAATCAATACGGCGGGGTGAAAACCATAGGCCTCTGCCACGGAGAAATCCACGGGGAAATGCAGATTGCGGAGGTTCTTGGAATACCCAGGGAGGAACTGGACATTGTCTGCGCAGGCATCAATCACCAGACCTGGTATATCTCCGTAAAACACCACGGCGAAGATATGATTCCCAGACTCCTGGAAGGATTCGAAAACCACGAAAAATTCCGGGAGGAGGAAAAGGTCAGAATCGATATGCTGAAACGCTTCGGCTATTATTCCACAGAATCCAACGGACACCTTTCCGAATATGTGGCCTGGTACCGCAAACGTCCGGAAGAGATCACAGACTGGATCAATCTGGACAGCTGGATCAACGGAGAAACGGGGGGATACCTCCGGGTTACCAGAGAAGAAAGGAACTGGTTTGAAACGGATTATCCCGAAATTCTGAAGGAGGAACCCCGGAAACTGGACGGCTCGATGCGCGGGAAGGAGCATTGTTCTTACATCATGGAATCCCTGGAGACAGGAAGAGTATACCGGGGACATTTTAATGTCATGAACAACGGCTGCATTACCAACCTTCCATATGAGTCTGTTGTTGAGGTTCCCTGCTATGTGGACGGAAACGGGATCAGCGTGCCAAAGGTAGGCGATCTTCCCCTGGGCTGTGCCGCAGTGTGTTCCCAGTCGATCTGGGTTCAGAAGCTGGCGGTGGAAGCAGCCGTCCATGGAGATGTGAAGCTTCTGAAGCAGGCCGCCCTGATGGACCCGCTGACAGGAGCCGTGTGCAATCCGCCGGAGGTATGGCAGATGATAGACGAGATGCTGGTAGCCCAGGAAGAGTGGCTGCCTCAGTATGCAGAGGCAATCAGGGAGGCAAAGGAAAATCTGGCGAAAGGCGATTTGATCCCCACAAAGGATTATCATGGCGCTGCAAGACTGCGCGAGAAAACTCCTGAAGAAGTGGCGGCGGAACATGAAGCCAGAAAAATAACTGTATAAATTCATTGACTTTCCCCCGTCCTGTTGTTATACTGTCATAGTTTTCAATCGCTGCTGACGCTTCGTCACCGGATGAAGCGGGTTTTCAGGCATCCGGAAACTGGCCGCAGGTGTAGCATGTTTCATGCTATAAGGTCAGTTTCATGGGTGCCTTTTTTAAACAACGAATGAGAAAGGAACAGTTTCATGACGTACAGAAAACAGGAACAGGTAAAAGTGGGGAAAAGAAATGAGAAGAAAGGATGGAAGCCCGGGCATGACAGCATCGCTCTGAGCCTCATCTCCTTCAGCATCCCGCTGATTTTAAGCGGAATTCTCCAGCAGCTTTATAACTGGGTGGACGCGTTCGTAGTGGGAAACGTGGACGGAGAACTGGCTCTGGCCGCCGTGGGCTCCACCGGCAGCATCATCAATTTTTATCTGCTGGCGCTCACGGGCTTCACCCTGGGGCTGGCCATTCTTTTTGCGCAGAAGTTCGGAAGCGGAAGGACGGAAGAGATGTCCGGCATCCTTTCCACCTTTTCCGTTCTGCTCGGCGCGGTTTTTCTTCTGCTGGCCGCCGTGGGCGTCATTCTCACTCCGCAGATGCTGCGTCTGATGAACACAACGCCGGATACCTTTGAACTTGCCGCAGACTATCTGCGGATCATTTTTCTGGGGGTTCCCTTTCTCGCGATCTATAATGTATACTCTGCAGCGCTGAGGGGGCTGGGAGACAGCCGGGCTCCCTTCCTCTCCATCCTGCTTTCCTCTGCGGTCAACGTCATTCTGGACATCTGGCTGGTGGCCGTGCTGGACTGGAACGTATCCGGCGCCGCCATTGCCACAGTGGTTTCCCAGATCGCGATGACGGTCTTTCTTGTGATCTACGCTGTCCTCAAATATCCGCTGCTCCGGTTCGGCTTCGGAAAAAATCTGATCCGGAAAACCGCCCTGCGGGAGGGTGTCAGACTGGGCTTTCCGCCCATGATCCAGTCCAGTGTGAACGCCTTCGGCAACCTGATCCTGCAGAACTTCATGAACGGCTTCGGCAGCCAGACCGTGGCGGCCATCACCACAGCCTACCGGGTGGATACCATCGTGATTCTCCCAATGACCAACCTGGGCTCCGGCATTTCCACCCTTGTGGCGCAGAGCTGCGGAGCCGGAGATGAAAAAAGGGCACGCAAAACCTTTCTGGTGGGAACCGGAATGATGGTGGTGGTTTCCCTTCTCCTCACCTGTATGGTGATTCCGATGGGCGGTCCGCTGATCTCCCTGTTCGGAGCCAGCGCGCAGGTGGTGGAAATCGGCCGGAACTTTTTCCGGGGACTCGCCGTTTTCTATGTTGTGCTCGGTCTCTCCACCGCGGCGCGCAGCTTCCTGGAAGGGACCGGGGACGTGCTGTATTCCAGCTTTGCGGGAATTCTGTCCCTGATCGTGCGGATCATCGCCTCCTACGCCTTTGCCCATGTTTTTGGCAACATGATCATCGCCTATGCAGAGGCCTTTGCCTGGGGCGTGATGCTCCTGCTCTACCTGGCTCGCCTTGCTGTAAAATGGAAGATCCCTCATACCGGATTTTCGGAATGAAAAAATCTATGCCCAGCGCCCAGCAGAACATTCTTCCCGCGGCTTTCTACGAATCCTTTTCCCCGGAGGACTCCCGCCGCGTTTCCTCCTCCCTTTTGCCAAACAGCTCCATCAGCACCACGAGGGAGAGCGGCCCCTTCAGGATTCCGGACAGGCCGAACAGCTTCACGCCCGCATATACGGACAGAAGCATGAAAACCGGATAAACGCCCGTCCGCTTTCCCATCAGCTTTGGCTCAAGAAATTCCCGCGCGCCTACGCAGCAGATATAGACCGCCAGGCACCACAAAGCCGTTCCGACTCTTCCGCATATGAGCTGCCAGAGCGCTGTGGGAAGAAGAATGATGCCGGTGCCGATAAACGGCAGAGCATCCAGGATTCCCGCAAAAAAACCGAGGACAAACGCGTTTCCCACCTTTCCCAGCCACAGTCCGGCAGAAGCGACCGCCATAATCACCAGAAGGATCAGCACCTGCGCTTTTACATATTCCACAACAACGCGTAAGATCCGCTCCGCAGCCGCAAGCACTGCCGTAAGCAGCCTGTTTCCCGGCTTTTCCCGCTCTCCGGCTTCTTTGCCGCTCTGTCTGAAGCTCTGCATCAGGCTGTCATAATCCCGGCACAGAAGGAGAGAGGCGATGAAACCCACTCCCAGAAAAGCGGCTGCGGAAATCAGCTTTCTGACATACCACCAGGACTCCTTCATCAGGTTCGGAACCAGCTCCACCCGAAGCTCCTCGATGAAAACTTCCACCCGCTCCAGAACCACCTGTTCCACTTTTCCCGCATCCAGTCCGAAATGCTCTTCCATGAACATACAGCAGTCCCCGAAAAAGATCTCAATCTGCCCGCCCACCTGTCTGGAAATGCCGTCCCAGTTTTCCACAAGCGTCCCCGCCTCCCCTGCCGCATATTGAAGCAGCGCAGCGAGAAGGCCCAGCACGAGGACGGCCGCGAGCACCAGTACCAGCGCCAGGAGCACCTCCTTTTTGATATGCGTCCGTTTCTGTATCCGGTTCAGCCAGGGATTTAGCAGGTAAACAATACAAAAAGCGAGCAGGAACGGCGAAACCAGCGGGAACAGATACCGAAATCCCACATATACGCCAATTCCTGCCGCACAGACAGTCAAAATTTTCTTCTGATTTTCCTTCCAGACATTTCCCATACCGGCCACCGTTCCCTGATACTCTTATCTCCAGGGTTAGTGTGTATGGTTTCCGGTAAAACTACTCTGGTATTTCCTGCCTGCTTTGCCGTTTTTCCTCCTCCGCCCGCCGCGCCAGCCGCTCCGAAAGACCCAGAATCAAAAACAGAAACGGGGTGCAGCAGACCTGCTGGTAACAGAAAAAGTTATGGGCTGCGTAGGAGAAGACCGCCAGAAGTCCCATAATCACCTCCGGATGCTCCTTCCCGATCCGG